>DATBMS010000058.1:0-3381 GCA_036554685.1 Nitrososphaeraceae archaeon | reverse complement strand
TGGGTACCCCGGCATTGGATTTATTATTGATAATCTTTATAATTCTATAAATGTTGGGCACATGAGTGTTTATAAACATCAAAAATTATATAATGATCAACATATCAGTTCCATAGCCTATGTTATCAGCAACGGAAGTACAATCACCGAGCCCGAATCAATTAAAAACACTAACTTTGACAGATTTGGCGATAATGAACAAATTGTCAGTCTCTTTAAGAGAACAAATCAAGAAACATATTGATATTGATCCATTTACTACTGAGGACCCATTTAAAGAAAATGATGACTGCGACTACTCAGTTATTTTAGACAAAACAGACTCAAAAAGAGTAATCTGTATGATTGCAGCAAAAAAAGATGCTGCAATAGTGCTGCCTTGGGAAATTCTACTTGGGGACCAACTAGTCCATCTAACGATATCAAAAACAGAAGCATCCTCAATAAAATATGAATTAATGCCAAAGGATACCAACAATTTCTATCCCTTTAGAAAATCAACAATAATTGCTGGGTATATTATGTTTGCATTTCAAATATGCGGCTTGTCACAATAGTTTTCAATCTTAAAATACGTTTGCTTATTGACCAAGAAAGATTCTCTAATGTATACTGTTGATATTTTATGTATTGGCAACGAGTTACTATCAGGTATAACATTAAATACGAACGCTCATTGGTTGTCAAGGAAAATTACAAAAATTGGCGGATTCGTTAGAAGGGTAGTCGTAGTTAGAGATGATTTAAATGAAATCAAGCTTGCCTTACTAGATTCCCTTAACAGGAACCCTAATTGGATAATTGTTTGCGGTGGATTAGGTCCTACCTATGATGATAAAACTCTACTAGGAATTGGTAAAGCATTGAAAAAAAAATTGAGATTGAACAGTACTGCACTGGATATGGTAAAAAAAAGTTATAGATACAGACATCGAAGAGTCAAGATAAATAAGGCCAGATTGAAAATGGCAATAATTCCAACAGGCTCCACCCCAATAGAAAATCCTGAAGGCAATGCACCTGGGATACTCCTTTGTGTTCACAAAACCCAAATTATATGTCTGCCCGGAGTTCCAATTGAAATGAAAGCGATAGCTACAAAAAGCATATTACCTCAAATGAAAGGAGAAATAGGCAATTTTACGATAAGGGAGACTAACTACCTTGTTAAGGGTATTAGTGAGGCCATGATATCCTCCAGATTAACAAAAATAGTTGATTCAGCACCAAATGACAGATTATATCTGAAAACCCATCCCCGTGGATATGTCGATAATAGTCCTACGATAAGAATTCAATTAATTTCAAAGGGAAACAACGAAGAGCAAGTTGAACTCCAAAACAACAAGATTTTAAAACAGATCACGGCGTTAATTAGGAAAAATAAAGGGAAAATATTAAAAATATCATAACTTTGGAATGAACACGCCAGGAATGAGCGAATTAGTAAAATCAAAAAGAAATCGTATCGATAACGATTTTAGTGAATTATTAGGAATTTACTTTAAATAGAAATATTATAATTAGTATTATACCATAATAACAGTGACCAACTATTGACAAATAGAAATAATAGTATCAATCCAGAAAGAATACTTTCTCAAACTTTAGATGAATTACGAATAACCGACGATAAGATAAAACAGAACACATCGTCCTTGGTTAAGAATCTGGAAACTTCAAACAATGATGATTTTTGGATAAATATAATGAAAGCAATAGTTGTATCAAGTGATGAAAATAAATACGTATTTTCGAATGCTGAACTTTGTGATTTTTTGACAATCGGAGCGCGAGGTTTGGACAACAAAAAATATGGAACAAATGTAAATTCAGACAACCAACTAATGAATAAAGTAGTAAGTGATGCAATATTTAGCATATACAAAGACATTATGGAAAATTATGATAACATTGATAATGAATTGAAAAATTATTATCCCAAAATCATTCTGAATATAATTTCAATTATTAGAAGAGGCTCTGATATTAGTGGCGAAAAGGTAAATCTTTATGGTTTGGAAAGATATTATCTGAAAAACAAAACTGATGCTGTAAATAGAAAATTAGATATCTCTGAACCTATTGTCGCTGATGTTCAGAAAACTGTTAATATTGAAACTAAAAAATCAATAGATATTCCATCTACTCAACCTTTGCTACCAGCTACTGTAAAGGAAAATATTCTGAGCAAGAAAGATCTTGTTAATAGTCTTAGCCTAATTACCGGAAGGAAAAAGAATGAACTGAACGACCTGCTTACAAAAATCCCGGAACAAGATTACAAGAAAATAACTGATTTGTGCGTAAATTATAACAAATTACAAAAATATTCAAAATTGATCGGATCTGAGGAGTTTAGTCGTCAAATTGAAAAGGAATTGGGAAGAACTCTTAATGATAGACAACTTCAACATGCTACAATTTCGATAAGAAAGGTCAAGACCTATGTGGAAAATGTTCTAGATGGAAAATTTGTCCCACACGGTTCACATGGAATCAATCATGTTAAACACAATTTGGAGTATGGATATCAGTTAATGGGATTAATTGAATATAGAAGAAGAAGGTACTCTCAATCTCAATCCTACAGCAAGAATTCGAAAGTTTAGACAAGATCCTAAGGAGCTATCAAGATATGTATGCTATTATTTTCTATTGAGTTTGATCTTTTGGAGATATCTTTTGCTTTCTGGCCATAAAAAATAGTAAGATTCCAAACATTATCAAAATTATGGCAAGACCCTGTGCTCCTCCTCTTGGGATCAGCATTATATAAAAAACTGCAAACAAGATACAGCTTAAACCTTGAAAAAAATACCTGAAAGCCTCGCCAAGATTAAATTTCTTACCAACAATAGCTATTGCAAAAAATGCTATAATTGGGTAAATAGTTAGTAGAATATACTGATCTATATCGACACCATTATGAGGCAAGAAGACTAACTAACAGTTAGTAATTGGAGCAAATATCTATGTTTCTTTGATATGAAACCGCAAATCGTTTATTTCAATTGCTACTTTTCTTTCAATCAAGGACCGTGCATTTTCAAAAGGTAAAATTGCAACGTCCTCTTTTATGAATGGGCCATATTTTTCCATATCCACACCCATGAACTGATCGATAGGTTCCAAGAATCTTATAATGATCATTTTTGACCTTATGATTCTGGAAAGGGAATCTAAATTATTCACATTTCCATCGATTAAAGATTGTATGATCAGATCTTTTCTTTGCAATACTTTCCTTTCTTCTTCGAAAATATATTTTTCTTCATCAGTTAACTTGGAATAATCATCAGTTGACAATGAAGGATAAGACAAATTTGCGTTTGCATTAGAATTTTCTAAAAGCTTCCGAGTTCTTAATTCAATCAATGA
>DATBMS010000038.1:0-24581 GCA_036554685.1 Nitrososphaeraceae archaeon | reverse complement strand
CAGAGACAGAAACAGATAACATAACAGAGACAGAAACAGATAACATAACAGAGACAGAAACAGATAACATAACAGAGACAGAAACAGATAACATAACAGAGACAGAAACAGATAACATAACAGAGACAGAAACAGAGACAGGAGATCTTCAAGTTTACGAAAATTCAGGATTTGGAATTAGCCTGCTATATCCGGCAGGATGGGAGAAGAAAGAAGATCTAAACACTGAAAGTGTCAGATTTGTTTCCCCTAGAGAAGATAAAGATGACAAGTACCTTCAAACAATTGACTTGTTTACATATCCATCTATGTCTATGAATCAAGCTACTGAATCATTGACAAATTACTACGAGTCATCACTCAAAAATTATACCGCCAGTGCCTCGCCCCGTACGTCAATCAATGCAAATTACAGTTCAGTTTCAATGAACTATACTTTTAGTGATGCTAAAGCAGGAACTATAAGATCAATGGATATTTTAATCTCTCCACAATCAAGTGACAAAACTTATCTTGTTACCTATAGAGATGAGGCTTCAAAGTTTGAGAAGAATCTCCCTGAATTACAGAAAATGATAGATTCGATAAAATTTTCAAAATAGTAATGTCTAACAAGGAGTAAAGAAGTATCTGAACTTACGAGCTCTCATTGGAATGCATGTTTTGCCGACCTTCTATTTTAGAAATAGTACAAGGCAAAGCTCCAATATATTTTCATAATTCATTACTTGCGCTGGAATTTGCTCTAAACAAATACTAAATGAGAATAAAAAATTTGGAAAAAACAACTCAATGTTATATCAGATCTAAAGCAAGATATACGATCAAATTACCAGTATATTGTTTTGGTTGCGAAATCGCTGCCAAAGTTACTTTTATCAACTGTAACTTTTTCGGCGCCGAAATATTTGAGCAAAGATGGGCAAAAAGATTACCAATCGAGTTTACAAGATCATCTATTTGGAGCCTGATTTCATTTTGAATTTTATTATTGCAATTGCCATTCTAGGCAAAAAAAGCCAAACTGCAAGAAATACAAGGTTTAAAACATAAAATAGAGAACCGTTTAACATATTTATAGGATCGGTAAAGGAAAAACTGCTTATTGTAAAAATCACTATGTTGTATAATATCCAAACCATCAGGATGCATATTCTTACAATTGTAATAACTGTCATTAGACTATGAAAAAGCAGAGACAAATTATTTTGAACAAAATAATTGAATAATGCGATATTTAAACCATGTAAATTAATTAAAATATCTAAATTTTTATTTTTAATTAATTCATTAGAGATTATGTCAATTCTATCAAAGGATTTAACAATAGTTCTAGCAATACCAATGTTATTGAGTCCATTTACAGTATATATGTTCAAGGACTTATTTATGAATAAATATAAAATTTTTCTGCTGATATCACTTTGCTTAATAATAGATTTCATTAATGACAATAATATTTTACTATGATCTAGTAGCGATTTGTATTTTGGTATCTTTATATTTGGTATGTTTAGATTCTGTTTAAAGGGAGCTAAATTTTCAACATGTAGCCTGAACTTGTCTAGTAAATTTAGTATATGAACGGTTGACATATCCGTAAAGTCTAACTTCTTATTTTTTTTATAAAAGTTGAACGTGAAAACTAAATCATTATTTTTATTGAGTTTTGTATCAATAACAAATTTTAAATCCTCTGCACCGTTAAACTGGTATTTAGATGATAGATTACTTTTTCCAAACAAATCTAAAATTTGAGTGAATTCAGAAATTAGAAAAAAGTTGAATACATTCATAAAAATTTTATTTTGGAAGTATATTAAATTGTTGTAGCGAAGAGATTGCCTGAACCACTCCGTCAGTAAAGATTTTAAGATTATTCGAAACATTCTTCATAGCCATATCCACAGTCTCTTTGTGTATTTTTATCATTTGCTCATCTATTTGAGATCCGACATTAGACGCCTTTTCTGGTAATATAGATAGGATATCACCGTCAAGTTGGATAGTAGTTCTAGCTCGTATTGTCAGTTCCCCCTCTGCTGAAGGTAATTGATCAATGATACTTCCTTGTTTCGTAGAATCGATCTTTACTTTCAAATTTCCGGTGGCGCTTACGACGTCCATTGTTTGCACATCTTCTATCCAATTCTTGAACAAAATATTTAGTTCATCAATTCGCTTTCTGAAATCAATTTCAAGTTCATTCCAACCTTTTGACTGTTCTGCACTCACAGCAAAAAATAATGCAAATCAGATTATAAAGATTTTCATGGGTTATGATTTTGTCATGATTTTGTAATGTAATATTTGACTATAGTATACTTTCACGGAACAGCCATGGCTTCAAGGTTTTAAATATTGATAAAATCTCTTGAAATTCAACCTTAGTCACGTAGGGTCATAGTGTAGTTATCATAATTGTCCACATCAAACCAACGCATACCTACTCTTGTATAAGCTCCTGAGCCACGAATGTTTAAACATGAATCAAATGCCTGGCGATATACAGATACTGGTCCAGCTTGTCCAGTCCATTTTGCTCCATTTGACGCTTCCGCATAGTAAGCATAATAGCGATTATTCGTATTTCCTTTCCAGACGAATTTAGACATGCCATAATCGATCGTCCACCAACCACGTGTTCCCCATCTACCGTATGCTCCACAAGGACCGGGAGAATAGAACATTATGGCTACCCACAAGGTGTGAGGATAGTTATTTCTAAAGTATATGTTGACCATCAAACATCACCCTTTTCTTTGAAGCTAATCGACTTTATCTTTGCTTTACTAAATGGAGGTAAGATAGCTAAACCACCTGCTTGGTTATCCTTATCCTTGCTAGCCGCACCTTTGGTAATTATTTTTTCTGAATGGCCAGGAGATTCCTCTGCGTGTCCCATAGTACCTTTAGTTGCTCGTTTTGAACCAAAGCTTACAGTCGGTTCTGGTATATCTTCTGAATTACTCACAAATTATGTACGAGACACACGTTTATAAGCAATTCGTTTCTCAAAAATTGAACAGTTTTTACTAATAATAAATAAATTTACCCTTTTTTTAATCCTTTTAATGTGTGTCAGACAATATATCACTTCATCCATCTTTATCGTGTAATGGTATTGCTTTCTTGTGAAGCCATATAGGGATATTATGATTATGAGGATAATCCACTGAACTGGAAATGTTCATAATCTGCTCTATTGGAATTTCAGATGGAGGGTTTAATTTTGCACTGCTGATTTGTGAGATCAATCTCCTAGCGCCATCGTTGAACTTTGGTTCAACATATTTAAGAAAATCATTATATCCTGGTCCCTGTTTTAGTAGCATCTCCTTAAGATATGCTCTTTCAATATGACATACATCAGATCTAACTAATAGGTAGGTATTGGCTAAAGACTCTTCTAGACAATCGTGAGAATTAAAAACGGCTTCATAAATAGATGATTGATAGTTAGCATAGATAGATGGGTCTTGCAGGATTATTTCAAGAGTACTGGCTGCACATTCTGTCAAATAATGGAATAATGAATGCATGAATAGATAAAAAAATGCGGCTTTGACAGAGGCAATCGGATCTGAAACCAAATTTGGACAATCCTGATTAAAAAGTGCTGCAATCCCCAACCAACTACTATATCTTATATGAATACCCCACTTTATTCTAGGTGTATAATGGTAGGGTTGATACCATGAACAGAAACTAGCTTCAAAACTGTAATTTCCCGTATTCAATCTAGTTTCTTTCAGTTTATCTGCAACATTCTGTATTACATCAACTCTTTCTAAATTGTCCCAAATTATGTCTATGTCATTAAATATTGCAAGGCAATCAGCGTAATACCACTCTGGTGTGATTAGTCCTACAATAGGATTACTCTTATCAAGGTCCTCACTAACTTTGCCACTATTTAGCTGCAAGCGGCTAATTTCACTAATTATATCGGCCCAAACCAATTTTAATACTTAGCCTGTAATGTAACTAAAAAAGGCATTCTCACGCGCAAACTTCGCCATGATAACACCAGAACTATGAATTACAAAAATGTTTGCTACTTGGAGAATCCCCCCAAAGGAACAATTCAATTACTCTATGGATATTGCTCTTTGATGAAGTTCTTATCTACGTCAGAAAGGTCGCTGTTTCTTCCGCCGATTGCTTGACGATTAAGCGTGAATTGTGCAGGGATTGGATAAAGCATTATCGATGTAGGATCCAGATTTGTATAGTTTGTAATATTTTTGCTATATCTTTCAAATAGATTATGATCAATTTGCGCCTTCGTCCAATTATTTGGAGGACCCATAAAATACTTATAAACAGCTTCCTTGTCCCACGGAATATCTCCGGCAGGATTCTGATGCTCATGAATACAACCAAGTGCATGACCAAATTCATGTTTGACAACTCTCGAATATTCTTCGTCAGGAGAATCGATTTCCAACCACCCATAGTTCATTGTCGGTTCATTCTGTGGAATGTCTAAGGCATCCTTACCAAGATAAGACCACGATCCATCTCTCTCAAAGGCTATCCTGATATCTGCATCCCCTTCAGAAATAAAATCAAATTTTAAATTTGCAAAATTCTCCCAATCTTTAGCCTTTTCTTTCACCTTTCCTTGGATTTCTGGATCACCATCCATAAATTTTACGCGCAGTGTTTGTCCTGGTTCCCACAGCTTCGCTCGTATCAGAGCCATTTTGGTTGTTGGCTTTTCATATGGGTTGTCTTTGTTTTCTACATGTTTGTCAATACAAGCTTTTATTATATCAGCCATATTGCACACATCATTTTTTAATTATTAAAGATTTCTGTCTCTAAATAGAAAATTACATTTGTTATGAATGGTTTTTATGAAACATTCTTTTAAATGTGTAGACAACACTCTGGCAATAGAGATAATATTTTTGATTTAAGCTTAGATTATTTTTGTAAACATTTTCTCGGATTCTCCGATATAATGAATATTACTTTAGGTGGATATGACGGTGTGAAGCTCTCACGGTTTAGTTAAGAAATATCTTTGGAGGAAACAGAATCTATTCAAGTTTTTAGTTTCTAATTTGTGGGAGATTAATCTTTGCCCAATTCATAGATTTTAATATATATTTTAATATAGAACATTAATTGACAATACTTATCTGCTCGTTGTATAGTAACAAATGTTCGCAACAATGAATAGGCATTCATTCAATTGTTCTATTCTAGAGAACAAGTAGATCATTTATGAGAAAATTAGCAATGTTTTGGATATGCGGGTCGATTATCGAAAGTTTGTTCCAAATCACACCGCAGAAGTTAAATACTATCATGCTAAGAAGAATGGCTATGGCGAAGGGCATCTCCTTAAATATTGGTTTGAATAGTGTGGACCCAAAACATTACGGCGGTTGGGATGGTCAGTTAGCAGGATGCGAAAATGATGCAAATGATATGGCTGATATAGCCGCTACTTCAAATTTTGAAGTAAAAAAACTGTTGACTAAAGATGCTACGGTGGACAACGTAAAAAGTAGCATACATAGTGCTGCACAGGCTTTAGCGCCTAAGGATTTTTTCTTCCTCTCGTATTCGGGACACGGGGGACAATTAAGAGATGAAAATAATGACGAAGACGATTATCTGGATGAGACATGGTGTTTATATGACCGACAGTTTGTAGATGATGAATTAAATTATTGCCTTCGCGAATTTAAAGAGGGTATAAAGATTTTTGTGCTTTCGGACTCCTGTCACAGCGGAACCGTAGTGAAGGGCAAAGCACTGCAAAAAAAAATTGAAATTGACAAATTTAAATCAAATGTTGACAAACAGGGTAATAAATATAGATTTGCACCAGATATAGTACTATCTCAAACGTATGATCAAAACAAATCGGTTTATGATAGGATATTAAAAGACATTAGTAACAAAGAAAAGCAACCCATTGCTTCAGTTCTGCTTATATCTGGCTGTCAAGATAATGAATTATCGCAGGATGGGACCTATAATGGTTACTTTACATCAAGTCTTAAGAAAATTTGGGATAACGGCAAATTTGATGGATCCAATAAAAAATTTCACAAATTAATTTATAATTTAATGATGGATTCGGATCAGCATCCAAAATATTTTAAAGACGGAAAACAGGATCCTTCGTTCGATAACGCTAGGCCATTCACAATTTAAAAAATAGTTTGTAAAATTGTGAAAGAAATTCGTTCGCTCGGCGTTGAAATGCGAGAATAAAAAATATGCCCCTAAGAATAATGTTTATTTCTGCAATGCCTAAAGATCATGATTATTTAGACCAAGTTAATTTGGAAATTAATAGTATCAGTAATGATATTTTTGAAGGACTCAATATAGAACAACATGATTACGTAACCCACGTCATTCAGTACATTGATAGAGATACGATTACAGATATCTTTGGGTTCGAGCCTGATATTGTTCATTTTACTGGTCACGGAACAAACCATGGACTGGTGCTTCAAGATGGAGATTCAATCTCTGCAAAATGGTTAAAGACCTTGTTTGAAAATAAAAAAGACATCCAATTACTTTTTTTGAATGCATGTTATTCGGCTGACCAGATTTCAGAACTTTTGCAGTTAAAAAATATAAAATACATAATAGGAAATGAGGGAGAAATTAGTGAGTATAGCGCAACTGATTTTGCATCTATTTTTTACACACATTACAAAAGATCAAGAAATATTCCACAGGCATATGTTGATGCAAGAGACGAGTACAAAATTAAAAATGATCGGGAGGTAAAAATGAAGCAAGTATTTTATCCAGAAGAAGAGGTCGCTAAATTAATTTCATCTGAACAACCAATCGAAAAAGCGGAAAGAGACTATCAGGTAAAAGTAGTCCAAAGTAAGAAAATTCCAAGCGACATACTAAATAAAATTCAGGATACAATAAAAGCATTTGACGAAGATATCATGAGTTCCCACGACCCTTTGAGATTTAAAGATGAAATGAAAAACGTATCAGGTATTTTATCAACCTTGAAGGTGCACGCATTGGAATACGCATTAGATATCGATCGGCAAAAATTAAGGGATCAAAATCGAGAAGTTACTGAATTGATTAAAAGGTTAGACGATCCAAAAACACCACTAAGCAGGCAAGAAATGGAAAAATATATCGAAAACACTTATCAGGAAATTATAATAAATATCTTTAAAAAAATTCATTTTAACTTGGTTAAAGACTCTATTGATAAGCTTCCTCCGTTACTCCCAGAAGATACAGATTATGAATTTTTCGGTTCAATCATAGGCATTATGTATTCTATGTTAAATTCTTTGAGTCACTTGAGAGCAAAAATAAATCAATCATTTGAAGCAGTTTATAAATTCCACGAGGATTATCTAATATACCGATGTTTTGATCTCGTTACGCACATAAATCTAGAATTTAAGGATTTAACGGAGCTTTTAATTAGTGAACTGCGTGCCGACATTTATAGAATTAATTTCCATGACTGTCTAAATCTCATTAATCAAATTGATAATTTTTACAAACAACTGAGAAAAACTCAAGATCAAAAAGCAAAAAGTAGTCGTATCACAGACCTGAAAGAATGCTTGGAGAATGTATCCAATATTGAGGAAGGGTTATTGACCTTATTCAGAACAATCGTTTTGATCGGATTCGAACGTAAAAATGAAAATTCTCATAGCAATGTTGTTCATAATCTATCCAAAGACGATAATGCTCTAGATACTGAAATTGATACTAGAAGATTCTATAAAAAAATCAATACCATTGGAAAATATGCTGATTTAGTAGAACCACCCGAGCTTTTGTCCATTATTACAGAATTGACCGCAAGAATCGTAAAAGAATACGTTGAATATATAAAAGAGTATATCACTAAATGGAAAAATCAAAGCAATATTATTTATAATTTATTCAAGGAGCGTAACGCTTTAAATAATGAGATTGATACTAGTAGAGCGTACAAAGAAATCGAGTCTCTTGAAAATGATTTAATGGAAAATACTAATTCTGAGGAACCGCGGGATATTTTGTCTACAATTACAAATTTGAACGCAAAAATCGTAAAGGAGTATGTGACCTATTCTATGAATGATTACTACTCAGATAAGGACATTCATTCCTGCTACGAACGTATGTATAGGACACTGGTTATAGTCAGGAATGACATCAGTGGAAATATAGAAAAAAATTTAGAAAAATTAGAAAGGTATCCGTACCTCTATCCAGAGATAGCAGAACTATGTAACTTTTGGAAATTTCGTTTAGATGCGTTGGAAAGAAAACAAGCAAGAAAGTATTTGACCCGAATAAATCATTATTTTGCAAATCATATGTACATGGAAGTATCAGAGTCTTCGGATATGAAGGGAGACAAAAACAATATCAAAGTATTAAATATCAAATTATTAAACAAAATTGGAGTAGCCAAAATGCAACTCGGAAAATATCATGAAGCAATAGATAAATTTAACAGCATTTTAGAAATGGATAGGACCAATACTGATGCCTTATTCAATTTAGGTTTAACATACGAGGAAATAGAAGGCAAAGATACTGATAAGAAATTTACAAAGTCGATCCAGCAATTTCAAAAAATCCTGGAAAAAGATCCTAATCACGTCAACGCGTTGACGTCCCTTGGGATATTATTTTACAAAATTGGAAAATATAGTGATGCTTCAAAGATGATCACAGACGCAATAAGAGTGAGTGAACATGATGACTGGAGAGTATTGCTCGCGATGGGGTGTATTCTTAGCGATGGCCAACACGAATATTCTTCTGCCAAATCATATTTTGACAGATGTGCAGAATTGAATCCCACATCGACTTTAGTCAAAATGAATAAATCGCAGAACTTGATTCTGCTCAAAACATATGCTGAAGCCGAGATATTACTAAAAAGTATTTTGGACAGGTTGGAGACAATTAAAGATAGATCTACTAAAATAATAACAATAATTATGTTAATATGCTTACGTTACTTAAATAACGACCGATCTAATTCCGATAACGAAATATTAATTGTGAAATTGCTAGGACTACTTGATTTGAAAGATACAAATTTAGTGGATTGGAACTTTCATAATTTGCAAATTACCGTTGATAAAAGTCAAGATTTAAAGGATGAAGACAAAGAGTTTCTTAAAAATTTACTCTCTATTCCTGGCTACAAATCGGGGTACGAAAGTAAATCACTGAAAAAGAAAATTCAGGATTTCTTAATTAAAAACAACTTGACTAGAAATATTCGTTATATCACAGATGATGGTGAAAAAATAAAGGTCAACGTAAAGATAATAGATAAGATCGGAAAATCGGAATGGAACGAGATTGAGTGGGTTGTTTGGAATATATCGCTAGATCCATCATCTGACTTTATTAAAGATGGTAAAGTGGAGTATGTGGTGTACACCTTTGATTCTACTTTCCAGGATAAACGAATTGATAAAAAGATCTATTCCAAACATGGTAATGGAAAATACTCAATTTACGTAATGGCATGGGAAGAAAGAAAATTTGAAATAGAACTGCACCGAAATGATGGTTCTATTTTAAAAATGACAAGTAATTTAAAAGAAAGAGAGCAATAGTAATACAATACTATTACTTGAGAATCTGTATGATGGCTGATAAGCAAATCATTTTTATCGTTTATGATAATTTTGTTTTGCAACATTCCAACATATCGGGATGCACAATAGAAGAATAAACTATTCTTCGTTGGTATCGCATAACATTACAGTAGCATGAATAAAACATCGGAGTCCCAAATTGTATGTCAGATGTCTGTTGTCAGTTGGCGTTTGTTATACAAGCTTGCTATTAATGTCTCTTCAAATATTGCACCCCGCGTACATTTGCAACTCCTACCATCAGATTAATTGTTCTTTTATCCAATTTATTAAAATCAGCGATTTACCACGAAGTTTTTATTGACGTACCCTGAATATTATCTGTGAGTCATCTAAACAAGTCTGTTATTATTAATATGATATGTTTACAGATACCCAATGGATCTAAAAATGAGTATTGATTAAATTGGCAACAAAATTTTTTGTAAAAATCTTTTCTCCGAGCAAGTCGGCCCTTATAGGGCTTCAAAAGTTTGAATTGGATTTGTTTCAACCCACATCGAAAATGATGAAGGATAATGAATTTACTATAGAAGGACTGCTTACACTGGAACAAGTGGGAGTGGTGGTAGAAAATGGATATAAAGTACTTGTGGAAGAGGTATCCTCTAAACGAACACGTTCTACAAAAGAAACGATCGAATTTAGTAGTTGGATTCAGGATACTGAAACAAGACAAGCAAGAGGTATTGAAGCCGCTGCACACGGAGGATATCTATCAGACAGAGGCATTGAAACGGCGTTGCAGCACCTTGTTAGAAAATATAAACCAATCACTGAAATGGTAACACTACTAGAACGGACTCATGAAAACCGTGTTAGTCATGCTGTAAGGATAGCCAGTGGCAAAGGAACCCGACCAGGCATTTTGTTTATTGGAGGCGTCCATGCTCGTGAATTAATAAACCCTGATCTCCTAATTACTTTTTGCCTGAATTTATGCCAAGCCTATACAAATGGAACAGGATTAAATTTCGGATCTAAATCGTACGATTCTTCTACTATTAGAGATATAGTAGATACTTTGGATGTGTTCATTTTTCCTTTAGTAAACCCTGATGGTAGGGCATTCGTACAATCTCCAATGGGAGATGGAATGTGGAGAAAAAATAGGAACCCTAACAGTAGACTTTCCTGTAAAGGAGTCGATCTCAATCGAAATTATGAATTTCTGTGGAAAAGCGGAATAGGCACTAGTGCTAGTTCTTGTACGGATATTTTTAAAGGAAGTGCAGCATTTTCAGAACCTGAAACTAGAAACGTTAAGCACATGATAGATTCGTATAACAATATCAAATTTATGATTGATGTTCATTCTTATTCTGAATTGGTACTTTATCCATGGGGTGATGATGACCATCAAACAGAGGACCAGAACATGAATTTTAATAATCCACAATTCGATGGTCAGCGTGGAACCCCAGGAGATAGCATTTATAGAGAATACATTCCAAAAGTCGATCTGGATTGGTTTAAGGACACTGGTATGAAAATTAAAGAGGCGATATCCTCGGTGCGTGGATCCTCTTATTCTGTAGAGCCAGGAATTGGACTTTACCCCACTTCTGGAACAGCTCACGATTTTGCTTACGCCTTACATTTCGTCGATACGGGAAACCGAAAGATTATGGCTTACACAGTCGAGACAGCAAAAGAATTTCAACCTACATACTCGGAAGCCTTGGAAGTCATGTCGGAGGTTTCTGCAGGTTTACTTGAATTTTGCCTAGCATGTAAAACTGCAAAAGATTAATTGTTGGATCTGGATTAGTTAATATTAATTAAATTTACTATTCATCAGTTCTATTTTACAAGCCTTCTTAATAACAGCATATAGAAAGAGTCGAATATCATTTAGATAGATAGATAAAGTAGAAATCGTCACAATTAATAATCATTATGACATTAAGATCGATACTTGCATTTGGAAACAGCTTAGAAAAATATGCAGGTAAGTGCTTTAATGTATCGAAGTTATCGACAATAGTTTATTGGAGCGTACTAGGAGTCATTTTTCCAATCTGCGACTACGATCTCTATTGCCCCACTGGTGCTTACAGTCTGTGGATTTATACTACTTCTATAACCCATATATCCAAAATGGTTATCCCCCGATTTAGTAATTGTGCAATAATTGTAATCAAAAGGATATCCGAAATTCTTCAAGTTCACTAATAAATCACATTTACTATCTTTGTTGGAATCAGCATCAGCTATAATTTTAGATAATACATTATGTTCACGGTAATTAGAGGGCACACTTATCGTACTATCTTTTCTATTTGCCCCAAGGGCGTTTTGATTCTCACTATTTTGATAAGGGCTTTTGAATGTAACTTCATAACAAAACGGAGGACACAAACAAAATAGACAAGAAGGCAGGATAACATGTTCAGGTCCTAACATGTTATCTTCAGGATTGTACAAATTGTAAAAGTGGTCTGATTCCGATACGATAGCAACTCCAGAACACTTCAATGCAGGAACATTGTGTGTGCAATCACTCTGGTTCAATGAAATCTGCTCTGCATTAACAGCTGCTCCTAGAAGGTGAACTGATTTGATTTTTTTGTTCCAGGCAGCAGAATGATTTTCGTTCATGATTTCATTGTCATGAAGGGACTGCATAGCAGAAAGAATGACTCGAACCAAGTGAATGAGCAATTATCCGTAACTTGTCATCGGGGCATTCTTTTTTGTAATCAAGAATAAATTTTGCTAGTAAAGGCCCGTTCTTGTTAGCAATTTTTTTTGCTATATCCCACCCATGTTTTGATAAATTAATATCATCAAGTGAGAATGCAGTATTTGAATCCCAGCTAAATCCGACAAGAGGTATTCGATATCCTTCTTTTTTTAATGATAAGTATGCTCGTTGCGTTTGCTCTTCAGCGGTCTCGTTGGTGGCCCAAACACCATGAATATAAATCGCTAGTTCTCCTTGGCAATCAGAATTTAAAATTGATAATGCTGAATGGATAGTTGGTTCTCGAATTATGTTTCCACTTCTGAGATCAAAAGATCCACGCGTAGATTCAATAAATTCATAATTTTGTCCAAAAACAATAGATATGCCTAAATTACAAATTATTATCAAAGATAAACCCAATATTACACAGACTATGAAATTTGTCAATTTCAGTTAAATTTTACTGTCAATCTTTTTTGTTCTCTATAGAAGAAAAGAATAAATATTGTACAAAAAACGGATACTAATGGCAATCTCATCATAATGCTCAGTTTCTGAGGAGAAAGATATTTAGTTTTCTAAAGCTCAAGAAAATATGAATAATATTCAATTTGCATCCTTTGTTGTGGACAAACTGATGGAGATATGTTTGTCCTCATTTGATTCAACGGTAATTTTGGTCACCTTTCTGAAAAATTGTTCTGTATCAACTGCAATAACATATTCGCCGGCGACTGGAGCTGTAAGAGCGAAAGTACCATCAATATCGGTTAGTGCAGCAACGTCTGGAAGTGGTACTGGTCCAGCTAAAAATGAAACTCTAGCTTGCGGCACCGGATTGCCAGTCTCATCTCTAACTGTTCCGAAAATTACACTCGTAATTTATCCCCTATTCATACCATAATAAAAAAAGGAGTTACCATTACACATCAGAATTAAGTTAAAAAAAATAATCTGACTATGCCTTCCATGCTACCATGTTATTGTATACTGGCGTCACAATTCGAGTGCCCGAGTTTGTTGTTGCTCCACCGTATGCATGAATCGCGATTCCATAGCGACCCCCATCTTTAATACGATATACTGAACTGCCACTCTGTCCACCATACGTATCAATGTCGTAGAAAACTTTGCGATTGTTAACACTTGCAATCTTGTGAAAATCATACCATTGTGTTCCCGTAGGCTTATCACCAGGATAACCAGAGATGTTTCCCACAGATGCTACCAAGTCAGAGTCAGAATACACACCAAAACCAAACCAACCTACAGTATTGCCTAAATTTGTTGGTAGTATGATCGCCCCATAATCGTAATACTCGCTACCATCCTGTGTCCATCCGGTTACAGAGCGGAAGCTAGTGCTCGTAACAGATCCATATGGAAGAGAGCTTCCGTTACGACCGGGCATTACTAAAATATTTTTAACCCAACCATCCCGTCCCGCAACACCACTGTTTTTAATATAAACCACATGACCAGCAGTCATTACAGTGTGAGGTCCAATAAACCATCCAGTACCTATCCATTTTGAATTATCCGCAGCCGTGATAAGCAAAGAACAATGAACACGCCATGGGTATATTCCTGTGTTGGTGATTTGCACCCGATTGTCAGTTCCGTGCACAGTTTTTTGTACTGAACCAAAAGAAGCTTCACCAATATCCCTTAATGTAGATGTATCAGGCGCAGAATGGATTAATTCCGCTGATTCCATACTTTTGTTGCGACCTATAACTGTCTCAGTCCCTTCTGGAGTAACATCATCTGTTCCGGGATTCTCACCTTTTGAAGGTTTTTCGGAAACAGGTTTTGTCACATAAAAATCAGATTCTTCACGATTTATTTGATCTTCCGGCATGTTAGATACTGGAGTATGTCCACTTGTTTTTGCTTTCTTACTTTTCACCATTTCAAAATCTCCCCATGCTCAATCGTTATGATACCAATGGATATAATATTTTTGGTATAAGTTTGCTTTATTTATATGAACGTTCTTGTTGATTGTGCAATAGGATAATATTCATTTAGGGCAATATGATGTAGGAAAAGCTCTGACACGATAATAGTAGCGAAATATCCATTTTGATGGTAACGCTGGTTTTTCAACACTCTGAATGACTATTAAAGCATGTTTCGCATTAAACCGTACGAGCTAAATAGATTCATCTAAAAATAATCTCCATGTCGAATGGAGCGATTTTGACATTTATCGTCTAATTAATATCACACTATGCATAACTTGAGTAGCGATTAAGCTAAGGAATTTTTCGGCGCCGAAAAACTTTGTAGCCAGAGGCAGAATATATCGGAGAATATCTTTTTTTCTGTCTTATAAGCAAATCAATTCAATCTGAGGATATATCACATTTTTATGATACAAAAGTGTTTCGTAAAATATACACTTTTTGCCTAAAACCTTCCATGAAAGTAGCTAAATTGAACATTGCCATCTTCACTGATATCACAGACTAATCGAATACTTTGAGAACAGCTTCTTGATCACTGTTTGTTCTCTTCTGGGATAATTCGCTTGGATTAAGGTCCTCCATCTAATTTCGTATAATCGTGCGAACGCTTTTCGTAGAAATTTTCCACCTTGTAATAAGTGATACCAATTGAGATATCTGGTATTATTATGTATTGATAGTAACTTTTCAATGGTAGAAACGAGTAAGTCAGACGTAGAAATCAATTCAAGGACATTCTTGGGCTATTTTGATAACTTCATTCGTTGGCAAAAGTATGCAGGACCTTAACATAGTCTTCGCGAAAGTTGTGAAATGCCGCGCCAGCCAAAATCAGTTAAGTATTTAAGTGCATGTGTCTCTTCAATTAGATCTAGCATGTCTGAGTATGTTCTCTATTAAGGAACTCTCAAACGCTTCTCTGTTATCTAATACAAGTATATGGCATGGAATTTTTCACCATTTTAAAGGTTTAATTGCGTGAAATCCCCCAACTCTCACAACTATTTCAAAACTTCAATTAATTGGCCCTCACTGGCAATGCCTGGGTTTGGTTCTGAAATAGGTGAGAATCTCCCACCAAGTAACACAGGTTAAATTGGAGATATGAAAAGCTAAAAGAACAAATCAAATTTACCAAACTGTGTAATCTTATCATGCAACTTGATTTAACAGATAATTTTAATAGTTGTAGCTTCGCGTTAACTTGTATAATGGTATATTCTCGGCAACTTGGTACTAATTTTTGGTACGAATTTGATAATTTTTTTCTATGGGATGAAAGGCAAGATGTTCTCAAGGCCCTTGGAAACATTAGTGACCTTGATAGAATCTGCAAAGAACACAAAATTAATGATACGTATCCTATTGATTTTATTAACGAGGTTAGACAGGACGAACAGCGAGTTAATAGCATTATCTTCTTGGCGCAAAAACAGTTAGACATCATTAACAAGAGTTTTGGTAATGACATTGAGAGCCAACAGAGAGCATTTGAAGATTTTGGACAAGGTATTCTTTTTGACGATAGAAGTCCTCGCCCCCTAAACAATAGAGTACATATGATGGATGAGGGTCAATTTGGCTTTTATAGGTGGCATACGCTCGTCAGAACCGCAGTGTTACTAAATCAAGACCCACAAAGATGGCTTAATGTGAACAGACACATAGGATTAGCTGGTGCCGTAGACTCTAAACAACGTCCAAGACAAAGTACGAGTGATGGTAACAATCCAAATAATTTAGAGATCTCCATCGAAATCCTTGATACTCTTCGTTCATTCTGGTTAACACTAAGCTTTGAAGAGCTTGATACTGCGTTTGATAAACAACTATCCTAGCAAATCCAGAGCTACTAGAATATCTTAATAGAATATTTATGAAATAATCTATCATGGTAAGAACGCTAATGTCCAAGAAAAGAGATTGCGGGCTCAAAATTTCGTAGTGAACTAACTATTATCATATTTTCCTGGCTATAAAATAACTCCATTCTCACTCCGACTGCGTTCGATTTATCCTTTGATTAACCGTCATGTTTATCTAGAAATTATTTTAATTTCAAGTATGACAAAACTTTGGGAATCAGGGAGTGTATCATTAGACGCCAATAAAATAGGAGTTTATGGGCACACTAGAACTAAGCAGCCAAATGGAGCGGTATACATCGCTCCAAGAATTGAAGGTGGATCAGGCTCTCCTTCAGACTTGAAGCTTGAAGTGACAAAAATACATTTTACCAAGGACAAGAAAGGAATTTTTGGCTACTGGATCACGGTGAAAAATGCGAGTAATTCCAACATGTCATTCAAGATCCAGGTTTATGAGCTTACATGATTGGATCCGATTGATTTGATTCTAGTTAAGTATCCAAAAAATCCTATTTTTTATTTTTTGTATTGTCTTTTTTCTCTGGGATGAATGACAAGACGTCCTTAAGGCTTTTGGAAATATAAGTGACCTAGATATAATCTGTAAAGTACACAAAAAAAATAATTGATTGAATAATAACAATGGTACAATATAGGTGCATAAAACCAAGCACTAATACTGATTGAATTAGTTTTTGATTCTTCGAATTACGTTTTTAGATTTATTTTCCCCAGTAATTAAAAAGTAATTTAGTTTTCTATAGAAACATTAACAATGGTTTACTGGCGATTTTCAGTCAAGTTGTCCATACTTCCTTCTACTTAAAATAAATGGGACGCTGTTTCTATGATTTCCATATTCCATTTTGTTTCATATGTTGAGATTAAGCAGATCCATATCTTCGGGCATGATAGAATTAATAGGCAAGGTCCACAATAATCAAATTTCTATTGTTATATCTTCGAAATCAGCTCGAATAATACAACGACACTTACTATCGCACGGTAAATGAGTAAGTGATATCGGCATTATTGGTATTTCCTGCGCCTAGCGTGGTTTCCCTCACGTCATTAACATAACGGACAGTATGCTCACCTATAGGTAGCGGTTTTAGAAAAATGTACCATCCATGAGTGGCTCCCAAATGAGTTCCTGGATAATCCACTTCTAAATTAGAGTCTTCTGGAAGAGTAATATTAAATCCATTGCTATACAGTTCAGTAGCGTTGATGAGATTAATTGTCTTATAATCTTCTGCTTTGACCTGTGCGAGTGGTTTGTTGTCAACCCATACATTGCCCGTTACTTTTCCCAGGTTATATTGTCTAGCGCATTCTGATAATTCTTTGAATGACATGTTTTCGTTTCCCTTGATGGCGACAGAACACAGTGCGCTCCATGCTGGAAAAAGGATTCCTTGATTGGATGATATTTCACATCTCTGGTGATGTTGACCTCCTATCGCTGGATCAATTAGCATAACAACAGGGCCTTCCTTGTTAATAAGACATCCATTCTCCGTTACGCCAGCAAAGGTTGTTTCCGGATCACTGGGAATGGCAGCATCCCAGCTCCACCAATCCTGAACCCAATCCTCGTATGTCTTCCCAAATGGCTTTTCATCCTTATGAAATACATCGACAGCATAAGCAATTGGAACCATTACCGTGGCCAAAAATAGCAGAACAGACAGCATAACAAATACATTATTTGGTTTCATTTTCTTGGTTATATGATTCGGAATAGGTTGGTTACATATGTATCTTTTCCATAGACGATATTATTACTTATATGCTGCTCAATGCAGAAATAAAAATAAATGGATTTATTTTTACTTGTCTTAAATAGTGATCAGTAATTTGCCATTCAAATTCACCAATAAACTGGTACTTTTCTTCATTTTGACAATAAGTGTCATTATTATAATAGATTCCAACGTTATCAACTTTTTTGCATATACTAACAAAGAATTACCCGTATCTTCAAAGGTCGGGATCTTTACAATATTTTCGATAATTTTTTCCATAATTGCAATTGTATTGTTGAAGATTATGGAAAGCTATCACTTGACGTCCATTTACAAGCAGAGGAAAGCCCAGAATCTCCTGCGATTTACTGCTCTAGTGTGTCAATTTATGGCTCTCGCCTTTTTAGCTGTAGAGATAGTTCAAATAAGTTTTGTAAACATGTATAATAGCAACTTAACACTTTTGATTCTTTTTAGTTCCTATGCCCCATCAATACTGTTCATACTTCTACTTGTTCTACTTTTAATAGGGTGGTTCAGGTCAAGTAAGAATTTCATGATTATAGCATATTCCATTTCTTTTTCAATTTTATGTATCTATTTGGCCCTGTCTATAGTATACGTTAACGTTCAGTATGTGTCTACCTCCGAGTGGATTAAAGCAAAGTCTCTTCATAACACTTTGGTTAATTCCTTTGTTTCAAGCCTGAGTTTATCCTTTGGTGTTGCACTTGACGCCTTGTTCTTGGTATCATTCGTTTTAGCATGGGTAGCAACAGTTGCTTTATTAAGACAATATCGCAACAAAATTGGTAGAGCTAGATTTTGGGTCACTATGTCGATACCCTTGATATATTTTTTGTTCCCTTTTGAAACATACTTTGCTAACTTTTCTGAAGCAATGTTGTCGGGATCACCAGTAATCTTTACTGTAATCTACATAATACTTTTTAGTGCCACAAAGCAAGTTGGTGGTCTTTTATTCTCCATTGTTTTCCTGACAGCAGCTATAAAAATTAAACAACCGAATCTTCAGAATTCGCTAAAAGTTGCAGCAATAGGCATAGCGGTTATTTTTTCATCTATAGAAATAAATTCGTTATTGTACGCGGCTTACCCTCCCTATGGTGTTCTGTCAATAATACTAATGCCACTCGGTTCATATTCATTATTTATCGGTCTCTTTGCGTCTGCAAAACTCGTATCCCAAGACAAAAAATTGAGACAGGAATTTTTTCAAAGTGCAGAAAAACAACTCGGTCTCTTAAAAACAATAGGAAAGGTGCAAATGGAAAAGGAGCTAGAAAAAAGTTTGAAGTCAATATTAAAACGTTCCTCAGTACTCGAGGAGAGTAAGGTTGATTACCGAGGTGAGGAGAATGTGAAAGAACTTGTCCAAGAAGTACTTGAGGAGTTGCGTTCTAAAAGAAGTACGGTAGAGAAATCAGATAAATAGAATCAATCAAAATTTATTTTGGGTCAATAGTTTTTGCCGTAGAAGATCACTAAATCGTATTCATCTTGAGCATCTGTTCAATAATGATATCTCATCTCTTTTTCAATGTGATTAAGCAACGACACTAATAAAGAATTTATCTTCTATACATACAGTTTTATCAGATGAAGTTTGATTTGAAATTAATAGTTCAGCCCCATGAAAACTTTAAAGGACTCTCTTATGGATGTTGGACTTCAATTTGGTGGAATTGGTTGTTCTCGGATCAGTTACAAAATGGTTCCGTCTATTTTCTTCGTGGAAATACTGACAAGGAATCCCCCATTATAAGGACTGGAAAAAATGGACCAATGATATGTTCAGAGACTGCAATTTTCTTTCCTATAATCTGTACTATAACTAGCGAGCTTTTATTTGAGCATGCGTCAACCCAGGTGATACGTCGAAGCGAATCTGCGGAAAGACAGAGAAATCCTCTGCTCCTCAGTGTTAAGATAAATGGCGTCAGAATACCAAACCTTAAAAACTATTACGCTGAATCGCCGGAATTTGTCTTGGATATTCCCAAATCGTCAAAACTACGGCGTTCCTTCGATCCTGTTCCTCGCATCGGTAAAAGCCCCGCCGTTTCAGCTGGATATTGGATCATGTTAAGGCCTTTGCCTCCTGGGACTTATAAAATAATTTTTAAAGGCAAACATGCAGACGGATACGTGTCATACGGAAATTACACAATTAGAGTATTTGATTCATTCAATGATAATGCATCCTAACATCGCTTTCTTGGAACAGTTCCTTTCTCGGAAATGTACAATAAAATTGAAATTCCACTTAAATACTATAATAAAAAGAATAAGATTTGATGAAGTTTTAAAAATGATATGTGTAATGAGTTAAAATTCGATGTTTATTTGACATGCATCGTGTACTTAGAATGAGTTATGAAATTACTTGCTTCTCCACCAAAATGCAAAACATATTCGCCTTTTTTAAAATTTCTCAAATACATAAAGGTTCCAAACACCGCACCTTCATGAGTGCCGGGTTTCATGTGAAATTCAGGCTCTCTATTCATGCGGTTGTTATCACCCACTGTTAAGGAAAATGGGGAAACAGTAACGGTGTGATCGTTAAAATTTGATGCTATAGGTTCTGCCTTCTCACCGTTTATTCCAATTTTTGCCCATATCATCTGTTTGCCACTTTCATCGGTGTGAATCTTGCTTAAATCATACTTTGCAGCTTTTATGCAATCTTCGTTGGTTTTACAGGTTCCTCCTTGCCCATCACTTTCCCCTACGGAAGAATGCATATAATAAACAGGGAAAAAAATATCCGTTCCTTCGGGTCTACTAACCTCTTGTTCGTTATCGGCCTCGCCAGGTTCCCTTGGATCTCCTATGCTATCATCTCTCATAAAGGTCACACGTCGTCGCTCACTACCTACCTGGACCATCTTGTTAGAGTTTTTGTCACATTCAGGTTCAAGTACCCATTCCAAATAGGCTTTTGTTAAAGATTGATAAGCCTCTGGATCATCCTTTTCGCGCACAATGTCGTAAAGGTTGCGACTGCTCACATAACCTATTCAGATGAACAAGTTTATAAGCTCATCGATGCTCGACTTTCTAAGCTGCATATTATTGCTCAGCTACTACGAAAAATATTTCTTATCTTGCTGTTTTATTCAAGAATAAACAATGACATTTGGAAGAGAAAAATAAGATCAGGTATTAAATGCGACGTATGTTTGTCGAAACTTATTTGAACCTTAATCCTTCTCTGGTGTCTATTAATTGTTCAATCGTAGGTATGGATAAAATGTTATTTTTTCCGATTTTGTATTCAATCTCCTTCGCTTACAGGAAGATTTAGTTTATTTCCCCATTCACCCCAAGATCCAAGATACATCTTCACTTTCTTATAACCTAACATTTTGAAAACTAAAAATGCATTAGCGGCCCTGTATCCCCCTTGACAATATGTAATTACTTGTGCATTCTTTGGAATCGTTGAATAAATTTTTAATAATTTCCTTTTACTTTTAAAGAGACCATTTTCAATGTTTCTTGTCCAATCAATATTTACTGCAGATGGGATATGTCCTCCCCTTGCAGCTCTTACTTCGATACCATTATATTCTTCTCTGGAGCGAGCATCCACTATTACTACATTTCTGTTGTTTATTGATCCCCTTACTTCATTGACATTGGCTAGGATTCTTGTATTAGGCTTTTCCAAGAATCGTACATGTCTTAATTGGTTACTCCTTACTTCAATTGGATATCCTTCTCTTTTCCATTTTTCAAAACCTCCATCCAACATGCATACCCTTTCATGAGAAAAGTAAAGAAGCAGCCAAACTCCTCTAGCTGCTAGAATACCGGAGATATCATCATAGAATACCACGTTATCTTCCTTTCTTACTCCAATATTGCATAGAAGCAACTTGGTTTGTCTGTTAAAGTCCCTGATTCCTCTTTTAGTAGTATCAAACCAGTGTAACTGGAACAAATCGATGTTTACTGCTCCCGGCACATGACCATTTTTGTATTCTGAAAAAGGTCTTGTATCAATGACAATTGTGCGATCTAGATTTTTGATTGATTTGTAAAGCTCTTGTGATGAAATCAATAGATCCAATGGTACAGGCTATAAATCGAGTTGCGATATATAACAGTTGAAATCGATAATAACCCTCAAGTATTTACTTGTTCAACTATTCATCCTAGTTCAAAACTTGTGTTTGTTCTAAATTTCTTCGTGTGATATCAATTACTAGTTTATCTATAACATGAACAGAATCCTAATAATATTGCACTATTGATAAAAAGGCGCTATTTCCATTACTAGCAATAACATCGATTTGATAAATATCTTTGCTTTTTCAATATAGTAATTGTTCCTTTTAACGATATATACAGTGCAATTACCAGTCATTTTGGATTTATGTTTTTTATTACATTCCTAGCGCCGGTGATAATTGTGAAATATCTATGAGATCCATCGTCTACAATAAGTATGGTTTTCTTATTAAAGTTAAGAGCTTTTTACTCAATAAGTCAATTTTCTACGTTTAATCTTCCGGTCATTGAAATGAGTGCTTGATCATATTCTTTAAGGTCTTGGTCTTCTATTAATTTATCTTAAAGTAATTATTTTTATTTAAAACTTTTCCTCAACAAATTTTTGTAAGCTATTTACGATTCAATGAAAGAACTAATAGCGAGGAAAAGGTTCTTCTGTTACTGGTACAAAGAACATAACTGCAGATAGTACTGAAAGCATTGTTATTGTATAAACCATGTTAATCGCCAAAGTTGTTTTTCCCCAATAAATTGGAATCTGTTAATCTAAATAGTATCCTCGCTGGAATTCTGAAAATTAATATAGTTCTGAACCACTCAGTTTTTTAGCATTCCCACTGGGAATATACTTCATAAAATCAAATCCGTACTGTTGAGATTATGAGGCACATGTCATGTATTTCCAGAAAGCCTTATTATAGCAAGCTTATTATTTAGTTATCAAATGCCGTCGCTTAAAGATGTTGAAAGATATAATCTCCATTCTCTCTGTTGGCATACGCATTGGACACACAAGGGTAACATATTTTGACAATAGAGAAAATAATAAAGAATTTTGGATTGCCATGGGAAAAGGATTATGCACAATCAGTGAAGGTTGGTGACACCATTTATTTATCTGGCCAGGTGAGCCACGACGACAAGGGTAATCTTGTAGGTCCCGGAGATATGGAAGTTCAACTAAAGCAGGTATACCTCAATATTCAGAAGCTACTTGCTCAGCACGGAGCAACGATAGAAAACATAGTGGACGAAGTACTTTTTGTAACGGATATGGATACCGCCTTCGCTGCAGCTATCAAATGCAGGAACGATATCTTTGGTGGCAACCCTGTCGTTGCAAGCACTATTGTACAGATTCAGCGACTTGCATTCCCTGAGTACTTAATCGAGATTAAATGTGTTGCCAAGGTATAAGACTTCTAATGCCTATGTATTTTCATTGGAGTTTTGGATAGTAAATGTTATACTTCTGTGAAATAGCTTTCCAAATTTCCGTATTATTACTCAATCATAGTGCCTTGGACTCGGTATTAAAAGCTGGATTTCAAAGTTTTCTAAGTGTTGTAGTTGGAAAATGGTAAGTCACCAGTCTGTCGATACCCCCAATGCTATCGATTCTAAATTGGGTTCCTTATCTTCCCATGATTAACTTACTGTCATATTATAGATCGAACGCGTCCGAAAATTGGTTGCCAGCCCTCCAAAGTCTAATTGATACGTTGCCTTTTGCAAATTTTTCATAAGAATATATGTCCCATGAGCCACACAGGTATATTCTCCCGGTTTCAAGTAAAGTCCTACCTCTTTTCTTATGTCATTATCCCTATTGACTTTTTGTTTAAATGGACCAACTTTAATTTCATGATCACTAAAATTCGGTGTTATATCCGCTGGTTGTCCGTTATTGATCTTAATTGTGGCCCATTTGTGAAATACGTTAGCCAAATCATTATCTGCAACCTTTCCGCAGTTGTTTATGTCCCCATTTACAAGTGGATCAACATCACATATGTGAGCATGATAAACAGGGAAGAAAATGTCAGTTCCTTCAGATATTTCAATTTCCTGCTTATTGTATTTCTCAGGTAATGAAGTATCGAATCCTGCAACCAAAGTAATAGGATCGCCGAAGCAGTCATCTCTCAGAAAAGTGATATCTTTGAATTTTTTGTTAGCATCACAATTCTCCGTAAAGATCCAGTCCCAATACCTTTGAACTAAATTCTGATAACGTGCCAAGTCTTGATTAACAGTTACTAGCATATAATAAGCCATACCCCATAATCAATGAGCATCTTTATAAATACATTGAGCGTGATTCTTCCATTAGTTACTGCTTGGATATATTAGTCATTCCAATAAATATACAAGAACCTGATTGCCTTAATGCGTTCAGATGCTAAAATACGTGAGATTGATTAAACATTTTATAATATGCCTTCAGAGTCAATGGTAAGAAATTGGAATAGAACAACTCCTAATAATTTTAGATTTACAGCAAAGTTTCCTAAAATAATAACTCGTTACAAGAGCTTCAAGAAGGTAGAGAAAGAAGTGATTGTTTTTTATGGGAGAATGGAACCTCTTAAGGATAAATTATTGCCGTTACTAATTCAATT
>DATBMS010000023.1:0-7209 GCA_036554685.1 Nitrososphaeraceae archaeon | reverse complement strand
TATTGACTCTATTTTGAATTAATACTTTTGTCCAAATTAATACCAGATTTCTTACAAATTCAAATTTGAAATATTGTTATTTTATTTACTAATGTTAGACAATGAATCAACAAAAAATTAATTTCTGAAAATTTTGATTTTATTTGTTATTTCTTTATCTCCGTAAGTCTTAACGCATCAAGATCTTGTTGAGTTTCCATTGCATTCTTATTTCCATAAACTATCAATATTCTGTCATCTTCTTTGAGGATATAATTTGCAATTGAGTTTGTTTTATTACCATTTACATAAAATTCCAGATTTGAATTTCCGTTACTGCAATAACTTGTTTTATTTTCAAGAGTAAAACAGCTGTCCGTGACATTCATACCTAGGCTAGCAAAGAATTCCCCAACTGGAACGCCAGTAGCATGTCTATGCAAAGTATTGCCATCATTATTCTCAACATGGATATATTGGGATTGCACCTGGTATTTTTCTTGACTGAAATCTAATTTTTCGCCATTAATCTTTACTGCAAATGCTGCATGAACATGTTCAGAACCAAGAGGTCCAAAATTTTGATCGGGTCTTTCCAAATGGCCAGAATATACAGTTACTGCGTAAGCCATTATGCCGAGAAGCACTATCACGGCAGGTACAATTATCATCAGATTTCGATTTCTTCTCTTGCGAGTTACCGCAAAGTAACTCCTATCATCCCTCTCTTTTCTCGGATTGACAGACTTGTCCTTTTTTGTATTATTATCCTTCTTTTTATTATGCTTCATTATCGACCAACAACTGACGATTTATTCATAGAGACTTTGATGGATAATTTAAAGAAATCTTTATCAGAATTCCAAGAAAGATTAGAATGGGTTAAATTTGGTAGTCAAGTCAGTTATGGCCTCGTGTAGATTTCTTTGAATTTTTCTGGCAATTCTGGATTCCCATAGTCGTCAGAATATGCGGAATAGACGTTTATCTTCTCTCCGTGTTTAATTTCATATGATCCAATTAATCTGATATTATTTTTGTATTCTTCGTATAGCGGTTTTAATTGCATAGCAAAGTTTTCGGTAATTAGAATGTGCCAACTGTCACCCAGGTCCATTACCCTTCTGGCCATTATTATTCCAGGACCCCAAACGTTAAGTCTATTTGATATATCGTAAACAGTGAACACTGGTCCAGAACTTAGCCCAATTCTGATTTTTATCTGGTTATCATGAGTTATTCTTTTGTTATATTTGCGTAGAAATCCATGTAATTCGACACTAAGTTTGTATGGTAATTCAGGATTGTTCTCATAACCTATAGCCATACCATCTCCGGCAGGAAGAATTATCTTCAGGTCGTCAGAAATCTTCCTGAATGAATTACAAGAACTGATAAATTCATTTAGCCTTACTATCTTTTCCTTCTGTCTATGGACTGCCAACTGCGGATTGGATAGTCCTACGATATCTATAAAGCAAAAATTATAATTCAAAACTTCATATTTTGGGTCAAGATCCTTAAAAACAGACATAAATTTTCTATATGTTCTTGCGCATCCTTCTGAATGGAATGGCAGGTCAAGGTAATAAACTGGAGGCTGTTGAATGACTCGCCCATCAAGTGTACATTTAAGTAGATCATCTGCAAATGTGAACCTTCCATTTTTATCAATACTGAATTGTATCCAAGTTGGTTTTGTCATTGCATGACCTGCCATAGAAAGCAATCGGATCTTTCTAATTATGGAGTCGTTTGATTCTTCAAATTTCATTTCCATTATTCCATCACAAAAGGAAACAATGGGTTGATACTCTGTTGAGATTGGCGAATCAATAGTAAAAATTCCAATAGTTTTTCTTTTCTTTAACTGGAGAACCAATGGTGCCAGAAACTTCTTGATTGAACTAACTTCGAATATGTCACAAAAATGATTTAACGAATCCATGGCAAAATAAACAAGGTTGTCATCTTTTTTCTTCTCGCTACTGTTCCGCTGATCCTGCGATTCATCAGCTCGAACTTCGGAAAGATATGAAGTTATTTTCATCAACGTCTCTTGTAGAGATCTTTCATCGGCTATCTCGTATAAGAGAACCGGATTGACAAACAACGATTTGAAACTCCCACCCTTCGTATCGAATAATTCAATATTTTCTTTATCTGTAATTTTAGAAGAAAGAAAAATACATCTTCTTTTGGATCCCAATCCATCCTCAAGGAATTCTCTACAATAATCTCTCTTTCCTATTCCAGGTGGACCAGACAGAAGAAACAAAGTGGGCGAAATATTTTCATCACCATCTGTGAGTTCTGCAAGTCCTGGAATGGCCATTTTTGGATATTATACCAAGTCGGATCTATATACCTATTTTTTGTGTCCACTACGAAACAAAAACAAATTAATCATCCCTAATTTTCTATTAGCGAATTCAAATGATGTATTTGTTGTGAGAAAGGATGATCCGGATACGTAAGTACTGTAAGAAATTCCTTCTGGGCAAATTGAATATCACAATAACATGGGATGGATGTCATTACATCAATTCCTGTTTCAGAAGTCAATTTTTTAACAAAATCCTCTCCAACTGGAGTTAGCGTCGTATAACTTGATTCAGAATGACCAGAATGAGAATCGCCTATTTGCAAAGATGGAATACAGTAACCTGCAATTCTATTTAGAAGGAGATAATATTTGGTATTTCCCTGCTCCTTGAATTGGGCCAATATTTCATTTGCAATCATCTTGGTGCCCCCGATATCCATATCTCCCATTTTTAATGTGAGGAATACGATATCTGATAATGCTAATGCGTTTATTGCCCAAAACCTGATTCCGGGACTTGAATCCATGATTATATAATCAATATCATTTTTTTCGATTAACTCTTCTCTAAAGTTAATAAATCTCTTTAGCATATTCATCCTGTTCTTGTCCTCTTTTACTCCTTCGATCTTTAGAATATCTTCTCTTTTTGGACTTGAAAAACAACCTATAATTTTTCCACTCTGAGAACCTTTGTCTGCCATTTGCGGTATAGGCGTGATTTGAACCAATAAGTCGTCGACTCCGCAAGCACCAACAATATAATCATTTAATGTATTCCTTATCTTATTTTGAACAATATCACCAAAATATGCATGCAAGCTTGGAGCATAAACATCGATATCCACTAGACAGACATGGTTTCCCTTTTTAGCTAACAATGCTGCCAAGTTGGCTGCTAAAGTCGTTTTTCCAGTACCACCCTTGTAAGAGTGAAATGTAATGACCTGCTTCAAGGTATATTACAAAGAATGACAATACATCTTTTTAAGTATATGCTAAAATACTTTTTTGGTTTGACGGCCACATAAATGAGTAAAATGCATCTCGGAGGCTTTAATTAAATATTTTTCATCCGAAGTAACTTTACAAAATGTAATATGTTAGAGAAAATCATCTCTCAATTAATGTATGGGCATGCATATGGGTCATTGGTACTTGTAATGATAAGACATTCGGATTGTCTCTTTATCTGCGAAGTGCGGGATTTGAACCCGCGATCCCGAGCTTGGGAAGCTCGTACCTTAACCAATCTGGGCTAACTTCGCTTAATCAGCAAATACATTTTACAAACAATAAATTCCTATCCTTACTGAAACATAATAAATTAGAATCTTTGTTCAATCATGATTGTTCTGACAACCGTAAACATGACCATGTATTAGTAGTGACAATTTCTAAGCATCGAACAAATAATTTCATATTCATAGAACTAAAATTTAGTAACAAATCAATGCGAAATGTTACGAAAAATATCTGGGTCGAATAAGATTAGAAATCATAACTCATGCTTGATGTATTCGAAAAAATTGAAAAAAAATTTCACAATTATTAGAACAAAGGTTAGTCCACAAAGTACTTTACCCTTTCTTTTTTGAACTCCCTAGAACTAAAGAGAATCCTGTATTCATTAATACCGACAAAATTCGATAGTTCGACGGCTATCTTATTGGCAGCTTCGACTGTTCTTGCGTGAATCATGCTAAACAAACTAAATGGCCAATCAGGATATATCGGCCTTCTATAACAATGACTTACTTGAGGGAATGATGCTAATTTGTGCCCAACTTCATCAATCTTATCATCTGATACTTTCCAAACAATCATGCCATTGGCAGTAAATCCAGCATCTCTATGACGTAGGATTGCTGCAAATCGTCTCATTACTCCAATCGATTCATATTCTGTAGCCCTCTTGAATAATTCATCTAAGCTGATTCCAAGATTCTTTGCAGAATTATCGAATGGTCTTGTTGATACGTCTAAGTCTTTTTGTAATTCCCTTATGAATTCCTTATCTCTTGATGTAAGCTCAAATTTTTTTTGATCCAACTTTTTTATATTTTGTTCTGGCATCAATTTGCTAGGATCATTATTTACCATGTCCAATTTCACTCCTATTTTATATAACTTGAGAGTTGGCAGTAGACGGAATTTAATCACACCTTCAAGCGATGCCATTTGTTCAAGATCTTTTTTCAAATCTCCATCAGGAGGAACGGCTAACGTAAACCACATATTGAATTCATGATCCCTTTCATAATTGTGACTGACCCCCGGATGCTTATTGACTTCCTGAGCTACTGAATCAAGTTCCTGTTTTTCAACGGCAAATGCGACCAACGCGCTTTTGTAACCTAATTTCCTCGTATCAAATATTGCATTAATCTGTCTTATTAGTCCGCTTCGTTTCATTAATGAAATTCTTCTCATGACATCTTCTTCTGAAAGTCCATGTTTTGTTGCTATTTCGAGATATGGTCTATCTGACAACGGGAAAGTCCATTGAATATCATTTAAAAGTTGTTTGTCTAAAGGATCAATGCATTGTTGATCTACTTGCATTTATCTTAATTTCAAGTGTTAAGCATTAAATACTTTTCATAATGTGAAATAGTTGACACGGTTGGATATCCCTAATTCTGAAGCCGATTCTTCAAGGGTATAACATAAAAATATATGAATTAACACATTTTAGAATAACAAATACTTTGAAAAGGAAAAAAATCGCTTTCCAAGGGGATCATGGAGCATACAGCGAGATTGCTGCCACAAAATTTTTCCCCGATTCAGATCCTATTCCAATGAAGCTATTCCAAGATATTTTTGATGCGTTACGAGATGATAGTATTGATTGTGCAGTAGTTCCAATTGAAAATTCAATTGAGGGATCTGTCAATGAAATTTACGACTTGCTACTGGATACTGAAAAAAAAATCAGTGGCGAAATATTTCTGAAAATTAATCACTGTCTTATTGCATTACCTAATAGTACTACTTCTACTCTAACAAAGGTCCTGTCCCATCCTCAAGCCTTAGCGCAGTGTAGAAATTATATCAAGAAAAAAAACCTAGATGCGATACCTACATATGACACGGCTGGATCGGTTAAACTAATAAAAGAAAAAAAAATTCTCGACACTGCAGCAATTGCAAGCAAGAAGGCAGCAGAATTTTATGATATGAAGATTTTTGATCAAAATATAGAGGACAGGAGAAACAATTTCACTAGATTCTTGGTGATATCTAATCTAAAAACTACCCCTACTAAAACTGATAGAACTTCGATGATTTTTGGACTAAAGCACACACCAGGATCTTTATTTTCAGTGATACAAGAATTTGATTATAGTAGGATTAATCTTACAAAAATCGAGTCACGGCCAACAAAAGAAAAACCGTGGGAATATAATTTTTATGTAGATTTTGAAGGTCACATCGAAGAAGATAATGTTAAAACAACGCTGGCTAATATCGAAAAGAAATGCACATTTATTAGGATACTTGGCTCCTATCAAAGAGGTACAATAAATTAGTCATCATTTATTTCATGCGAATCTGGCTTTCATCCCAATTCCCAGAACTATGATACCAGTTATGAGTAACATCATCTGACCTCCAAAAGCCAATGGAGAAGCCTTAGTTTCTACTTCTCCATCAATAGTAAGTACGGTATCCCCAATATTTTTTGTTTCAAATCTATATTCCCCTTCATCGTTAGCAACCAAATCATATTGATAATGTGTCTTATTGGAAACTGACACGATAACCGATTTATTCGGATCTTCAATTTTAAAATTAAACTTCGATCCGTCAATTATGATTTTACCCACACTTCCATTATTCATTATAGGTGTAATAACGTCCGTCAAATTGGTCTCCAATGTACTGTCTATGGCTACTTTTCTCGGAGTATTTGAATCAATCATTGAAGCGGCTCCAATTACAATAAACGCAATACCACTTGCCATTAAAATATAGAAAGTCTTTTTCCTAGACAATATCAAAAATAAAGAATATAGTATTAATTAACGGTGTGTTTTCTCATCAATAATATTTTTGTGGAGTATCAAATATTACAAATCTTACAAAGATTTATGTATTGTATTTTTAAATTTTAATCTATGCACAGCGTCGGATCAATCAATATTCCGCTTTTATTGGGAATAATTATCGCCCTCGGCGCATTTTTCCTTGTTGACACTAACATTTCGATACACGCACTAGATAAGGAACAGTTAATCTTGTATGATTATTTTGATCTCGCACAATTTGCAGATACCATAAAAGATGGTGATAAAGAAATAGAAGAAATTTCTCTCAAGTTGATGCAATCTTCCAACAGTTTTAGTACATTAGTCCCCGATAGCGATACTGGAGCCCCCGATAGCGATACTGGAGCCCCCGATAGCGATACTGGAGCCCCCGATGATGAGGAGAACATTTTGATTAATCAACTTGTGAAAACAGGAAAGTTCACGGAAGATGAAGCCATAGAACTCGTAACAAGAGTGATGAAGAATGAGACCGATGGCCCACCAACTGCTGAAGATACTTTAGATTCTGATTTACCCGCAACTTCTGGAACAGATACCAGTACCAATGAAACGCCAATGACTTCTGGAACAGATACCAGTACCAATGATACCACATCATCTGACAATCAAAATAATGACGATGAGTTTTCTAGTAACATCAACAATCCTGAAGAGTATGACGATCTCAACGGACTAGTGGATGATATCAAAAATGGAGACATAGATACCGATGAGATTTCCTTGGACGCTTTCCAAGATTCAGGTGCCTATCAGGGAACAGATAAAGAAACCCAAGATTGTATAGATCTAGCAGGGAAAATTGGTCAGAATCTAGGAGACAGCGAATTAGTACACTGTTTTGATGAT
>DATBMS010000017.1:0-15210 GCA_036554685.1 Nitrososphaeraceae archaeon | reverse complement strand
TAGTCATAAAAAAATAATTTCATCTGCCAATTAGTTCCAGTTATACAAGGTGATAATATTCATGATATACATGATATACACTAGAATTATTTGCACGATCCCAAGTGGATTTATCTTTTAAGTGGATATGTTTTATAAAGTAATTAATTATAAAATTAGATTAAATTTATCAAATATACTCTAGTGTCCTTACTCATAATTAGAAACGTTAAAAATGCATGGGTGTTAGAAACTTAAAGTTTGTTTATTATTTTTCAAGCGGTTAATGTTGGTGTCTCTTGGATATACCCTGAACCATCATGTACCGAGTCATAACCATGGCAATGGCATTGGTGAAGCTAATGCAATATCATGAAATATATTGTATCTAATCTTATGATGTTGTGTTGATGTATATTTTCGCGTCAATTATCTGCATTGCTATATTTGTGATTATGGGGGTTGTACTTTCGCCCAAACTAGGATACCAGATTACAGCTATTATCAAGTTGGATGAGGGAATCTCATCCCTTATCTACAATGCTCACTCTGACATCATAGATGAATTTATGATATTGTTGTCAACTTATGGGAGAGAGATAGTGTGGTCAGCAGTAATCGTGTTTATGGCTTTTTTTGCAGGATGGAAGGGAAAGAAAATTGCTGTAATTATTGTGATTTCATTTTTGATCATAATGCCTTTAAATACATTATTTAAGAATTTTTTCGAAAGGCCTCGTCCAGTTGTAGAAAGACAGGAAATTCAAGTTGCCCAAAAAACAGATTTTGCCTATCCGTCGGGTCACGCCTCTATAGTTAGTGCTGGCGCATTAATCCTAATTGTGCTATTTAGAAAGGAAAAGGAACTTATTTTTTCCGCACTACTAGCTGGAGAGGCAGCACTTGTGTGTTTATCAAGAATTTACGTTGGTGATCATTATTTTTTCGATGTCATAGGTGGGATGTTACTTGGCACAGGAATCTCCCTAATGGTAATTTCGTTATCTAAATATATCGATCCCATAATTGCCGGGCTGCGCAAATATTTAGAAAAAGCTCCATGATTTGGGGCCTCCTATTTTGAAAGTCCTTTACCATTGAATATCCCATCTTTTATCCACTTATTAAATTCTCTATCAGACAAGGAATTTCTCATGTGAATAGAATTAATAGCATCATTTCCAATAACATATCGAAAATTAGGATCTTTAGAATTCAATGCATGGAGAATAGTGTTTGCAACTTGGTAGCTGGTTGATAGGCTATTTTTCATAGCTTTTTCTAAGAAGGAAACTCTCCTTGCCATTGACCTGTGATAAGGAGAGTCGATATTCATGCCCTTAAGTTTGAGATTCTGCAAGAAATCAGTCTGGACGACTCCAGGTTCAATTACTATAACCCGTATTCCAAATTCCTCCAACTCGAATGATATTGATTCAGAAAGTCCTTCTAATGCAAATTTGCTTGACACGTATGCAGAGTTGAGTGGAACACCAAATCTTCCTACCATTGAACTAATATTTACAATAATTCCATTTCCTTGCTTCCTCATTATTGGAACTATTGACTTTATTAGTCTGATTGTTCCAAAAAAATTGGTCTCAAATTGTTTCTTAATCTCTTCCATTGAAATCTCTTCAATGGGACCAAACATTCCGTAACCCGCATTGTTTATTAAAATATCGATGCCTCCTGAGTCAGTAAGAATCTTTTTGACAGCTAATTTGATAGATTGATTGTCGTTTACGTCAAGTTGTATTATTTTAAGTGGTAGCTTTTCTCTATTTATTATCTCCTGAATTCTCTTGACCTTCGACAAATTTCTTACCGTCCCATATGTCATAAAGTTGTTACGGGATAAAACAAGACAAGTTGCAAATCCTATTCCAGAAGAACATCCAGTTACCAAAACTGTTTTTTTAACTTTCATAATTAGAGTTATGGGTCATAATTAAAAAATTTTCGGAATAAGCTAGTTCAATTAGCAGAAGAAGAATCTTAAAATTTAGTAATTTAATTATACCACTAAAGACCAGATCTATATATGCAGCTAATACCAAAGCTGGAAATAAAATCTTTAGCCAGTATGATTACATTTCTAAATGAAGAAAAAGTTGGTAGAGTTGCATCTATTGATGCGCAGGGTTATCCGCAGATAATACCAATGAATTTTGTTTATGTGAAGAATGATTCAATTGATACTCAAACAGGTAATAATAATATTGGCGCCATATATATGCACTCTCATACATTTGGGGAAAAAATCGAAAATATCAAAAGAAATTCAAAGGTTGGCTTTGAGGTTGATTCCTATGTATGTTTCTTGCCATCATATTATTTTCATCTTACCGATGCGTCACAGGCAGATACATTGTATGTTAGCGTCGTTATCAAAGGAAATGCATCTATTGTGCAAGATTCTGTTGAAAAGGCAAGGGCATTAAACGCCTTGATGAAAAAATATCAAAAGGAGGGAGGTTATGAGTCGCTTGCCTCCAATATGAGATCAGTTAGGGAAGTGACAGTTCTGAAAATTATGCCAGATCAAATTCGTGGCAAGTACAAGATAGGACAACATTGGATACCAAGATATAGGCTAAAGATGGCGAGAAATATTGTTCAGAGAGAAGGCGAAGACAACGCTAAAAGAATACTGAAAATCATGGGTATTGAGATAATGGATAATGGTGAGCTTAGAGTAACTAAGGAACCCATCATGTAATTACGTAATCAAAATATTTTATATTTTCGTATTCAAATTAAATTACTAATATTAGACCACTAATAAAAATTGAAATAAATTTAAGTTTTTTAACAATCTTCACATTTTATATATTAAGTAAGTTTTTTTCCATTTTTATCGAATATCTCTATCCAATGAAACCTTGTAACAAGAGTCCATTTTTTTTAGATACCATTCTCATGTGTCTTCACAAAAATATGAAAATGTTTCGAAATTGACGGTAAATATATAACTAAAAAAGACGCATTATTACTCGGATGCATTCAACTGAAAATGAGGATCCATTTGTCAAGATAGCTAACCTAATTGGTGGAGAAGAGTATCATAAAGTTGCAAGAGCATTGTTGAATACTGAAGATGCTACTGACGAGGAAATAGCGGGTGCTACTGGTATGCGGATCAATATAATAAGAAAGGTGTTGTACGATATGTTTGGTAAAGCATTAATCACTGGTATCAGAGTAAAGGATGAAAAAAAAGGTTGGTTTGTATATCGATGGAGGGCCAAGAGAGATCAGGCAGAAAATTTTATTGAGAATCAGAAAAAAAAGATCTTGGATCGACTACAGAAACGGCTGGAATATGAAGAATCCTCCGAATTTTACCATTGTGGAAATACAGATTGTCCAAGAATAAAATTTGATTACGCAATGGAACTATTCTTTAAATGCCCAAATTGCAAAAATCCTCTTAACATGGTAAATAACGAAAAGGTTAAGGATGCTCTAAGGTACAAAATAGAGCAGATTTTGTTGGACATTAGTTCAAAAGATGAAATTTCATCGTAATTTATAGTACAGTACGATTTCATTTTTATTTTGTATTACTGTTTTTGATAATTTCATTTTGATACCATTAGTAATATTTGCGATCCCCTTACCTTCTACCAATGTTTTTGCATCTCTTCCGCCAATAACTACTGGTGATATTGTAACGATTAATTCATCGGCAAGCCCCAATTTCAACACAGACCAGTTTATTTCTCCGCCTCCCTCAACAAGTATTTTTTTGAAGTCTAGCCTTTCTAATACTTGAAACAGGTTTTTGATGTTGACCCTTCCCTTTCCAGAGAATAATGCTTGCGCACCTGTTTTCTCCAACTCTTTAATTTTCTTTGATGATGCATTATGTGTTGTGGCAATGATAGTTTGAATTTTCTTTGATGATCTAATGATCCTTGAATTTAATGGAATTCTTGCTTTTGAATCAATTATAATTCTTGCAGGATTCTTTGTCCCTGCGGAGAAATACCTCACATTCAACATGGGATTATCTTCCAGCACTGTAGATATCCCTATCACGATACCATCGACTGATGCTCTTAACTTATGTACACGTACCAAGTCCGTTTTCGACGAAAATGATGAATCGTTACTTCGAGAGGATATCTTACCGTCTATTGACATTGCTGCATTCAAGATTACATACAACAAAATTCATCTCCATCTACAAATTTACCATTTATCATAACGTTGAGGATCGAGTTTGCATTTGCTCTATGAACTATCGAAACATGAGGATCATGCATCGGTGAAATATCCAAATTGGTCTTGTCGATAAGTATCATATCTGCAGACATACCAGCCATTAAAGATCCAGAATTGATGCCAAGAATTTTACCCCCATTGACAGTAGCCATTTTTAAGATCTCCCTTGCAGAAATTGGACCACCTTCCAATGTCCTGCTTAGTTTCCAGACATAATCTAATTCTCGAAACATGTCTGGAGAATTAATCATTATGTTGTCCGTACCAATAGCAACACAACATCCATAGCCTAGCATCTTGGCAATTTTTGGTGTTCCCACTCCCAATGTACCATTTGCTCTTGGGCAAACGACAATTCCGATTTTTTTACGAGCGACAAGTTTGATATCGACATCAGATGCATTCGTTAAATGAACGATAAAGTTTGGTAAGAGGTTATTAACTATTCTTTGTACTTCGCTTTTCCCTGTTGCAGTAATTGATTTTTTTTCTGTTTGGAGTGATTCTGAAGCATGAATCCCTAACAAGAATTTTTTCTTTAAGGATTCTTTCTGAATGATTCTTCTATATTCCTTTAATGAATTGTCAGTATTTTCATTTGCTCCGCTGATACCTAATCCGTCAGCGATATTTAGGATGTTATATATCAATTCTATTACATCTGGTGGAAATTTTGGATTCTGGTAAAAATCTTGAGATACATCGTAGTAATATTCCGGTCTGCCTAGTCTGATGCATTTTATTGATAGTCCTGACGTTGCTTCTATAATTTGTTCTATCCCTTGTAATCCTCCTTCTCTGAAATCTGCAAATGCGACTATGCCGTTTCTCATCATAGATATTACAGAGCTTCTCATAAAATTAATTAGATGTTTTCTCTCGCTCTTTTGCAAGATTTTATTTTTGATACCGTGAATTGGATGAATTCTAGAATTAAAAGTTGAATCAACACCAATATCCTTACCAATAGAATCGCCAATATGAGTATGGGCATTAACAAATCCAGGAATTACAAGTATTCCTTGTCCCTCGTAAGTATTCTCATTAGAACTGCCCTTATAATCTCCGCTCCCTACATTTGCTATTCTCCCATTTTTGATAATAATGTATCCTTTTTCTATATATTCTAGATTTTCTCCAAAAAATAAACTAGTGTTCTTAATAGTTAGTTCCATTGTATTTCATATATTGGTGTAATAATGCCTTGATCCCTTAGGTTTCGAATTGTATCTAAGGCTTCTGTAGCAGCTTGTACTGCCTTCCTAGCAGTACAGGCAATACCAATGCCACAATTTAACTTAATATTCTCACTTTTGTAGATTTTGCCAATTATTTCAGAAACCTTCTCTTTTGGTACTGTATTAGAGATAACCATAAAGTTGTCCCCCCCAATAAAAAAAGTCATGGATTTTTGTTTGCTAAATAGTTCAATAAGATTAGAAAACATTTTCATTATTCTTGTGGTAATCTCATATGGGGACAGTGAGTTACTTACTTTAGTAGAATTATCGATATCAAGGTGTAAAATTTGAGCGAACATATCTGTAGGGGGTTTGTCTGGATTTTTATATAGTAATTTAACTTGATGATCTGCGTATACTAATTTACTCTTATCAAGTAAGTTGTTGTTTTTACGCGAATTATACGCTGCGATATTTGCATCAATGGGGGTTGCGCCTGTTCCTATTGACATCGAAATATTCAAGTCCTTGTACATGTCGGTAATTTCTCGTTCAATAGAGAGGTGATCTTCCAAGGATAATCCGTTACTAATCGCAATTAGCTCATCGAATCTATTAAAATAGACAATAGCATCCTTTTTAGAGAACAGTTTTTGTAAGTCGCTATATAGATTTGCTTGGAATATCTGTAATTGTGCCTCTCTATCACTGCCCAACTTTAGTGTCCATGGACCATAACCTTCTATCTTTATAATGGTAATTTGAATTGTCATTTTTGACTATTTATTTCCTTCTTATCTTCAAATTCATTTAATCTCGTCACCATTTTATATGCTGCTTCTACTGCCCTCTTAGGTACGGAGATGGCTCTATTCTTTGCCTGCTTTACAGTCATATCCGGGCCCGTAATTCCAAGTGTGATAGGTTTTTGATATTTTAAAGAGAGATCGGCAAGTAATCTTACAGTATTATTGGCTATAACTACATCATGTCCTGTTTCTCCCTTTATTACTGCGCCTAATGTGACTACAGCATCTATTTCTTCAGTTTTAAGAAGTTGTTCAACCATTAGAGGCATATCAAATGTACCTGGTACATGGCAAATCTTTTTCACATGCATGTTTAAGTTTTTTGCATGATGTTTGGCTGTAAAAAGCATTTTATCAGTAATCTCATGATTAAATTCAGCTACAACTATAGCTAGTCTTATTCTTTTCAAATTATTTTCAATACACCTATATTTTCTTAATTTGAGATGATTCTACTAATGGAACTTTAAATCTTGTGGAATATTCTATAGCTTTGTCTACCGATAAGGCCCCACCTGTCTCAGAATCAAGCATTTCACAAATTACTACTGTTGGGATCAAATTTGCAAGTTTCATTAATTGAATAGATAGTTCGGTATGACCAGATCTGTCCCTCAATAATTCCCTTGAAGCAATTAATATGTGTACATGACCAGGAGAACGAAATTGCTTAGAAAATTCGTTTTTACCATCATTATCGATATCAGAACATATTTCTGACATTTTGGTAATTGTTAGCGCCCTGTCTCTATCAGTTATACCTGTAAAAGTATCGATATGGTTTATGGTAATCGAAAAGGAAGGTCGATCCCCATATGGAGCTATTGACTCTATGATTTTAGATAACGATGGATTATTTTTGGAAGCAAAATGTAATAAATCATGCATAAATATCAAATTCAATTCTGAAGCAATTTCATAGGGTATAGCTAGGCAGATAAGACCACCAGCGTCATTCCTCATAGTCGCTATATCTCGAGGACCAATATGCTGAGCGGCCTTTACCAGATCAACCTCGTTTTCTCTAGATTCGCCATCATGAATCAAGACAAATTTTCCATCTCTTAAGGCCTTGACAACATCATCAACCGGTGACACGAACTTCAAAACTCTAATTACGATTATAAAGTTTACTGATTTTCTGGTAATTACTAATATCGTGGTAATAGTTTTGCAACATATTTGCTTAAAATGTCAACCTCAATATTAACCTTATCTCCCTTCCGTTTATTTTTAAACGTAGTAACGGATAGTGTATGTGGAACCAAAGCTACCGAAAATGCGTTCTTCGAGACATCAACAATAGTAAAGCTAATACCATCCAGCGCAATGGATCCTTTTGGTACCAAGGAATTAGCAATATCTTTATTCACACTTATCCATATTTTGGTCTCAGAAGGAATTTTCTCTATATCCTCAATTTTTCCTACGCCGTCAATATGACCCAAAACAATATGGCCTTCTATTCTATCATTTATTCTTAAACTTCTCTCTAGGTTAACCCGATCCCCAACTTTCAACAACCCTAATGAAGTTCGTCTCGTAGTTTCTTTTACTACTTCAAAGTATGCTATGGTCTTCAAAATCCTTGTAGCTGTAAGACACGTTCCATTGACATTTACACTATCACCTACTTTTAGCCCTTTACTTAGTTTTCCCAGGTCAATCTCAACCCTCTTATCAGCAGTTCTGTTTGCGTTTTTTATTTTGGCCATTGATTTGACGATTCCAGTACCTTCTATGATACCAGTGAACATAAAGTATTGATCTACAATTCCGATCGTAATAAAAATATTTCATCTCTATTCTCGGCCAATTCACAGTTGGTTTTGCATTTTAAACGATGATTCTATCAAAAGAATTCATGCTTTACGAAATAGTGAAAATATTTACAAATCAAAGCTATACTATAATAACTTGAATTAGTAATAATTAACATGGAATTTGTAGAAACCATAAATGAAAGTGAATTAATCAATGGAACTAGTAAAGTAATTTCTGTTAAAGGTAAAGATATCGCATTATTTAGAATCGATAATAAGATTACTGCATTGGGCAACAGTTGTCTACATAAAGGTGGTCCATTGACAAAAGGAAAAATACAGAAAAAATATGATGGCTATTATGTTACTTGTCCTTGGCATGGATGGGAATACAATATTTCGAATGGAAAGGCACCGCCCGGTTATGATGAGCAACAATCTATCTATGATGTACAAATAAAAAATGGAAAAATCTTTGTTTCAAATCAACCAATCATATACTCCTTTAATAAAAAATATGATGGCACTTTGAAAGACTTGATAAAGCTTGAATACAAAACCACACCGAATTCCTTGAATATTCTGGGAATATCTACAACAAATATGAATGGAAATTTGGAAAGAGATTCAACTTCAGAAATGTCATTAAATAAGGCACTAACATATGCAAAGCAAAAATATAATGCATCTACAGTTTTGCTAAAACTGAGAGATCTTGAATTCCGAAATTGTGAAGGATATTACAGCATTAATGAACAAGCATGTACATGGCCCTGTTCAATTTCAGAAATGGATGAAAAAGATGGTATGAATGAAGTTTACAGAAAGATGATACTTTGGTCCGATATAGTTATTGTTTCTACTCCAATTAGATGGGGAAACGCTTCTTCATTATATTACAAAATGATTGAACGTTTAAATTGCGTTCAGAATCAAACAACATTACACGATCGTGTACTTGTCAAAAATAAAGTAGCGTCCTTTATTATTACTGGAGGACAGGACAATATACAACATGTCGCAGGAAACATGATGGTTTTTTTTACGGAGCTGGGATTTTCTTTGCCACCATTCACATTTATGGGATGGAGTAGAGGTTGGAACGCAGAAGATATGGAAAATAATGTAATCCAATTTTCGAAGTCTCGATATGTCAATAGATCTGTCAAGGATCTTGTGGACAATGGTATAAAATTACTTCACCAAGTCAAGGGCGATCCATGCAAGACAGTGTCTTCTCCACAACCAAAAATCATAGAGGCACCATCAAAATTAAAAATTGATTGACTCTGAGTATTTAGTAAGTAAAATACTGAAATTAAAAATACAGAATGATATTTTTTGTATGGGTTTCTCTATTGTTCTGAATCAGCAGATTTGTTCTTTATCTGATTAATGTTATTGGTATCATTATTTTTGGTATTGAGACTAGAATGATTTGTTACTTTAGTTATCTTCTGAACTTCCTTGTCATATAGTTTTACTAAATCTGATATCGTAATAATTCCAATAACTTTGTTATCTTTATTTGATAACACGGGCATTTCTTGAAGATCATTTGATGAGAGTCTAACTAGGGCACTGTGAAGTGAGTCTGAGTTATATGCAAAGAAGGGATCCTTTATCATGATGCTTTCTAGCCTAACTGATTTGCGATATTCTTCGGGAAATTCAAAGAGCTTGTGTTTGTATACCACACCCAGAAGAATATCCTCTTTGTCAACTACTAAAATCATCTTATTTTTATTATTAGTATTCCGATTGATTATTTGAAGAGTATCGTCAATGGACAAGTCTTTTGACATTCTATTATTGGCGTTCCTAATGGCATCCTTTACATAGAGATCGCTCAAAATGGGACGCTGATATTCCATCCTGTGAGCAGGTGAATCAGACCTATTTAGTACCTGATTTCGAAATATTGAGTTGTGTTGACCGGACATAATATATGCAATAAATGTAGCCAACATCATTGGTGCCAATAGAGCATAACCTCCTGTTAGTTCGCTTCCCATGATAATTGAGGATATTGGAGTTTTTGCCGTGGCTCCGAAGAATGATACCATTGCTACAATTATGACCGATGAAACATCTATCCATGTAAATAGTCCTAATAAGTGAAATCCTGTGCCTATGAAAGCTCCAACTAGACCCCCTATCACCATGGAAGGTCCGAACACACCCGCGCTACCACCAGTACCTATTGTTAATGAAGTTGCCAAGATTTTGAAAACAATTACCGCGCCAAGAATGTAAATGGGCATTAATGCATAATCCTTGTCAATTGCTAATTGTAACCACCCATATGATGTACCCAAAACTTGAGGAAATACAATTCCAATCATCCCTACAAGAACTCCTCCTATTGCTGGTTTCACATATTTTGGGATCCGAATTTTACTAAAATAATCCGATATTGCGTAAAAGGTCTTTACATACACTACACTTACAGCGGCCGAAACGAGTCCCACAGTAGCATAAAGTATTAGTGAAGCCGGATTAGTGTATTTGACCAGATCAAGGGGAATGGAGAATAAGGGATCCCAACCAAAGACGAATCCGAAAACAGTATAACCTGTTACTGATGCTACTAATCCAGGGATTAACGCTCTAACTTCAAAATCCCTTCTATAGAAAACTTCAGCACTAAATACTGCACCTCCTAGTGGAACCTTGAATATACTTCCTATGCCAGCTCCAAGGCCAGCGGCAACAGCAATTCTTCGTTCATCCTCATTCAATTTGAATAGCTTTCCTATAACTGATCCAAGGCCAGCAGCAATCTGTCCTGCAGGACCCTCAGTTCCTCCACTCCCACCGCTTCCAATAGTTATGGATGAAGCAACAGCCTTTACAAGAGGAACTCGGGCTCTGATATTACCACTCTTGTAATGATAAGCATCAATTACTGCATCGGTGCCATGTCCCTCAGATTCCGGCGAGAACCTAGTTGTAATCAAGCCAACTAACAGGCCTCCAAGACCACATATCAAGGGGAGTAACCAAGGTCTCTCAATAATTAGAGTGTAACTTTGATGACCGCCCTGAAAACCCCCCGGTAAAGGAGGAGAGTAGCCTGTTCCCATTTGAAGAAATAGACCTGTAAAGAATTCCACGGAAAGAAAAAGGCCTATTGCACTAAGACCGGCAACGATACCTAATAGGAATCCTATAAGTATCCACTTTCTAAAATAGCTAAAATCTAGATTCCATTTCATATTCCTTGTTGTTCTTATTAATGATACTATTTGAGAATAATAAGGAATATCAGTTTTCACAGCTAAACCTGGTATACAGATGATTTTTCTTGGTTTATAACTGTTATACCTTACAAATGAGATATACTAGATTTTATTCTAGAATATTTTTACATGATTTTTTCTTAGTTTTGAATTAAAGCGTATAATCGCAGTATAACTTCGCTTAAGACTCCATCTTCATCTTCATTGAACTATGTTACCTCAACTTAATTAAGTAAATCATTGAACTAGAAAGTAAAAATGAATCTCAACTTGCGGAATTTAATATGCGACTATTTTATAGTTTATATTCTAAAATTATCATATCAATTAGAATGCATTAATGTATTAAGAGGTATCTACCGATTAAGTGTTTACCAATTAGACAAATTTGATGTTCATATCATTTGGAGCAAACAAATGATAAAATCACTAAGCAAGGATATTCGTAACATTCAACATCGTAACCAGAATCTAAATAACAGAGTTTGCAGTAGCGTTAACTATGGGATCGTCTCAAGATGATAAAAGAGAAATGACATCAAATAGTACTGACATTTTAAATCTCATAGACAGTTTTATTGAGCAGATATCAAAAATTAGGACCATCCTTAAGGGTGTCTCTATCTCAGCTCTAATACTGGCACCGCTTGCAATAGCTCTCTCTGTTTTCTTGTTAACCCATTCATCATTCTTTACCATTCTTGAGAATCAGGATGATTTTGGGCTCGTCTTAATAATATTACTTGGATCAGTAATTTCTATCTCTACTGTTTGGATTGTTGCTGGGTTGAGGCAATATCGGATGATTAGTGAATGGAATAAAAGGTATACCAGCTATTTAACTAATAAAGAACAAATTCGCAAGAATATTGAATCAGAATTGGGTTTCACAGAAGACCATGAAGATTAACCCCCTAATCAGTCATAGTCATGTGGGTCTACTAAGCTAATAGTATTATTTCCATTACTATCAGGGGATCTTGGAAAAAGTTTTTCATAAGGCTCTATGATAGTTCTGCAAAATTCTAAGCCCTTCTGGCTAGCACTATAAACAGTTACCGTCCTTTTTCCTAAACCTTTTTCTGTCTTAATAATCAGTCCATTGAGCTCCATTTTGTCAAAAATATTTCTGTGCTTCTTCAAATTTAGTCCACAATAACTAACTAAGGCTGTCTGGTTAAGTTGACCATATTCAACAAGTTTCATGATTATATCTCGAACGATGTAAATTCTGTCTCTATGTGTTTGTGAACTGGACACTAAGTTTGATTGGGGGTACTCAGTATATAGATTATATTCTGAGGACATGACCTTCGCTTAACTAATATCCATATTAGTAGGAATAATGATAGGTAACCTAAGTTACAAGATCCAACATCAGCCTTAATTCATTTATTTCTGCCTGGATTAATTCTAGGTCATAGTTATCCTTTGCATAGTCAATTAACTTCTCGCAGGCCATCAATTGATTCAATAAGATATCTTTCTTACCCAAATAAGTAATGGAATCCGGATTTTCCAAGGTATAAATAACCTTTCCACTTGAAGTATTTGATTTACAAGTCTTTGCAATCATCAAACATTCATATGAATTGATCAATTTTATAACACCTTTGTTCAGAATTTGATTCGCCTCTGTCCTTATTTTTTCTAAATATCATGAACAATCATGTGTAACCTGCATTAATAAACGTCGATTAACCTTGTTAACCTTGGATAGTGGTATATTGAATGTTGTATTTTCATATATTTTTTGATGTCTTTTTATTATTTTAATAAGGGAATGACTGTGAGTGGCACGTAAGATTCTAACCATTAGCAAAATATGGAAAAAAGACAAATATCCGGATAGTTTATTATCAAGGATTCGTTAAATAGGAACACTTCATTTTCGTAAAACTTTAATGTTTTGCAGCGTTTATTACAGCCTTCGCTTGTTTGTAATGAACAGCATCAATCATTTTACCATCCAATAGTACTGCGCCTCTAGTATTCCCCTTTTCAAATGAATCGTGCAATGCAGCTAATACTTTTTCTGCCCACTCTACTTGTTTCTTTGTTGGCCTGAAAATATCGTGAACGGGATTTATGTGTAAAGGATGAATCAACGTTTTACCTGAATAACCTAGTATTCTTGCATTTGTTGCATCTTTAATCAATCCATCAAGATCATTTACCTCTTGCCATATACCATCCATTGCTTCAATTCCCGCAGCTTTGGCATCCACTGGAATCTTTGACCGGGCATAATTATAGCTTGGATGATCATCATATTCGACATCAATATTCATATCATACAAGTAATCAAAAACCCCAAATACCAATGCCACCACATTTTCATGTGCCGAAGCAATCGAATTAGCATTTATTACTCCTTTAGCTGTTTCTATAGATGGTATGATTCGAATTCTTGCGGAAATGCTACGTTTTGACACAATCATTTCAATTTTGTCAATAATTTGAATTACCTCTTGACTATTACTAATCTTTGGTAAAACAATACCATCCAATCCCTTCACTAAAACTCGATCAAGATCTCCGTCAACTAAACCAGAATCCACTGAATTAATTCTGACATAGATGGATGGCTCCTTATCTTCATCATGGGTTGCAACGTGTCCTGCGACCAAATTTCTTGCAAGTTCTTTGTCATTAGAGGGCACAGAGTCTTCCAGATCAAAACATAGTATATCTGGTTTAAGACTAATTGACTTTTTTAAAAATCTCTCGTTGTTTCCAGGAATAAATAATAAACTCCTGAACATTTAGTCACAAAAAATAAAAAATTAAAGCTTCTGAGGTGTTGTCACAATCTTGCCTATCTGTTCTGCGTTTGCCATCATGGTGTGTCCTTTTGCCATATCGGTGAATGGAAGAACTGTACTAATCAATGGCTTAATTTTACCCATGGCTGTCCAATGAATTACTTGCTCCAATTCAGCTTTATTACCCTGAGTTGAACCAAGTAGATTGGTCCCTTTAAAGAATAGGTATCTTAGATCGATAGTAGAATCATATCCAGTCGTAGCTCCCGTAGCTACTAATGTACCTCCCATCTTAAGGAGACCTACTTCCTGTGGGAATGTTGATTTTCCAATATGTTCAAAGACAACATCTACTCCTTGCTTTTTCGTTATCTCCCTTACTTTCTTATACCAATCGGGTTCTCTGTGATTTACTACATGATCGGCACCAAGTTCCATACATTTGTCCATCTTTTCCTTGTTCCCTGCAGTTGCAATGACATCACAACCATATAATTTGGCTATTTGAATACCTGCCATTCCAACACCGCTTGTCCCTCCCATTACAAGAACCGTTTGTCCGGGTCTTATCTTGGCCCTTCCTACAAGCATATGCCAGGCTGTCATCCCAACCATTGACACTGCGGCTGCTTGCTCATATGAAACAGAATCGGGTATCTTTGCAACATTTACTTCAGGTAAATGAGTATATTGACAGAAGCCACCCCAAAGCGGACCAGTTTGAAAACCCCATATAAGACGTTCATTACAGTCATATTCTCTTCCCGACGTACACATATCGCATACCCTACAGCTCATGTTAGAATGAGAAACCACTCTATCACCAACTTTCAATTTTGTGACCTCCTCGCCTGCTTCAACCACGGTGCCTGCTACATCGCTACCTGAAATATGTGGAAGAGGAACTTTGACAGGGTCTCCCCAAATTGCCCATAGATCGTTGTAGTTGTATGCGGCTGCATCTACTTTTATCATAACTTCATTAGGTTTTATTTTGGGAGTGTCTACATCGTCTATCTTGACAACTTTCAGTGGATCTTGACTATACTCTCTAAATACTGCTGCTTTCATGAATTTTTTGAAAAGTTCTTAGACTAATATAGTTAACTTAGTCGAAAATACCTTAATAGACGTTATTGATCAAAAACTGAGAAAACTAAAGACGATTTATCTTGAATTGCTTTTTAGGCTGTTGCAAGTTTATCAATAACTGCTTGAGTTCATCATCAGTCAGAGCCCTA
>DATBMS010000055.1:0-3033 GCA_036554685.1 Nitrososphaeraceae archaeon | reverse complement strand
AATTGATTAAACAAGATTATTAAGGTTAACTATTTTGGATTCTGTTCGATTAAGGGACATGGGTTTAATACCTTTCACCATGAGGGGTAATCTAACAAGAGTGATAATTCTTGTGGCGTGATCAACGGTATAGGTGAGTCTAAGATCGTCAGTTATATCGATCGCAAGAAGTACCCCGTATTTTAGAGTCTTTTTCTTACCCATTCTGTTGGGATAATCAGATGTTGCGAGATCGTCTATCACTTGACCTAGTTTTTTTAAAGTAACTTCTGTTGCCTTCGTCCTTTGATTTTTGAATATATTTTGTAAAAGTATCGGATTTATCTAAAGTCCATTTGTATCTAGGACTGCTCATCAGACATATCGTTTAATTCTTTGATTAGATCTTCCGCACTTTGTCTTGTGATTTTTTCCTCACCTTTCTTTATTTTTTCAAAAACCCTAACTTCCTCTTCAGTTGGTTCAAAGTCCTCTTGTGGTAGATCTAGTTCAGGATGAATCACCAGATACGCTTCTCCTAGAGTCCTAGAGGATGCTATTCCAAATAAGTGGGATTTATCAGCCCATGTTATCCCTGCAAAGTCGTGGGAATCAAAATCCATAATTTGTTGAGCCAGATCTGTACTCTTATTCTTTGAATACATCACTATTAATAATTTCTGATTAATTTTTTAAAGAATTAATATAGGACTTGAGTATATTTTTTCATGTCTGGAATTCCGATAATCGAGACACTATATTCAGAGACGTATAAGAGGATAAATGTTGCTGGTATTTTCGGTGGTATTATAGCAGGGGGTCTAGAGGCAATCATTTATTCAGAAGAACGTAGGGCAGAAGGAATTCTGACTACTCAGCCAGTTTTTCCGAATAGGATGACATTGCGTAGAACGGTTGAATCACAACTACTTATTGACCCACTTCAAATGAGATCTATACATCAATGGTTAGGGCAACAAATCGCAGAGTATGAAAGAGTGTTTGATCATATTCCTTCACCAGAAGAAATAGACAGTAGAACAAGAAGAAACCCTAATCAATAATTCTACTTATGCAATTTCTTTTGTACCCTTCTTTCCCATTCTTGATAGTTAAGTTGTCCTTTTTCTTCTAGCATTTCTGCTAATGTAGTTATCATTGTTTCTTGTATATCTAATTCAGACGCAATCTCTTCATTAGCAATAGATTCTTTTTTACCTTTTGATTTCAATAAGTATCCTTTTTCTATGAAATAGGCTAATACTATATTACGAACTATTTCTGAATCAGCGTTACCTAAATGAGGTTTTAATTGATCAATTATATCCCACGCACCATCAGGTAGTGAAACTAAAGCCCTTCTCATTTTGCGGTCACCTCTAATGCTATTTGCTTTTCTTTATGTGTTTTGTATTTTTGCGATTGTTGTATTATTTCGTTCCATCCTTCAACGGTCAAACCAGCACTTCGAGCAGGGGTGGTCTTTATTGAGGAATGTTTTCTACAGAAATTGTAATTGGTGATATAACCATCCAACAGTTCTTTTGAGGATTCATCGTTCTTTAATCCCCTCATAACTTTATAGCGCATTTTAAGCGTAGAATGGGTTCTTTCAATAATATTGTTAGTTTTTCTTGCTCTAATTCCCACACGTCTGACCCATTGAACTCTATCAGTCTTGTATCTCGTATGAAATACTTTTCTGAATGCAGTATCATAAGCGTATGAACCATCAGTAAAGAATACTTTTGGTCTTTGTTTTTGTAACGCTTGTTGAAATACATTCATTACATTTTCAGTTGTTCTGTAAGCAGTTAGCAAATGTGCAACAATAAATCTTGTATCTTCATCTAAAGTTTCCCAGAAATATCTGCCATCTCCATGCACTTTGATTTCGGTTTCATCATGGTGATATTTCCCTGATAATTTAGGGGCTAAACTTTCAACATACTCTTTTGCTAGAACAGCATATTTGTGAATCCAATAATGAATAGTTGATTGTGAAACATTCTGACCAAAGATACTGTTGATCTGGTCTGCAACTTTACGCATTGAAAGTCCATCATAATACAAATTTAGAGCAGTTACAATTAGTTTAGGGTCATTTCTCATTTTAGCAAAATCTATTTTATTATCATAAAATTTATGCTGACAATCCTTACAGAGATATCTTTGAATATTGAATCTCTTGCCATGCTTAACCACGTTCTCACCCTGACAGTACTTACATTCCAACGTATATCTCTAATATATCATATCTATATCATAATATAAATATATCGTTTGTATATCAGGAATATATCATCTCTAAATTAGGAAACTATAAAGCTAAGACTATTAATACTACACTTTAGCTCACTTAATTCATAAATGGTATGACAGGGTTTTTCTCCCGAGCCCTTCAGGCACGTGGTCTCACTCAGGAGCCGCCCCCCTGCCATACCGATATAGTCTTGAGAATGGTTATTAATTAACGTTGGATGTTCTTACATGTCTGAATATATAACTGAAAGTTTTACTTTCATGGATAACAAAGCCCTATATAGTCAAACAATAGATTGTAATTATGAACATAAAATCACTATTTGCTCGAATTAGAACATGCTGTAATACAACAAAGGAAGAAAAGGAAAAGGAACCAGAACAAGTCATTACGGATAAAAAGGCAGATTCTCCGTAAGATTAACATCTTTCTTACTGTTTATTGTTAATGTCCCTTAATCGAACGGAATCCTATTTTGAAACCCAGTATTTCAAATATTCCTTACCTGAATCATAGAATTTATTATTGATCTTCACTAAGATTATTATCCTTAGTATTCTACTTGGCAACTCGACATACTTGTATTTGCTTTGCGAAAGACGTACAACGTATTGTTGTCTTCAAAATTTTTTGCCCCACAGTATGACAGTTTGGTTCAAAATTCAAGCTTCGCATTTTGAAATCCGGTTCAAATGGGTTCAAGAATATGGAGCGATTATTTGACAACGACTTTGAACATATTGGTCAGCTTGGAATGCTCATACATCCTTGTCCAGATCAATAGTCCCAAA
>DATBMS010000050.1:0-4153 GCA_036554685.1 Nitrososphaeraceae archaeon | reverse complement strand
ATGCAGGTTTTTTCTTTTTTCTCTCTTTATCTTGAACTTGGTGAAGCACCTGGATTTTAGATTTAAGATTTTCTTCTGTTGCATGTTGCATATACTCCACACGTCCTTGGTACTCTTCAATAACCAATTTTTCCCATGGACTGAGTTCATCTAGATCGACGTTCTTGTGAAGTTCAGCATATGCGCCACTATCAGGATGACCGCCGTAAAACACATTCATTTTTGCTGCGAATATGTCATATTCTAAATTAAAATGAAGATGATCATAATCCAGATTATATCCACCTTCTTCAAAATTTGGAATCCATCCTCTTCTCTTATTGGCCTCTTTTCTACTATCTCTGTATAAAGGGGGCCAAAGAAATAAGAAAGTTATACAAGCAAACGATACTAGATTCTGTGTATATAGTTAGATCGCTTATACCTAGTGAGGTTATGCATGATCATTATGATGCACGTGGAGGTTACATGAAGGGAATATAAAAATTGTTTATTAGTTCTATTCGTCAGATGAATGAATTGAGGATTTTAGAATCCTTCCAAAAATCTGACAGTCACTTTTCAATTACTATCGGCAGGATCTAGCGGATCCTATTAATCAATCTACCATCTTGAAATTTTAACTATGTTTGAATGTAAACTTTGTTAGAACTAAATATATGGAAGACTATTATCCAATTGTTAAATCCTTAAGAAGTATCAAGTATCTAATGACGGAAAAATCAGATAAATGTGTTACGTGCAATCACACAGGTGAATTACATGAGTTTGATGAAGTTGGCACTTATTGTTTAATCTGTGAAACGTATGAATATTCATTACCCATAGAAGTCGTTTATTAAGTTACGGCAAATTCAGTTAGGGATTTATCAACAAATTCTTTGATAAATTGAAGTAGAGTTTATTTTTTCAAGGAACTACTGTTAATTGACCCTTGATTCCAGTATCTGCTGATGAGTAAAAGGAATAGTTACCAGGAGTTAGATTATGAGTGGCATATTCTGCAAAGCCATTGGGTTTAATGAGATCGGTATTAAAGTGCTTTCCGGACATTGGATCATTCGGTCCTGAACCGCTTGTTACAGAGTGATCAGAAGTGGAATTATTTGCTATCAATATTTCACCACCTACCCTAACCGTAATATTATCCGGCTCAAAAAATGTTGTTTTGTTCTCATTTTCATTGATCATTATGACAGCTTCAATGGGGCTGGTATCCACGTCGCTATGAAAAGTACTTGTGTTCTGCGCATAAACTTGAGTTATGGGAACTGTCAAAAAGACGCTCATCATAAATACATAAAATTGGTAATTTCTCATCCCTCAATTTACAAACTTTCATAGATTTAACTTTTTTTACAAAAGTACCCTTTCAGAGAGAAATTACCAAGATTTGTCTTATCACTATTGATGACCTATATTTTTGAAAATTAGTCAATTTTGCGAGCCAATCGAATTGAAATCTAGATTTTTTCACTTAGCTCTTAGAGCATTCAATATTACTCCGATATCCAATGCCTCTTGAAGCATTGCACCCACCGAAGGAGTAATTAAACCAAAACTAGCAAAAATCATTAGTAGAAAACTTATTCCCATTCCTACAAAGATACTTTGTTTGACAACTCGTATGGTTGCTTTACCAATATGTATAACTTTGGACACCTTTGTTATATCATCTATCAATAAAACAACATCCGCTGCTTCCGCAGAAATCGCGGTACCTTTGGCACCCATTGCGATTCCTACTGTAGCCGTCGCCAAAGCAGGAGCATCGTTAATTCCATCTCCCACCATTATTATATTTTGAAATTTTTCTCTTAACTTTTTGACTTCATTAACTTTATCTTCAGGAAGTAAATTGAAATTGTAAGTGTCCACACCTGTCTTATTTGCTACATACTTCGCATTATCGACGCTGTCTCCTGTAAGCATAATGATCTCTTTGATTCCATCTTTTCTTAAATTCTTGATCATTAAGTCAACTCCATCTCGAACATTATCAGTAAACTTAATTATTGCCACATTAGTTCCGTTTACATTTACGAATACTGCCATCTTCCCTTGTTTTTGGAAACCCTTTATTAGTTCTAGAAGATCGTCATTACTATTTGTAATATCGACATTTGTGCTTCTTTTACGTTTAGATTCAATAAAGTTGTATGTTCCGATTATTACATAGTCATTATCGATGTATCCCTGGACTCCTAATCCAGATTTCTCTTGAAATTCAGTTGGTAAAATTAGATTTTTAAATTTTTTTTTCCCTTCTCTTGCTATAGACTGGGCAGACGGATGAGAAGACATTTGTTCGAGACTTGCAGCCTTGAATAACAGATCATTTTTTGTGTGTTCAATATTCCTATCAATCTTATTTTTTCTTAAATTATCCAACAGTAAAATCTCTTCTACTACAGGCTCTCCATGTGTGAGAGTACCTGTCTTATCAAATATTACGACATCGGCTCTGCTCAATTGCTCAATCGATGCCCCGCTCTTTACTATAATATTTTGTCGTGCTGCCTTGTCTATCCCACCTATTATTGCCACAGGCGTTGCAAATATGAGTGGACATGGAGTTGCCACAACTAGTACGGATAGAACAGTATCCACATTGTTGGTAAAAAGCCAACCGAATCCACACATAACAAGTGTTAAGGGTGTAAACCAAATCGCATATTTATCCGCTAGTCTTTGTATAGGAGCCTTTTCTTCTTTCGCTTTCTTTACGAGTTTTACTATTTTTGAATATTGACTTTCTTCGCTGGGTCTTATCGCTTCTATTTCAAAAATATTACCGGCATTAACTGTTCCACTGAGGACTTCTTCCCCTAAGGACTTGCTTTTAGAGAAAGGTTCTCCAGTAACAGATGATTCATCAATTTGAGCATTACCTGAAACTATTGTACCATCTACAGGAATAAGATCCCCTGGGCGTATGACTAAAATATCCCCGGTCCGTATTTTTGCGACTTCGATATCTTCAATCTCTTCTTGATTTTTTTTTCTATGCGCCACCTTGGGAGATCTAGTCAATAATTCATCAAGTGAAGTAGTTGCTCTTCTATATGCGTAGTCCTCCAATGATTTTCCTCCGGATTGCATAATCACTATTATCACGCCTGGAAACGCATTATTAGTCATAATAGCAGTTAATATCGCAAGCATAGCCACAATGTCTGATGCAAAATGTCGGTGAAATATCCCTTTTACGGTACCAAATATAATCGGAATTCCGCCAATGACAAGGGTAACAAACCAAATCCAATGTCCGATTTCTTGACTGTTAAACACATAATGAGTTACCAATCCAAATATCAGTCCCACTATTGCAAAAGCAGGGATTGGATACCTTTTGCTAAATAGAAAGATCTTCCCGATAACAGAAGTAGAATGAAATTGTATAGTGATTAGTTTTCTTGTTAAAGATTCATTGTGGTGTCTGTGTAATTTCAATTATTATGACAGTTGTTTCTAGTCACAGTGATTTATCCTTTTACTAAGAATTTGTTCCCACCTATTTCATGAACCCCACATGAATGTTATTTTGCTTTTTAGTAGACGACAATAACTTGTTTATTAAATGAGATAGCATGTTATTTCCCTTTCTAAGGATTAGAAAAGTTTCCTAGAAAAAACAGGACAATCGAAAAGATGTTTTTCCCATGTATAGTCTTCACTTTTGATTTTATTGGTTAAACGAAAGAAATGGCGTGAACGCGAACACCTTGAACAAATACTATGATAAACAGGGGAATGAGATTAATGACGAACAACCACTCAAAGATATAGCAAACGTTAAAGTAGTCATTTCATATAATGAATATAAAACAGAAGGGGATCCAATCAAGCCTAAATGTCATGTTGTACGTAAGTAAAAAAGATGTTAATGAATCAAGATGCGATTTGAGGAGTTAGAATACCCAATCTGTTGTTACTATAAAAAAAATAGTAGAGGAATCGTATTATTCGCAGTCGTCTGGGTCGTCACCGTCGAGATATGAGATAAGAGTTATTATCCATTTCTTAGGTGTGAACATGTGAACACCGTCAACAAAGGGCCAGATTTGTATATTAGATCCATAAGATTAGAACGGCAAACTTGGCTATTGCTACTATCACCATTATTATGAGTATTTTGTTTGTGATAAACTCT
>DATBMS010000043.1:0-2638 GCA_036554685.1 Nitrososphaeraceae archaeon | reverse complement strand
TTTGTAGATATCAATAATTCAACACAATTGAGCTTAACTTTGGAAGATAGCAGATTTGCTTTAATGGTACAAGTCTTTGCTCAAGAGATAAGCAATATTGTATTTGGATATGATGGCTATGTGTTCAAATATGAAGGAGATGCTGTTATTATTTTATTTCCTGCGATGTACGATGAAGCATTAGCATGCAGAAACGCACTAAACTGTTCAATGGCGATACTAGAAATTGTTACTCAAGTTATTAATCCGGCATTCAAAAAATCCGACTTGCCAGAAATCACGGTTAAAATTGGATTGGCGTATGGGAAGACCCTGGTCGTGGTGTATGGAAGAAGTATAGTAAGATCACATGTGGACATTGTTGGTTCGAGTATAAGCATGGCATCAAAGATAACCTCAATTGCAAAACCAAACCAAGTCTTGGTAGGAGAACAAATATACAATATATTATTGTCATCTGTTGACTCTAAGAGTTTTTTGGAAAAGAACAAATTTATCAAAGTGAAACTAGACCTAACAAAGTGGAAGTATCCTTCTCGTTCAGATGCTGAAAATAAATATCAAGTATATGAATTCGTAAGGAGCTAGAATGTATAAGGACAATAAAGTCACAAGTTAGTTCAAGTGCCGAAATTCAGTGTCAGCGTTTTTGTTTTATAGTGCTCAAAGGCGATCTTAAGAAATATTATTTTTGATAATACAAAATAGTAGCACTCTGTCAAAGTTAGATGATTTGGCATTTATACTCATTTGGAGAATAAGGTAATTGTTGAGTTCGAATATGCTTTATTGGGTAAATTTTCATATGGCACTATCGTTTTGACATATGTACTACTCAACTTGCAACCATTATATTTCTAATTATTAAACCTAACCTGTGTAGTCTGTGAATTAATATAATTTGTAAACCCACTAGTTTATAATGTTGGCTAACGTAACTATACTCATGGGCATAATTTTAGATAAGATTCGAGATGAACTATTGAGCTGGCCAGATGTTACTGCAGAACCTCATCGGTTTGGGGGTCTAGAATTTCGTCTACATAAAAGAGAACTTGGACATATCCACGGAGATCGTCTGGCTGATTTACCTTTTCCAATGGATACAAGAAATGAACTTGTTAATTCGGGTCGTGTGTCACCTCATCACGTACTGCCAAAATCAGGCTGGATTAGTTACTGGATCACTCGAGGAGAAAATGATATACCTTCGGTAGTAGAGCTCTTTAGGATGAGATATGACCAACTTAAGCCCAAAACAAGCCTCAAGAAGGCACAAGAGTAGCAGCAAAAAGGTTTAAAATAGAAAAGGAGAGCCTCAAAGTCAAATGAATTGAATTGTAATGATTAAAATAAAAAGTCTACGATATTTATGCGGCGGTCAAGATGAAACCAAATAAAAAGAATAAAAATAAAAATAATAAGTTAGACCTTCCGATTGAGGTCCAGATGATGAACCTATTTCCATATGTAGAATGCTTCAGCAAATCATACACATATTGTTTTTAATAATAATTCGTTCGTCTTTTCAGCTGATAAGGAGCCATCCATGATTTTAATAAAAAACTTAACGATTATTAAGCGGGCCTGATATGCCACATTAATAAGTGTTAAGTATTTTGATAAAGAACTTTATATATTACAATTCCGTTGTATACTACTAAAATGTTTGAAAACCTGAATTTGCTAGTATATGTAGGGCTTGGCTTTTCTATTAGCTACTTAGCTCTGGAAGTAGGATGGCACTTTACAGCCTGCAAGATTAAAGACAAATCAGTGCCACCATGTGTGTTTAAGCAAGTCAAAACTGTGCTAGTGCCAAACAAGAGAAGCATATAGACAAATAAAGCAGCAAGTGAGAATTACAGGTGAACAATTACCTAGCATATTCCTTTGATAAGGGAAACGTTCAATTGTTAAAAAAGGTCAATAGAAGCAGGTTTCGAATCGGCAAATACGAGAGAAAGCCTTGAACCCATTCTATAGATGGCTTTCAATGCGTTGCATCAAAATAGACCTGATGAGCAATAAGGCCGGGAAGTTTGACAGACAGATTTGACGATTTAATCCTGGATTGAAATAGTATGTCTTGCAAAAATATTTGTATCGAGTATAAAGCTAAGAAGTCATTCCACGCCTCATTTTACGAAAATGGTGTAAGACGCTGTACCGAATGTGAGGTCTTTATACGATGGAATAATGGGTCAAGATGTCCTTGCTGCGGTACTGTCTTAAGAATAAAAACACATGATGCAAAGTTAAGAAGGAGACTCCTAAGTAAATCAAAAACTGTCTCTTAACATTGTATATCCGGATCTTTATCTAGACAGGTAATTTTCAAAAACTTAAGAATTGTCAATGTCTGACACAATTGATAGAATACAATAAGGTTTATCACAAACTTCCCTTTTAAGAATTAGTTAAAGAATATCAATTGAATATAGATGAGATAGATGCTAAGATATTAAAAAAAGTTCTTGTTGATGCGAGGCTTTCCTATAGAAGCATAGCAGAGCAGATTGGTGTTTCTGCTCCCACAGTACTTTCGCGAATAAATAGACTCCAAGAGCATCAAATAATCAAGTCCTATTCTGCCGTAGTCGACCATGAGAAATTAGGCTACGATTTGACTGCAATA
>DATBMS010000028.1:0-146423 GCA_036554685.1 Nitrososphaeraceae archaeon | reverse complement strand
GCCCTGTAATTTTATGAAGGCTATAGAATATTCTTTAGATATTTTCAAACTGGGTTAAAATTTTGAGATAGTATTAGCATAAAACTCTGACTAGTTTACTTTTTCGTGGAACGTTATTGATGAATGTCCGCCGCGCTCTATTCTGACTATGCTCAATTATTTGTTTGCTGGCATTCCCATTTTCAACGCTCTTCGTTTCATAATGAACATAAATGCCACCAAGCTTAGTGAAATAATGGCCCCAACTAGAAATATTGAATTAAACGCGATTCTGTTTCACTGGATTATCAGCATCAAACCATACCAAAATTCACTACATATGCTATAGCTACTAGAGCAGGAGATAACTTTTTAGTGCATAATTAATGGAGAAATACCTGAGCATAGAAATAATACCGATTAATGGCTGATACAAGTTCTGGTTGACTGTCTTTCCGTCATTACTGCATTGATCGGCTAGGTGGGCAATTTGAGGTTCGGGGACATGCCTCTGTACAGTTAAGATTTTTCTTCGGTTTCAGATAAGACATTCGGTCCGTTATGAGCAAGAATCTCTTAGAAGGCTCCCTTAACTTTGTATAATTACTTTATATTTGGTCAATTAAAACGTAAGTATGAATATGGAGATATCCAAAAGCGGTTCAAAATCTTCGTGGTTTTGGGTCTTTCAGATTGCTGTGGGCACATTATGTTTACTCCTTTCCGGCGTGATTCTCATTTATGGAGTGGAGACTGCGGCTGCTGCTATTACTTGGCTATTTTTGGCTGGTATTGGCTTAATAGTTCTTGGGGCAGAGAGGCTGGCCAGTGGGATACTCGCAAAAGGGGTAAAAAGATCGTCCCGCTTGTTAAATATAGGGGTAGGCATCGGTCTCATTATCTATATTGGATCGGGCTTCTTCTATCCTGAATTTGCCACAAAATGGCTCATCATCTTTCTCGGCTTTGGTTTACTGGCTAATGGTGTCATAAGAATAGTTACGGGTTTGAAAAAGAAGGAAGAAGAATCATACGATGTCTCTTCCATTGCGTTAGGAGCATTGATTACGTCTTTGGCTATATTGGTCTTGGCATATCCAAAACTCGGAATTGTGCTACTTCTTGTCATGACAATTATAGCCCTTGTGATAAGTGGAATACAGATAATATTAGCAGGATTGAGGGCTAGACGTAGGGGCCTTTCACAAAGATACGGCCACGAAACACTAACAAGAACCTCTGCAGGAGAACAAGAACCTTCTGAGGAAGATAGAAAAGGAATTTGGAAGAGCGGATCCTGGTTCAGGGATCAAGAGAAGAGATATGTTCTATTTAGGGGAGTGAATTTTGGCTCAAGGAGCAAGATGCCTCCTTATCTTCCTATAGCACCTCTTGATGTTCATGATATATCCAAACTTGATTTGAAGAAGGAAATCGAATCGGTAAAATCAGGATTAGATCTAATGAAAAACCTTGGGTTTAATATTATACGTCTCTTAATTTCATGGAAAGCTATAGAACCTCGTCCAAATTCAAATCTAGACGAGTTACTGCCAGAGGGAAATAAATATCTTGAGTACATGAAGGTAATAATCGACGAGCTGTATGCAAGAAACCTTTACGTAATTTTAGATTTCCATCAGGATATTGCAAATGAAGTCTACGGTGGTGATGGATTCCCTGATTGGGCCATTGCTATTGATGAAGAGCATGAAAAACCAAAGGCTCCTACCAAGCCTGACAAAAAATGGCAATTCAAATACATGATTAACAAGTCCCTAAAAGAGACCTTAAAATCATTCTGGGAGAATGATTTGACAAACATAGATGAGGGCCTTAAAAACTATCCTGTTCGCACGCATTTGGAGAAAACTATCGGGCAGACTGTTAAATTCTTCAAATCATTAAATGGTGGTCTAGGACATCCAGCTATCATTGCTGTAGAACCCTTTAATGAACCACACCCTAGTACCATACCAAAGAAGGATTTTGAAGTCAAGTTTCTCGTGGACTATTATCGCAATGTAAACTCTGAAATTGAAAAGTTTGACAAATCCCTCTTTATATTTATTGAACCCAGAGTTGATTGGATTATGCCTACTGATACCGGCGGCATGCCAGCGAAATATGGAGCATCCCCCCTTGAGGTAAAGAGCACATTTGGTATGGACTTTATAAAAAATGTAATGGTAGATAAGAAACTCGTAACAAAGAAATTAGAAACCTACCTGCCAAATGATCTAAACTCTATTTCCAGATTTGGTAATAACGGAGTCCTGTCTTTCCATTACTATGATACGATGGCTGTTGCCAGTTCATTTGTAAAAATCCCTGAAAGTCTCTACACTTATAAAATTGAATTTCCCATGTTATTTAGTCAATTATCTCAAGCTGCCACTGAACGTGGACTAATTCCATTTATAACAGAATTTGGCGCATTCCAAGAGGCAGAGCAGATAAGAGAATATTTGGATCTTCAATATGATCAAATAGAAGCACTCCTTCTTAATGCTACTATATGGAATTACGATCTATACAATACCGAAGAAGGCAAGGATAATTGGAATTATGAAAACTATTCACTTCTTGGACCTGACAGAAAACCTCGAAATGTAGATGCAGTTGCACGCCCATATCCAATGCGAAGCTCAGCAGAACCTACTCTGATATTTTTTGATATCGATTCAAAATATGCTTCAATGGTTCTAAAGGGAAAAGTCGTGACGGATGAACCGACGATCATCTACATTCCTTTTGACATACATTACTCACCTGAATTTACGGTGTGGGCTACCAGTAATGGATTGAAATGGGATAAGGTCAATAATCTATTATACTGGTATCCTGCAAAGGATCAAGATTATAATCAGGTAGTAATAGGAAAGGGAAAACTTGTCAAACTGGAAACAAAAGTCTTACCTGAACAGTCAAAAGAGTTAGCTAGCAAGACGACATTCAGCAATACTTTCGGATAATTAGATTAAGAAATAGATTCATTTCGAATTTTCTTTACCTATGAGAGTGCTCCTTGAAATAAGAGAGCTTATATATGAAAAAAAGTAAGATAGGCAAAGATTGCCTGAATCTGCTAAACTTGATGGCGGTGATAATCCTAAGGGAAAACAAATTACTGTAGAAACCCCCAAGGTTGCTACAAGAGCCCTGTGGATCATGGGGATTAGCATAATCTTAGTTTTGTATGTACATACTTCTATGGCTCCTGCACTTACTCAAATGGCAGACTATTTTGATAAGGACTATGCTACTGTTAGTTGGGTACTAACAGTCTACTTAGTTTCGGGTGCCGCAGTAACCATAGTTATAGGAAGACTTGCTGACACATATGGCCCGAAGAAGATGCTACTCTTAGTATTCTTGTGTTACACTGTTGGAACGATACTGGCCGGCTTTGCTACAGAATTTTATACTCTATTGATATTCAGGATCATCCAAGGTGTTGCAGTAGCTCTGGTTCCTGTCGCTATTCGAATTGCACGTGATCTGTTTCCACATGAGAAGTTTCCTTTCGCCCAAGGTGTTTTATTATCCATGTATCAAGGAGGTAGTGCGGTAGGATTGGTACTTGGAGCGGCCGTTGTTTATTTTGGTGGCTGGCAGAGCGTCTTCTATTCGGCTATACCAATTTCACTCATACTCCTATTCTTGCTTTGGAAGGTTATTCCCAAAATCCCAACAGCTCCTCAAGAAGGTAAAGATAAAAATACTAGTGATAGTGCGCCGCCCAAACGACATGGTAGAATCATCGATATTCCTGGAGTTATTACCATGGTGATAACAACCAGTACATTTATGCTGTGTTTCACTTTTCTAGGAAAAGGTAGTGAGGGCGTTGGACTCTTTTGGACTTTTCTAGCAATAGGTGTAGCATCAATGCTAGCTTTCTTTTTTATAGAAAAACGAAGCGAGAATCCATTGATAAATTTGAAGTTAGCCTTTCACAAGATAATCAGGGTTGGAAACATTAGTTATCTTATGCTTGGCGTTGTTCAGTACATCATTTTTTCCACGATTCCTACTCTAGGTCAGACTCCGGAACCGTATGGGTTTGGAATGAGTACCCTTGAAGTTGGACTATTACAACTTCCTCAAGCCTTGGTGTTCGTGGTGCTCGGACCGATAGCTGGGATTATGGCTGTCAAACATGGCAGCTCTAGGTATATAGTCCCTGGCTCAATTATAATGTGTATAGGTATTGTTGCCCTCCTGGCGTTTCACTCGACTGCAGGTCAGGTAGCCAGTGTACTCATCTTATTTGCTGTTGGTGGAGCTTTTGTAACTTTATCAGCAAACGTCATTATCTACTTTACACCACCGGAATCTACTGGTGTTGTATCCGCTACTTATTCTACTATGCGAATAATAGGAGGTGCAATCGGGCCTGTTATTGCAGGGATGTTCTTGGCGTTATTTACTTCAGAAGTACAAACTCCTGAAGGAGTGACATCTTCTGTACCAAACGCTATGGCATTTAATGCAATATTTCTAGTTGGAGCTGTTATTTCACTAAGCTTGGTGGCATTTATGTTTATTATGAAAAGAAGAGCATTGAAAATGGGAATGCCAGCAAACAAATAATCGAGCATAGTCAGAATACAGGTGGCGGACATTCATCAGTAACGTTCCTATCTTAGTGGAAACGATTGGCATGATAGATGTCGCGCTTACCATGGACAGTAATGAGAAGGCGATTAAAAAAAATCGTCTATTTGAACAAGTACTTCTGTCGCATTTCTCTAGCAGCCAACGAGGAATCTATTTTACATACATTATCATACATTTCTCGGAACAAGCGTTTATGTTAATATAGTGATATTATTCAACACAAAACTTAACGGCAGAATGGCGCCCCAAATGTGTGTGCGTGTTGTTAAAGCAGCTTTTAGACAATGCCCTGAAATGATTCCTGGTAACCTGAAATTATGAATGTGTAATGCCTCGTTCAAACATTTAGAAGTAAGTCCGTATATGAGCAATAATAAGATGGTATTCATCTTAGAATATTACTTAACTTTAATTACGATTGTAATTGACGTAGCAGTCGGACTTGTGATAGGGATATCCGCAGTTTGGGCCTTTGCCTCTTTTTTAAAGCACTTGACGATGAAAAATGACGACCTAACAGTATACTGGGTAACGATAAGGACGCGATTAGCCAGGGGATTGCTGCTAGCACTCGATTTTGAAATAGGTAGTGACATATTGAAGACAATCCTCGTTCCCTCCTTCACGGAGCTGATAATACTTGGAGTAGTTGTTGCAATACGTATTATACTTAGCTGGTCACTTTCAAAAGAAATTGAAGGACGTAGAGATGATGTGGCCAAAACGAAACGGTTACCGGATACAAGATAACATAAAACAAAAGGTTTAAAGTTGAAATAAGATATGTTGAATAAACTTTAGATATCATTTCAGGAATACAGCAAACTCTTATGACTGTGTCACAAAACATCAATTGTTTCCACGACTAAAATGAGCGGCAACTGAAAATTAACGCTTTTATTAAAGAATCAAATATTTATCCTACATTTCTGGCAGGAGTTTTCTGTTAAGTTTTCAGGGATCATTAAAAAATAGTAAACAATGAAAATTTTCTTGCCCACAAGCGGAAGTTTGCTGAATTAGCACAGCACTCAGGAATAGCTGTCAACGATACTAAACTTAGAGCGCATGATTGCTTGGTAGAAAAATCACAACAATTAAAGGAGAGTTCAAGCAGCAGACAGTAAACTCTAAATTTGTATTTACTTTCTTTTTTATTCTATAGTCATAACAAAGAAGAAGTACGAAATACTTCGAGTAATCGTGGTATTGTCGGATGTACGGGAACCTATTTAACCGACGTATACTAATAGCTGTTACTAACAAGAAGTGGAAAATACTTTTGAATAACAACAATAAAGACATGATACCCTCCAAAGAGAGGGCCTTGGTTTTTCAAGGAGGAGGATCTCTGGGTGCCTACGAAGCAGGGGCGTACAGAGCACTTTATGAATTTCTTTCTAAGAAGGATGAAACAGAGGGAAAAGAGAAAAGATCAACCTTTGATATTATTGCGGGTACCTCGATAGGTGCCATGAACGCTGCTGTCCTGACAAGCTACGTTATAGAAAATGGAACATATGAAGGTTCAGCGGAAAAACTTATCGATTTCTGGAAATATTTGTCTTCAAACTCGATGGTTGACGCTAATCCGTGGTTTAGGCCCTGGTGGGATTACTTCCAGAGTATTAATAGGCTCGCTGGATCGTCAGAGGCAATCAGACGTTACTATTCAGCAAAGGAATTTGCTATATTTGGAGTGCCAAATGTATTTTCTCCCCTTGCACCAATATTCGACTACAAGTTTTTTGATTTGTATAACACATGGTTTAGATTTAGTAATGAGCCTTTAAAGCAAAGCTTGGAAAAATTTGCTAAATTTCCTATAGCAACCTCACATGAAAAAGGTCAACCAAGGCTATTACTCTTATCGGTTGACGTAGCTGACGGTTTGCCAGTCACATTTGACAGTTACCCTCAGGAAGATGGTTCTAGGAAAACAGAGTATGGTAGATATATTAGGACACAAGACAATATGGATATTGGTTTTGAACATGTGATCAGATACGATAAGGGGATCACCTCAGAACATGTTATGGCAAGCGGATCCTACCCTGTAAATTTTGATTATGCTTCAGTGGAAGTTGAAAGTTATGATCCTATTAAAAGTGAGGCAGTTCTAAAAAACGAAATTAATAACAAGAGTAGTAAGAATCATGCTTCAACTTCTAATAATCATTATAAGAAGGAAAAACGATCCTTTTGGGACGGCGGATTGATGACCAACACTCCTCTATCGCAACTTGTATTGTACCACAGGAAGTATTGGTACAAAGTTAGAGGATTGAAGGAGAAGGTCCCCTCTCTGGCCGTATGTGTAGTCAATGTGCATCCCTCAAAACAGGCACAAATTCCTGCTGATCATGATGGCGTTGTAAATAGAAATAATGATATAACTTTCTCTGACCGCAGTCAGAGAGATGAAGAAGTGATACTGCTAATATCTGATTACATAGAACTCGTAAGAGACTTAATTAAGACTGCAAAAGACAATGGTGTTACGGATAGTGTCATCAATGGACTTTTAAACCAACAAACCAAGTACCATGGCCAGCTCTTAAAGCCCAGACGGTACATAGACATTGTTGAAGGAAGATTTGACATAGATAGGATTATAAGAATCGAGAGAAGAAATGATGAAGATACGATTTCTGATAAAACATTTGATTTCTCCTGTGGGACCATTAATAAGCTACTCAATGATGGTTATGAAGACACGCTCAATGTTATAGACACTCTCAAGACCTAAGAATTTTTAGATTCGATGGTTATTATATACATTCATGTAGTTGCTCCTAATTTTTGCAACTTAGATCGGTGATAAATTCTATTTGAATTTCCTTCCATAAGGATGCATTTAGCTAGAAAAATAGAATATTACTATAGAATAGTATAAATATCCCCATACTAGAGGAGATAATATTGTCTTCAGAAAGAAGTCGGGGTTGGGTTAGACCCGCACAAATAGGTCTTGGTATCATCGTTGTTATATTATCAATTTATGCTCTTGCATATCCAGGAGCTGCGTTTGTTTCAATAGTATTTATTCTTGGCATAATTTTATTTATTGTAGGTATTGAAAAGATTATTGCTGGAATTTTCCTTCCTATCAGGGGTAAAGGTGCTTCTATCGGTCTCGGCATACTTGTGCTCATATTTGCAGGTCTTGTGATTGCATTTCCAGAATTTGCTACATGGATAATAACGATCTTCCTTGGCATTGCACTCCTCTTTGGTGGTGCTGCAGCTATAGCTCAGGCATTCTCTGGAAAAGAATCTGGGTGGAGGAAAGGTTTCCTTCTTGGAGTAGGTGCATTGTTAATAATTATAGGAATCATAGTCCTCGTGTCTCCAGTCTTTGGCGCACAATTTGCGGGATTTATTGTAGCAATAGGCCTCTTAATAGCAGGAATTCAGATGATCGTAGCAGGTGTCACAGGGAGGAAACTGCACTTAGGGACTGAGAGCCTACATAAGTAAAAGTAGGCAAGAGACTCTACAAAATTATCCTAATTTTTCAGATAAGGCCAAAAATAGTGTTACTACATTGTGTATCCTAAGACAATGGATACTTCCTGATTATCTTATGCTGAGACAAGGAGCACATACCTAAAGCGCTGGGTATTCTGAAATTAGATGCATGTATGTACTATGAAGCCAAGTCCCGAAATTTCAAATAAATGGATGACTTGCAGAAATAGGAGGCTATTTGATAAAGTACAGCCAACATAAAGGTCAGGTTGAATAAAATACTAACAGTGGAAAAAATCACAAGCCCTTTTACATGAACTTAATAAGATGATATCCTAACACACCATTTACTTCGATAAGGAATCTAAAAACCTCTAATATCAAATACCAGTTTTAGTGCACTACAATATACTTTTATCTTGAATGATTGAGCCCTCTTATCAAACGGATCAGTTCATCTAACTCATTGCTATCTAGACTTTCTACAATGTCTACCTTGTCTTTTATCATATTTTTTGTGTCTTGTATTATGCCGGAGCCTGACGGCTTTACTCTTCTTTCTACAAGTTTAGCCGTAATCAATGCAACTACAGTCCAAAGAATCCCAATAGCAGCAAACATTAGGACTCCAGCTATAATCCTTCCCAAGAAGGTGATAGGATAATATTCCCCATAAGCAACGGTTGTTATGGTCTCAATAGCCCACCAAAACGCGTCGTACAGACTATGTATGCTCGAATCAGGGTGCGAAGATTCGGCGAGATATATGCCGAAAGCTCCAAAAACGATCGTTACTACCGCAAGTGATGATAGCAGAATTATTTCGTTGCCTTTTATCATATATGCTAGGTTGTATAGTCTAACTAGCCTAAAGAGGGCAAGGTATCTTAAAGTCCCAATCGTACCTTGAACAATAGATGTACTGTCTGCGGTTGCATAAAGAACCAGCGGTATCATTGCTGGAAACTCATACCAATGGGCAATGATGAATTTGAGTCTTGTATTCGATGATTTCAATCTTGATGCAAAATCTGCAGCTAATATAGCAGTGACAATCAAATCAAAACCGTACATTGCCCATATCTGTTCGAGACTTAACGGAAATAGATATTCAGCAAAAACAATAATTATAGAGGCGACCGTCAGTACTGCAACAATGGTGTTTATTACAATCTTTCTTTGAACGGTAAAAAATTTCATAACTAGTTACTAAGATCCAGCACTAAATAATAAAGTTAAAAAAAACAAACTGGAATCCGAACGCTTAATTTTCATATCCAGCGAGGGGAAGAGATGACTGGATGGAAAGTTTCCACATCCTGATTTTAAGATTCAATAGCCTACCAACATTGAACATGAAGTAATTTCAAGTGACGATTGTGAAACCACAAATATACCTTCAACAACTTATATCAGTGGTTCTATGAAGGATCACAAATAGGAATACAAATGATGCTTCAAATCCCGCCCCTACGATAGAGGTTTAGAATTTTAGTCTTTGGATGAATGAAATCGTATTTGAGTGACCAATTTGTCTATAGCCCTTCCTGCCCGCCATATTTTGAGGGCAATTTTCAATGTAAAAATGATTTAATATTGTTCCATTTCTTCTTGTATCATATAGTTCATACAAGACCAAGTCAATCGCTTTATCTTTAATAAATAATCTCTTAGAATTTGATAATTAGATCCAAATTGATACCTAAGGAGGACTGAAAGTACGAACTTGATACCAAATGGATCTAAACCTGATGAATTGTTTAAATTGTATCTACATAAAGTAACGAACTCAGAACACTAATAGAGATATTTTAGAATTTTGATCTAATAAACTCATATTATTTAGAATCTCTAACAATGACGCATAGCAAAAATTCGTCCATTTTGCTACGATCATCCTCTCCATAGATATTAATTTAAATTATAAGATATCACAAATACCAAAGAAAATAAGATTTATAAAGTGCAAATTCCCAAAAGATTTGTGTTTAGGCAGATTACCGTTGTGTTACTTGCAACATTAGTATTTACAGTATTGTTATCAACGAACAATTCATTTGCGAAAGAGGTTGAGTGCTCTGATACTTTCACTGATATGGATTGGGATCCAAAAGATCACGAACCCAATGATGCATCCTCTAAGGAATTCGAGTTACTGGCATATCATGGGTCTCTATGCGAACTCACTAAGTGCATAGACCATGAGGAATGCACAAACCGCGATGCCGTTGAATGGGAAAAGTTCAAGAACTCACCAGCCTATGAGATGAGTTATGAGAATCAGAAGGAATGTCTGGAAACATCGCACGACGATGGTAACGGAAAGGATGGTTTAGTTGGCTACGAAATCATGTCCTGCGGATTGGGAGAAGACAGATATTAGGTAAATTAACTTAAATCTGAAATTCTCTATTACCTAATTTAGAAAACCCTAACTAGAGGCCCTGCATGTAACCAGTACTTGAAGGAGTAATAACTCCTTGGATTTCTCCATTCTCATGAGCTTGTGTTCGAACAACAACGTATACTGAATCATTTTTCATAAAATTGGTTAAATCTGTAATGGTCTTGCCAGCAAGTGGACCGCTAAGATCACTAGATGTAATAACGCCTTTAGATAATAGTCCGTTCACTTCCCCAGTGGGAATTTCAGGCTTTCCATTGATCTCAATATAAGAATTGAATACCTGTGCTAAGTCAGTTCCGTTCTTTAGACTAATATGAGCTCCTATGACCCCATTTAGATTTCTTGTATCTATCTGATAAGCCATATTTCCATCAGGTTCTAAGTTAAATTTAGCTGTTCCAGTAGCGGTTGTACTTATTATCGGTGACATATCTTCGCCAGATAAGCTAGCTACGAAATTGGTTTGCTGTGCGAATGCTGGTATTGATATTAATGACAGGACCAAAATACCAAGTGATATAACTGGAACGTATCTGCCAATAGGAAACTTTCTTGATCGTTTCATTTTCAGAGATATTTCAATCTACAATAGGGACAAGTCTATTAAGTTCATTACTTAATTTTGTTAAGTTATCTTAATTAACTATTTAGTGATAAACATTGAATAATTAATTGAATTGGTAGTGTAGTGTTGGCTATTGCAGATTATAGTTGTCGTGGCAAAATTAACCTGAAATTTTTCCGAATTGTATTCTACGATTGCATATTAGATTAACCTGGCTACAAATTTGAATAACACACTAAGGATTTAGTTTCTGAATCAGAGGTTTAATTGAGAACAACAAGAAAAATCAGACCAATATCCCATCGCAGCTATTTTCAGAGGGAAGGTCGTTTAACTCTAACTTTAGAAAATATGCGTATATCACACTTGATGATCTTGTTAGAATCAACCAAATTGATAATTGGTATAAATCTTGTGAGTTTTGAGGTAATGATAGAGATTAAAATATATCGAAGTTAACTACAGAGAAAAATAACGGTGAATTAGGAAAGTGGTTATAGGAGGAAAAAGACTGTTTGAGGAGATTGACAAACCAATTGGAAGGAAAATTCTTTCAGAAAGTCCCAGATGAAACTGAAATAGAGGCAAGTTGGACTGGAGAGCTTAAAGGCTTTAATGGTTTCCCTGATGGGAGGAAAGTGGGTTCCGGTAATTCTGTACAAGGGAAAAATGGTGTTACAATATCACACTGGCAAGGTGTTTTTACTACAAGTGATGGACAAGAGTTATTGTTCAAAGGTCGTGACATGAGCAAAAATAACAAATTTGTTGTACTTCGACCTTATTTTACTAATTCAGATAAACTAACTTAGATGAATGTATTGATATGCGGATTGGAAGGGGAATTTAATCCCAATACTAGGGAATTTAAAAGTATTGGTTATGAATGGGTTTGAAGGTATAAATTCTCTATTTCAAACTATCCTTGAACCAGATTCAATCTCTTTTGGAGCATCACTTTTAGAGGAATCCGATTAGTAATTTGTATCTAACAATAGTAACCGTTATATAATTAGTGTTTTATAGTAATATGTGATGAAAGAAGCAAAATTGTTAAAAATACTCGTGGAGGAAAAGTCTCTGGTGAGATTGTTGAAGACACTTGGTACTGGAAAGGGATATCCGACTAGAGAACTGCTGACCAAGTTGGGCGCATATGGATATGGACATAAGCAACTGCTTAAGGCGCAGAAACGTGGACTTGTGGCCCGAAAGAGTGTTAAAAACAAGGTATTCAATAACCTGACAGAAGACGGTAAAAAACTTGTGAAACTAGCAAGAGAGATAGGAGTATAAACTCTTACTCCCCCAATTTATTTCTGAACCCACAAAATTTGTTTATGTATTGGTAACCTAATGAAGATCTGTCCTTTCTATACATTTATCACAATATCTTCCAATTACTACAATACCCTCCATGCGATGGCTCACTATCTTGCTGGGCCATTCTTGACATATGGAACAAGTACAGCCCATTATTTCTCTAATAAAGTCTCCATTAAGATATTGTGAAACGTGCGAATCAACTAATTTTTTCTTGAGGAATTGTAATCTGTCACTTGGGATAACAATTGGAGTTACAGTTGGTTTTGTTTTTTGCATACGCGGTATGAAATACTATTTAAGAACTGTTAAGTACTTGAACGGAAACATTAACGCTCATCGTAAGGAATTGTTAATGCTCTTTACGTTACACTCTTTGTTTGTATATTCTCTGCATTTTTCACTGTGACGCCACTGCCCATTATTAAAATATTGCAAGTGTCTTGAATTATCTCTATCTGTAATGATTCTCTCTTGGCCATTCTTTGCTGAGCTTGACTTCGCCATAATTTCGACACCTCTCCTCATATTAAACAATTATTGGTAGAAGAACATCACATAAAAACGTTGTACAAAATGCCGTCAGAGCTAATGGTTTTATGTTAAGTTTTTAAAGCTCTGATGAAAAGAGAAAGATGGCAAAATAGCATGCAAATTGATATTTAGAGATGAAATAGTATTAAATAAAGTATCGAATGCTTTTGTTAATTATGTTAATTTGAAGATAATATCAAATGATCTCCATATTTTACAGGCGCCTTTAGTTGATTAAAGGTCATAATATTAAATATGTCTCCAGCAATTCCATAATAGAATAACAAGTGTCGTTTGTGTCCGTCGTGCTCATCACGATGACAGATTGTCCAGTTTTCCCTTCCGCTTGTCGGATTAACAACTTTATTGTGTTTATTGTGCAATCTAAATCTGTGGAGTCCAAATTCAAATTCCACCACATTTCTGAGGACCTTTCAGATTGGCGTTGGAGTGTTACTGTGGTCTAATCCCCTTCATTCAACCTGTCCTTATAATGTATCTTGGTTGTAGTAATTAATTCTTAAATTGTGTAGTTTGTGCTTGCCCGGATTTTATTTTATTAAACAGTCTAACCACATCTATTAATTGCCAAAGCCAGAAGCCGCCGCCAAATATTGGTCCAATTACCCAACCTATAGGAAATGGAACTAGCCAGATTATGGCAAGCCATATGGCGATCCGAACTATTAAAATTATTACTCCTCTTTTCTTATATCCAAGGTAAATATGGCCCAATCCCGCAATTAGCACTGCTAGAATAATTGTTATTGCCAGACTTTTTGCCAATATTATTTCATTACAGGTATCTTAATAAAAGGACTTGCTATGATTGCGTTTTTCCCTAGATTTGAAACATGGGGGGTAATCTATTTAGTAGAGATGCCTTTTCGGGAGCAACTGAATATTCAGTAATTTGTGCTCACTCCATACTCAGGTTGTGACCTACTGGGTTCAACTTCTACTAAAAGCGTTGAGGGACGAGGGTTTATTAGAAAGAGTAAAATGAAAAACTGATGGGAGGAGTTGGGTTGATTGTATCATCACAAAAACAACCTTTCCCACCAGCTTCTTTTGCTCTATGACTCATTGTAGAACAGACTATAAAACTCTTGGAACACCATTCTACGGGGGGAGGGGCCACAGATTAGACTAGATTGTTCAGAGAGTAACAATCTGTATAGAACTCTTGAATTTAGTTGGGGAAACTGGAGATATCATTGCAGAGTATGTGGTGAATATTAAAAATAACATTCCAACAGACAATGGTATGTGATGATGGTGTTGCCTTTACTCATCAATATTTAGAATTTTCTTTCTCAACTATGTTTTGAGACGTCAAATGGCGAATTACCAACAATTTAGTTTATCATCTCAAGTCAAATTATACTGATGTAAAGGATCTTTTAAAGAAGTAACAAGGGTAGAAGAAAAATAATGAAGTAATGGATCTTGTACAATGACCGGCTTGGTAATTGATACTAACTCATTAAAATATTTATGTAACACAAGCAAAATTATCTTTACTCTCATCTCAATTAATAAGTAACAATAGACAAAGGGAACGATGCTTATGGAAGAATCTTACTAATGATTGGAACCCCTCTGTTTCCACTCTGGTAATGCAGATCAGAGTATCCATTGAATGGGGTAATAGCGTAATAGGTGCATATCAATCATGAGGTTCCACTAGTCGCTTTTTTTGTACGATGAGAAATAAATTTTGATATGCCGCAAAACCATAGCAGAAATATGTAAATAATTTTATCTCACGTTTACTATATCAAAAACCAACGTATATCGAGTTTACTGAACTTCAGCCTGGCGCTGACGTATTGTAACGTGATTTCAACTAGAGTATGGACCATGATAGAGTCTTCTCATGGCTCTCAAAGATACAAGGTTTAATTATGAGACACTTGGCCCGGTATTGGCCATTGTGGATGAGGCAGGTTCAAACCAAATAGTAGAGTTTGGCTTAAATATACTAATGTAGGAAAGTAAGTAATGAGTAGCATATTATCACTAATCTCAATATTTGCGCTCATCACAATAACCGTTATCAATCTCAATATGGTGATAATACATGCAGAGGATGATTCATCACTTGCGTATTGCGCCACTGGAGAGGGCAAGGATGGTATCAGCGTCAAGATTTGTAGTGTAGATAAGGAAAAATGCGATAAAAATGTAAAGGAAAACGAGATCTCTGCTTCCTGTAAGGAAAACCATTAGATCAATAGAAATTGGCTAACTAGTTTTGTCTTGAGTCAAATCTAATTTACTCCATCCGTCGAGTTATTACTTAGTAAATCTGAATCGCAATCTTCATTGATACTTGTCCCTTGACTACGATATTTTTGGTAATCTGAGACCATCTTGCATTTGCCATTGACACAAATCTGAAAGGTTGTGTGCATACGCATTGAGTTGATTAATTGCAAATACTAATACCAATGAGCTAACTAAGGAAATAATCAAGCCAAAAAATGCAGGAAAATCTCACATATTATTATTAGTGATAAATATATTTAAGATTCGACAAATGAATAGTTAGGACAGCAATGAAATTTTTTTTATACATTTTTTTAATTAGAAATAATTCAATCAATGCGGAAACAACAGGCTTGTAAGCAGGTAAAAAGTCATGCTAAAATACAAACATATCCTCGGGATTTTAGGGGCATCCTTTGCTGTAGGAGGTGGAATAGCCTGGTTTTTCCATCAGTACCTCTTCTCTTCAATCCTTTGGGCGATAGCAGGTATAATAATATTAAAACTAAATAAAATGAAAAACAGATCAAAAAAAAGATAGCCGTCTGCCATTGGTTCAATTAGCTGAGGCAACACTCAATCATAATATTGATGCAATAGGAATGATAACATCTTATGATAGATTCGAAATTTATTATTTCTTTAAACAATCTATTAGTTAATTCTTTCAAGTGATTTTTGTTATCATTTTTTCTAAATGATATTATCTAATTTCTTAAAAGAAATCACAGTCGTATCTTACTAGATCAACCAATGCAAATAGAAATTGATGAATGCGTCTATTGGATACTACATACTGTTGTATCGAGTGATTTACTAAAATATAATCATGTTACCGTGAGAGAAGAAAACCTTGAGTTTATTGTTGTTGAGGCAAAAAATTATTGTATTGACCTGACTGGATTGACAAAAATAGAAAAAATTACGGGAATGAAGCTGCTACAGATGAAATCCTATAATGGAACCTCACATCTCTGGTTTGGTAGGAAAATGAAACTAGTTTCCCAATCACATTTTACTATATAGTCCGAATTTTGCAAAAATTGGTTAAATAATCTAGTCTATTGAGATTGTTAAACAATATACTAAAAATTACCACAAACAATTGTGATTTCTGACGTGTATCTTGATTTATTCAGTGTTATTATTTTGTAGTCCAAAATAGCATGAATGGCATTGTGATTTTGCGTGTATAACTCCCAAGTTACCGCATGTAGTACATTTTTTATCATAATCAATCGTAGAATCAGATGATTTTATCTTTTGCATACATTTACCGCATACAGGAGCTTCAAGTGCATAGCTTGAAAGAAAACCTTTTCCACATTGATTACATCTAAGACTATACATCTTTCCTTTAGGTCTCCATTTTTTAAAAATGTCCGTAATTCTCATATTGATTAATAGCATCGAAAGACCTTATTAACGTACATTAAATTTCTATTGAGTTTAGTTAACTGTTCAATTGAGTGCATTCAATGCCTCAACGTATCTACACTACCATCAAATTGAAAAGTATTAGTTTATCATTCAAATCGCATTCAAACAGCGAATATATAGTGCAATTTTATTTAAAGTAAATATACTAAACAATCAAGATACTAAATAGGTAAAAAAGACATTGAAAGATGAAAATAATACTTTAAACGATTTTATGAAATACGATATTTTTGAAAGATGGAAGAAATTACAAAACTTTCCAACAATAGGTATGTTTAATGCATTAACTAAGGGTTACAACGAATACTTGGAAGATATGCTAGAGCTTAATCGGATTCTGATGGATCTACAAAGGTATCTGTCAAATTACTGGCTGCAATTGTCCAAAACTCAATTTCATGCCATTGGAAATGTACTTTTGAAATCTAGATCCGATCCGAAATTCAATGATACTGATTCTGAAAGATTTAGGCTGCTTGTAATTGATGCATTTGAAGAAGCCTATAGTTCTTTATTTTCATCAAAAGAGTTTTCTGTAGCGTACAATGAAGTGTACTCAAAGCAGCTTGATTTTGTAAATTGTATTAACAAGATGGTTGAAAAAAATCTTAATTTATTAAATATCCCGACAAGGACGGAATTAGATGAGGTTCTAAAAGATCTACAAGAAATGAAGAAGACTCTGAGAGATATTAAAAACACGTATGAAAAACCCGAAAGAAAATAAATTATTGTTATGATATAAATGACAATCCAGAATAAGAATACTCAAAATCGCAATCTAAGCGGATACTCAAAGATATCCAAGACTATCGAGTTACTCTCTAGAGGTAATTGTATATCTGTGGGTGATACTCCAAACGATATCGTGTGTGAGACAAGATTATATCGACTCTTGCATTACCACAGCCTCGTGAATAAGGTTTCTCCAACTCCTATTTTGGTTGTTTATGCATTGGTCAACAGATCATACGTACTAGATCTGCAGCCTAACAAAAGCTGGATCCGTCATCTTCTAGCACAAGGTTTTGATATTTATCTACTTGATTGGAAATCACCGACTAGGATGGACAAATATGTCTCATTCGACGACTATGTTAATTCCTACATTGACGATTGTGTAGAAATAGTTCAAAATAATAATTCTGCCGATAAAATTACTCTTCATGGATACTGTATGGGATCGTCTATGTCAGCCATGTATACTTCCTTGCACCAAGAAAAAATTAAGAATTTGGTCACAATAGCGCCGGTCGTCGACACAAGTAAAGATTCAACTGTTATTGCAAACATTTCCAGACAAATGGATATTGATAAATTAGTATCTACGATTGGTAACTTACCTCCAGAAAAACTTTATGAAGTTTACTCCATATTGAAACCATTCAAACAGGGGGTTAATAAATACTTTAATCTAGTTGAAAACATTGACAATGAATCGTTTGTGCAGAATTTTTTACGAATTGAAAAATGGTTGTATGATACTCCTCCAATAGCAGGTGAAACAATAAAACAATGGATAAATGATATCTACAAAAATAACATGTTATTTAAAAACCAGTTTAGATTAGGGAAAGCCATAGTAGACCTTAAAAAAATTAATGTTCCACTTTTAAATATTGTTGCAGAGGAGGATCATCTTGTTTCTCCGGAATGTAGCGTTCCCTTAAATGAGGCAGTATCCAGTCAGGATAGACGATTAATCCGGTTCCATACTGGCCACGTGGGTTTAATTGCAAGTAGCTATTCACAAAATAACGTATTACCAAAAGTAGGACAATGGCTTAAGACACGTTCAAGTTAATTAATAGTCAATTCAATTAACGCTTAATGGACTGAACTAAACTTCTTAGTTACAAATCACTTGTCGGAGTTATTCTTGTGTTTTCTTTCAATAGGAATTACTATGACTTGAACAAGGTCCCCGTCTTCAATTTTCAATGCCTGTCTCTCAGCTTCTGGTATAGATATTCTGCCACCGCTTTGAATAGTAGTCTTGAACATGGCATGGTAAAAAGTCAGACCTTGTAACATTGAAAAGAAATTCTGCATTGCATCCATTTGAAGATTTGAAAATTTCTTGAAAAAATCCTGCTGTGCCTGAGTAGTACTATCTACCACCTTCTTATATGATTCCATATCTTCATTACCTTCCGGCTTATCAGTCATACCTGTAATTTTGAAAGAGCGTTTATTTAATACTATTGAATCCTCTTAGGAAATCGATAGCTATTTTAGAAAATACTTCCGGCTTTTCAGTAAAAGGCGTATGACCACATTTTGGGATTACTTGCAAATTAGAATTAGGAATATTCCTATAATCTTCCGCATATTTCACCGGGATCATTCCATCTTGCTCACCCCAAACTATAATCGTTGGTGAGAGTATCTTGTTGAGTCGAGAAGACAAGTTTGTAGTGTTTCTTATCCCCATCATGGTGGACATGAAAGCATACTTTGCATTTGGAAGTTTCATTCTATCGATAAACTCTTCTATTGTTTGTTCCGTAACAGTACGTGGATCGAAAGCCATGTTGATGAATGCTCTCCAGGCATTATCATGTGTCGGATACAAAGCCGCCAAGATATATTCTTCCAGCATTTTAGTAGAAGTCTTCATGGTCCCAGCCGGAGAAACTAAGATTAGTTTGTTCACCATGTTAGTATTCTTGATTGCAAATTCTGCTGCAATCAATCCTCCAAATGAAGAACCTCCTATACTTGCTTTTTTGACGCCTAAACTATTCAGGAAATCTTCGAAAAATTTTACAAAGAATGGCATATTGTATTCTACGGTTGGCTTATCACTATAACCAAATCCGATTATATCTGGAACAATTACTCTAAAATGCTTGTAAAGAAAAGGTATCACGTTAGACCACCTTTCGGCAGAGGCACCTATGCCATGTAAGAGCACCAAGTTCTCACTTTTCTTTGGACTAAAATTATCAAAATCCAGATAACGAATCTTGTTTCCATGAACCTGTATTTCTTTCGCTGAAGTTTGTCTGGACAATAATCTGCAGTCTCATAGATATTTCTGGGTCCACTTTATTACTTTTATCATAAATAGCGGCTTTTTTGATGTCATAACCCATTGTCGTTATTTTGTCCACATTTATGATTCAAAAGGGATCTAGTCTTCTCTCAAATTAAATGTGTAAAAGGGATTACACTTGCTGCTTATCCAAATTGATAAAAATCTAGGACTAATTTGAGTGCAATACCAAAAAAAGTAATTCCAAGTATTAGCCTCAATTTTTGTTCACTTAATTTCGTTGATAATCTGGATCCTATTTGAGCTCCGGCAAATGCACCTATTGATAAGAGTACCGCAGGAAGATATTGAGGATTTCCTAGTATAATGTGGGTTGTCAATCCTACCAATGATGTAATCATCAAAACGAATTGCGAGGTTGGCGCAGCCAAATACATTGTCAATCCTACAATCACTATCATTAAGGGAACAAATATGACCCCACCCCCAATTCCAAATAAACTTGAGATAATTCCAGCAACAAATGCACCGGAAAAAAAAAGAATCTTTACCCAAATTGATTCCAATGACAAGGAATTTCCATTGATTATCGATTTTCTATACATTAGATAAATTCCTGTTCCGACTAGTATTATCGCAAGTAGTATCTTGAAATAACTCGGGTCGATATATGTTGAAAAATACGAACCTACTATAGCACCTGGTATTGATAATAATGCCATCTTAATCCCAAGCCTGTATTGGATCTTTTTTGACCTAGCATATGCTATAGTCGAGGAGATGCTCGTAGAAGAAACGGCAAAGAGACTTGTGCTTGCAACTTGTGGCGGTGTCAAGCCGAGAAAAGTCAAAGCTGGGGATATTATGATTCCACCTCCGACTCCTATCATAGAACCCAAGATGCCTGCTATCAGACCGATTATGACAAAAAAGGGAAAAAGCAAAAACTCTTCCAAGTCAAATACCTGTTAATTCTATTACGACTGTAGTAAGTTAATAAATCGTTTGTATATTCTCGTTTATAAGAAAGTAAATTTTGTGGCGTTGCAGTATATAATGAATTAAATTTGGTTCTTTATAACATAATCATTGAATGGAAGAATTTTTCTGCAATATTTGTGGGAAATCTATAGAAGCGTTATCATTAGAAAAGCACACTAATGAATCTGAGCATATTGCAAGGAAAAAAATGTTCGAAAAGCAACTAACAAGCAATAACAAGTTCCAAAAAATACTAAGATCCGCGACAGATTTGTGGAAAAACGATTGACACTGGTAACGATTTACGATAATTTAAGATATCGGATAGATTTAATATGATATTTCACTCACTAAATAAGACTCACGTAATTTCTTTTGATACTTTTTCTAGTTCAATTCCGATGAATTAATTTAAATATGTAAATTATTGTACTCATAGTTCTGGAAAAACAAAAACAACAAGGTATTCACACCGACATATTTCGCCCATTTCCTCTGATTTTGCTACATACCCCGTTTGGCTTAAAATTCTTTGATTATGTAGCAAAGACCAGAGTTGCTAAGGCATATGCCAGAGCCAATACATATTTAATGCCTATCATAACCGTGATTGCGATATTACTAATAGTTGGCGGAATATCCACTCTCATTTCAAATGTTTCTGTGAGAGAGGATGTCAGGGAGATAGGTCCCAGAGGAAATTTTCTAATCCCCGTACTTAACCCACTTCTTCCAATTTCCTACACTTTGGTTGCTCTCATAATAAGTGTCTTCATACACGAGGCAGGGCATGGCATCGTTGCCAGAGTATATGGGATAAAGGTAGAATCAACTGGTATTGCGTTTGTTCTCTTTATTCCAGTTGGAGCTTTTGTGAACCTTGACAAGGAAGGATTAGATAAAGCAACATTAAAGGAGAAAAGTGCCGTTCTTACTGCCGGCCCAATGAACAACATGATTCTTGCAGCAATCTCAATGGGTTTGTTATTTGTAGTAATATCCTCCTTAACGCCAATTGCTATGCAAACTAACCCGAATAATGGAATCCAAATAATTAGTATAACCGATGGATCACTTGCGGAAAAAATTGGTCTTACACGAGGTTCCAGCATACTAACTATTGGTCAAACTGAATTACATAGTCAAGACGATTTGTCGCAAACTTTAAGATCAAATATAGGCAAACAATCTCAAATTTTATGGCAGGACAGACAGGGGAAACAAATAACGGGTACACTATCTATTCCTGCCGACACCGACCCTACTAAACCTATTCTTGGTGTCGTAGCTTTACCCCTTGATCCCAATGGGACACTTGAATTGTACAAGAGACATTTTGCATTTACCTTTGATATAAATCGCCCAGTACCAATGCTTCCTTTGCCAACACTAGATGGACAATTTGTACCATTCTCAGATACTATGGCGCCAAAATATGAATCAAGTTTATTTGGTCCATTCTTTCCCATAATTGCCAATACTCTCTTCTGGCTTTGGTTCATCAATTTCAATTTGGGAATATTCAATGCCCTTCCTATTGCACTTTTGGATGGAGGTCAATTGTACGGATCGCTTATAGAGAGCAGATCCAAAGTTGACAAGAATCGTCTCAAGCAAATCTCGTCGGCAGTATCTACATTAATGATAGTTATTGTGGTTATGTCATTATTTTTACCATATCTTCTATTCTAGGATAGTGGGCAGGCAAAAACAATTAATTTCCAAAATATATATTAATAGAGAAGTTCACTTTCACTATGGATACAACCGGTAGGAGCTTTAGTGACCTTGCTATCTGGCGTTGTGATAGTAGTTGATTATCATTATTAACGTAAGGATAATAGAAAATCAGACCGAGTATCTAGAAGAATGTTAAAGTGAGTAATCGAGATTTAAGTAATAATTCTGTAGATGAGAGTAATTCTGCACTAGAGAACAATGACAAGGTTAAGCGACATCCTAATACTTTATCTGCAAATCAATTTCAACATAAAAAGAAAGTAGACGAAGATTTCTTTAAGGATATAATACTGAAATCAATTCCAAAGGAATCCCAAATAACAAATATAAGATTTGAAGGCCCGTATGTTGCTCTTTATACATTAAATCCTAAATTTTCATTAACTGAATTAACCTATTATCTTTCATCCCTTTCAAAAAATGTTAAGAAAAGATTTGTGGTAAGAACTGATCCCTCAATTAGGTTATCTGAAGACGAAACTAGATCCACGGTAATAAAGATGTTACCAAATGAGGTTACAATATCTGCTGTATTTTGTGATGATGCGACAGGAGAAGTAGTCCTTGAAGTAAATCACCCTGAATCTGTAGATGCAAATATGGTAATCGATATTGCGCAGGCAACAGGTTGGATAGCACACACATTACGTTCTCCACATATTCAGTCAAGTAGTATGAATATGATTCACTCTACTCAGAAGAGTTCTGCAAAGGAGAGGAATCTATTCTTACAGTCACTAGGGAAAAGAGTTTTCAGGCCACCTTTAGTTTTGGAAAACAATGATTCCAATTCAAATTTCGTCAGTCAATCAAGTAATAAGAGATCAGAAATTATTGAACTAAAATCTAAGTTTAGGAACAAGGAGGAAATAGCTATTTTTTGTCTGGGCGGGGTTAAACAAGTTGGAAGATCATGTTTTATTGTAGTAACTTCCGAAAGCAAGATTATGCTTGATTGCGGGATAAATCCTGGTGAGCCGCTAGGTATTTCAGCTTATCCACGATTAGATTGGTTTAATTTTGATCTTGACGAGATAGACGGTGTAATTATAAGTCACGCACATATCGATCATCAGGGATTTTTGCCTACATTATTCAAGTTTGGATATAAGGGTCCTGTTTATTGCACTGAACCCACACTACCTTTAATGACTCTCCTACAATACGATTCAGTAAAGATTTCTAAAAGCAACGGTACATTTTTACCATACGAAACAAGAGATGTAAATGAAGTTATCAAGCACTGTATAACGTTACCTTACGGGAAACCTACCGATATATCTCCTGATATCACTTTGACCTTCAACAATGCTGGACATATAATGGGAAGTGCCACAGTACACATCAATGTATTCGGGACTCACAATATTCTTTATTCCGGAGATTACAAATATGCCAGAACCCAATTATTGGATAGCGCTGTATCTGTTTACCCCAGAGTAGAGACATTGATAACCGAGAGCACATACGGAAACACAGTAGATATAATGCCAGATCAATCTGTAGTATACAAAACTTTTACCGATGCCATTAATAAGACATTGTCATCTGGAGGAAAGGTATTGATTCCCGTTCCTGCAGTAGGAAGGGCCCAAGAAATAATGCTAGTCCTAGATAAGGAAATGAGAGAAGGACGTCTTATGGAGGCACCGGTATTTATCGAAGGAATGATATCTGAAGCCAGTGCAATACATATGTCCTATGCGCATTACCTTGGATTTGATGTAAGAAAATCAGTATCTAACGGTGTGAATCCCTTCCAATCAGAATACTTTACAGTAGTTAATGGATACGAAAGAAGGGAAGATGTATTCAACGACGAAAACCCGAGTGTCATAATGGCAACCTCTGGAATGCTGGAAGGAGGTCCATCCGTAGAATACTTTAAGAAAATCGCGCCAGATAAGAAAAATAACATACTATTTGTTTCCTACCAAATTAATGGAACATTAGGAAGACGCGTCATTGATGGCGGTTTGATGGAAATCAGTATGCTGGATGAAAAAGGTAAGGTTAAAGTTATTCCAATTAAATGTGCAAGTCAGAAAATTGATGGATTTAGTGGCCATAGTGATTTTAACCAGATAATGAATTTTACTGCAAGAATAAAACCAAAGAGAGTATTGGTCAATCATGGTGAAAAATCTAAATCAGAAAACGTAGCTAGCAATATTTTCTCAAGATTCAAGATAAGATCTATTGTTCCTGATAATAGAGAAATTATCAAGCTGAGATAATTATGAAACCATAGATTTCCTATTCGGATTTACATGATATGGAGCTAGAGATTAGTAGATGAACCGAGCTGATATTGCTGATCCTCGTATTGGTAAGAATGTACCTTTTTACATACTTTCTGGAACATGATGGCTCTCTCTCATGTACCTGATAGCTTTTCATATTGACGGGCATTTGTTTAAGTTGGGATCTCTAGATTAATGTAAACGGCATACAGACCTACGCTTTGGATTAGTTTGAATTATGATAATCCGACAAATAATAGAGTATTAGATTAATGATCTTAAGATTTTGTAGTTAAGCTAGCAACATTGACATAGTAAAGATAGCAGTGACATTAGAATGTTCCAGGATGGATCAAAAATGAATGTTTTGTTCAGTATCTTTTTAGATATGTAGGTATAACTATAATTGTCATTGGCTATAAGATACAAATGTATTAATTGTAATATTGTGCTTAGTGGTGAAGGTGCGTCCAGACATTATCTTGCTAATCCTACTCATAAACTTGAAAAACTTCCACCTCAATTAAAACAAGCCAAGAATATTGATTCTTCCTGATTTGAGGGTTGAATTTCCTATTCTCTTATACTCTCTAACGTTGAAACGACCTGCCACAGTAAGGTCCGTATATGAGATTGCATCTGCGGATTTTGAGTCACGTTATCTAGCATACTTATAGTATTTGCTGCCCTAACAGAAATAGATCCGTTTTTTTCATCCTTTATTCCTGTCAGGATCTCTCTTACAATATTACGAATATTTTTTTGAATATTATTGTTCCTGGCTATACTGTCCAAAGTGCTAATCGCATTTGCAAGCCTCTCCTGATTTTCCTTGTCCCTTATCTCTTTCTTTGAAGCCATTGATGTATACACTCTCCACTTTTTTTATTTTACAATACAGTGACTTTTGAATGTTTTTCCAATCTTCCGAACAAAATTTTATTATAAATCTAAATTTTATTAGACAATACCAATTAATATTAACTAGATGCTATTGTAGACATACATGTCGGAAGCAGACATAAATACTAAGAAAAGCATATCTCAACCTCCACTTGATTTACTTTTCAATCCTTCCGTATTATCAAAGAAAGATGTTTGGGAAATTGATCTTTCATTACTATTAGAAATGCTGTTAAAACTAATTAATAATAGTGGAAAAAAAGACCTAAGAATGTGCGGGATCGCAGCATTGTCATCCTCACTAATTTATCGTTTGAAGGTAGAGAGCATCCTGAGGCTAGAGAAAATCTCCAAAATTAAAAAGGGGGTTGAGGATGTTGATATCCAACCCATTCCAAATTTGAAGCCACTTGAAATTCCGTTTAGGATAGAACCTACTTACCCTGTGAGCCTAGAGGAATTATTGCACGTACTTGAAAACATGATAAATGGACTGGCAAATCCAAAACCAAGACGGAATCAACTCAATCTGGAATCTGTGGAGACGTTCAACTTTGATGAATACTTGGTGAAGTTCGAGAAGATTTTGCAATCTTATGAGGCTATGATCTTCGATATCGTAACGGCTGACAAGTCTGTTGAATTCAAGAATCTTACGGTTAAGATGGATTCTGTTGAAATAGTAAGATGCTTTATTGCTATGCTATACCTTGCCATGAAAAGAAAAATACTTGTTGAGCAGAAAGACAAAGAAATATTGATTACCTTGAACGAAAACATTGATTAACAAAGCTTAGTTACTTACATTCACACAGGTGCCTCAATCACTCCCGGACGCTGAAATTACAGCCAGAATCGAAGCAGCCCTATATGCTGCCGGTAGACCCTTATCGGTAAGTGACTTGATGAGGGCAGCTGGAATTAATTCTAAAGAAAAAGTAGTCAAATTACTACTTGAACTAGTAAAAAAAACACAAAATGTTTTGACTGCTCTAGAAATCGCACAACTTGATGATGATAAATTTGTGTTTCAAGTAAAACCTGTCTACATGCCTTTGATTAGGCGATTTGCTCAACAGCCGCTAATCCCCGCCGGTGCACTAAAGACTTTATCATTTATTGCCTATGAACAACCAATTACCTCAAAAAGGCTAGTTCAAATCCGAGGCAGTCAGGTCTACACACATCTCAAAGAGCTGAGAGCTCATGCGTTCATTGAATCGGAACGATTGGGGCGAATGAAAATATATAGAACAAGCAGAAAATTTCAAGAATATTTTGGCATAAATGACCTCAACGTACTCAAAAGCAAGTTGATTCTAAAATAATTATTCTTGTTCTTTGATTACTTAATAGTAAACCTCATAATATGGATCAACTTCACTTCTATGCAATCATGAAAAAATCTATAGAGAATCTATCCGGTCGAAACTATACCGGCGGCAGAAAAATTGCTATGCGGAGCAGACGCAAGTTCGAAATAGATAGATATCCAAATGAAGCAGTTATTGGAAGCAATGTCAAAGTGACAAGAAGAGTACGCGGCAATAACAGTAAAACGGCTTTAAAAACTGTTGAACTAGCAAATGTTTCAAATGTGGAAGAGAACAAAACTACAAGGTTGAAAATACTTAGAGTTATCAAGAACACAGCTAATAAGGACTATGAAAGAAGAGGAGTAATTACTAAAGGCACTGTGATAGAAACTGAATTAGGCTTGGCCAGAGTAATATCAAGACCCGGTCAGGTAGGTATTATCAATGCTGTCCAGTTAAAGAAATAAAACCCATGAGCAAGATTATTTTAATCCGACCTCAAATCGTTCATTTTGGTACAAAAGAGTTTAACGACCTAAATCAAGGCAGCTATTTCCTCAGCTCCATATGATATTATCAAGTTAACTCCTGCTCTTATCATAGATGTAAAATATCCTATAATCCATTCATGTTTTTCTATGAGTCTATTGCGAGTAGCGGCCATTAGCATTTCATATTCGCCAGATACGTGTTGTACGGCTATTTTACAGCTGACTCTATCAACAATTCTGGTTATCAAATCAAGATTACCCAATGATGGCTTTATAGTTATAATATCTGCTCCCTCACGTAAATCTAATTCTACTTTTCTCAACATCTCTCTTGAATTAGAGTATCCTATCTGATAGTTGGACTTGTCGATCTTTGAAAATTTCTTGAATGCGGTAAAACGAAAGGGAGAATAAAGACAGGAAAACTGTTTTGAAAAGGACATTATTTTGGTATCTCTGAATCCATTAATGTCGAGATTGTTCCTAATAGACAGTACCAATCCATCCATCATCGAAGATGGTGCAACCATGTCTGCGCCAGACTCTGCATAACTAAGGGAAATCTTTGACATAAGCTTTAAAGTTTTATCGTTATCTACTTGGTTATCTTGACTTACTATTCCACAATGGCCTGATAGATTATACTGACAAACGCAGACGTCAGCAATTATCTCGATCTTTTTGTCAAAATTACCTTTTATAGTTCTTATTGTGTTTTGAACAATCCCCTTACTATTCCATGCTTGTGATCCCCTTGGATCATGTAATTTGGGGGTCCCAAAAATAATTACCTTGTTAATTTGTAAAGCTACAATTTTGTCAAGTCTATCTATTAGGGTCCTGTCAGACATAACAAGAAGGTCACTATTATTAGAGGCAGCGGTGGATTTTCCTATGATTATGGGAGTAATCAAATTACTCGTCTTCAAAAGGGGATTACGATAGGTATCCTGAAATGTCAATTCTTAATTTGTGATTTTTTATAAATATATGCATATTTAACCAAATGAAAAATATCGATGTCATGATACATTATTTAATTGAAATATATCAAGAGTAAAATATGTTACTTTGTAAATTAGAGGAGTTTGACCTCTGTATCTATTGGGATTCCGTCTTACAATGAAGAATTAAATATCAAAACAATTTTGGAAAGTGCGATTTCTTCAAATCTAGATTCAATTGACCTTGTCGAAATAATAATCTCTGATGATTCAACAGATGATACCCCAATTATCGTTAAGCAATTTATTGAAAATCATTCAAAAAAGATAACCTTTCTTCATAATGACAAGAGGAAAGGCGCAGCAAACGCTTGGAACAACATAATACAAAATGCGACGGGTGAAATAATTGTCCTATATGACGCCGATGTTATGCCAGAACCAAATTGTACTTTAGAATTAGTTGACAAAATCAATAATAATGTGGGTATATGTGCGTCAAATCCAAAGCCGATTCCAGATCGAGGAATTCCTGCACGGAGTACAATTTTTGTCAATGAATGGTTGGAATCAGTAAGAGAAAAAGAACTTTCTGAATATACTGTAATGGGTAGAGCCTTATCAATACGCTCTGATATTGCTAAAAAAATAACTATCCCCAAAGGCCTGATTGCAATAGATCTGTTTATCCAAAGTAAAGTTTTGGAAATGGGTTATGATGTTGTCTTTAACCCGAATGCAATTGTTCTATTCAAACCTCCCAAGACGTTTGTTGATTTTTCTTCACAGGTAATAAGAGCAATTAATGGCCACAATCAGTTGAAAAAGCTTCCATACAGTATTAAGAATCACCTTTCCATAAAAACTGCCCTTGTAGAATTCTTTCGTGTCACAATGAGAAACCCTATCGGGGCACTTTCTACCTGCTTATGTTATGTCATGATTCCGTTATATATAACGAGAATCAAAAATGCAGACTCTGCATTATGGCATACTGCACAAAGTACAAAATGAATACAGGTTAGAATTTCTAATTTTTTATCAAAAAGTCAGACTTGAATGATAAAATAAAAATGGTATAAATTATCCTCTTGAATTACGATTCTAGACTTGAGTGATGGTTCAATTGCATCATGCGGATACATATGCTATCCAAGAGATAACAATGCTCAAAATTTGATAGGGTATTGGAAGAATTCTGATGTTGTTAAAGATTTGTATTTCGCTACGGCTACATTTACATTTGAAAGCAAGCCGTATTTCCCAAATAATTCAAATCATTACATTCTTGTCAAATATGCTGGTCTTGATAAAATTGTTGAAGGGATTTCTAGATATCAGCGCCCAAACAGCTCTCTTTTCCTCTTTAGTAATGAGACAGAATTGTTCGAAAAATATCATGAGAAGGTAAGTTATGTCTCAATTTACTATACAAGATATGATCAAGACAATCACGAACTAACAGATATCGCAGGTGTCTTAGCAAGGAGAGATATGGTGGTAAGCGCAAACTTAGGAAATCTGAAATTCATGAATAACAAGAAATTACCATTTATTTTTCCACATGCGGACAATATCATAATTTTGGAAGTTGAGGGCAAAAAGAGTCATCAGAGCGATCAAAACTACTGTGAAAAAATAAGAAATGATGTTGCAAGAAAAGGGATTCCTCTAACTAATCTTGTAAGCTTCTCTATTTTGGAGAAACTAAGATAATACGGTTTTGATCAGAACCGTTAAATATGAAGCAATTTTCTACTTTTTCGACCAATATTGAGCAAACCGATGGATTTAGGGAGCCTAAAAGTGGGTTCCTATATAATTATTGACAACGAACCCTGTCGAATTGTATCATATGACCATAGCAAGCCTGGAAAACATGGTTCAGCAAAAGCGAGAGTTTCTGCAATATCAGTATTCGATGGGTCAAAGCATAGTCTCGTTTCACCTGTTTCTGCTAGTGTAGATGTTCCACTAATAGACAAGAGAAATGGTCAAATCATTTCCATCTCCGGACAAATATTTCAAGTAATGGATTTAGAAACATTCGAAATGTTTGAAACTTCGTCAGTAGAAGATGAAATACGAGAAAAAATTGTGCAAGGAGCAGAGGTAGAATATTGGAAAGTTCTCGAAAGGGTAAAAATAACTAGAATAAAAAGCTAGTCTTGTCTAAAGTCAAATTATTGAAATAAGAAATTACTGCCTAGAGTATCATCTGATGTAATTATAATTTGACAAAATGATAGTCAATCTTTGTAGTATCAAATATTATGACCGATGGTTCTGTTTCAATATTTCCATCTATATTGGGAAACTCTCTGTGTGCACAACCAGGGTTTAGTACCAGTGTATCACGTATTTTTTCATCTCTTTTCTTATGAGTGTGTCCATGAATGACCAAATCGTACATTTGACTTGCGATAATAGCTTCGGTCAATTTGTTACTGGTTCCATGATATATGGCAATTTTGAATTCATCTAATTCAAGGTGACAAAATTCTCCATGCAGCTCTCCACCAATTTCTTGAAAATTTTTCAGCAATCCTAATTTTTTACCATCATTGTTTCCAAGTACTCCTATCAATTTGCCATCCAAGTGTTTGAATTGCTTTACTACTCCGGGGAAAACATAATCTCCAGCATGAATTACACAGCTGACTCTATTTTCATTAAATTTCTTTATCGCATTTTTTAGACTTGTCAGGTCGTCATGTGTATCGGATATTATACCTAAATTCATTAATAGTGCAGATTAATAATTAGATATTGCAAATAAACGAATCTATTGATGAGAGTAATGAAGTTTTCACCACTACACTTAGTTTTCTTATTTATCACTTTGCGAAACTTCCCTTTTTTGATTAGACTTGGATCGCTTACGAATCTTGACAAAAAACCAAATAACGAAACCTGATATAACACAGACAGACACCACATCAAGATATATTGCGTATTTGTCAATATTTTCCCAATTATGTCCTAATATGATACCAACGTAAGTTAACATTGAATTCCAGATGAGTGATCCTAGAAATGTGTAGATTGAGAATTTAACAAAGTTAGTTTTACCAATGCCACAGGGAAGAGATATATATGTTCGTACTGCAGGTAACAATCTACAAAAGAATGAAATTTTATCACCATATTTCTGAAACAACTCTTCGGTAAATTCAAGATGACTTTTCTTAAACAAAATGTACTTTCCATATCTTAATATGAATGCCCTTCCTGCCTTTATTCCCAAGTAATATGTTAGGATTGAGCCGACAAGATTTCCAAAAGTACCAGCAAGTACAACGCTTACAGGCTCAAACGTCCCATTGCTAACCAGAAAACCTGAAAATGGCATAATGATTTCGCTTGGTATGGGAATCAACGCACTTTCTAAAATGCTTAATAAAAAAATTCCTGGGTATCCTAAAGTAGATATGAATGAAATGACGAAATCTATAATTGGCTTTAGGATTTCAAACGTGATTGACAATTAATAGTTAGAAAATTAATGGCATAAATATCTCTTTATTTTTTCCCTTGGAATTTTGGTTTCAAATTACGTGCCGGAGGCGGGACTTGAGCCCGCGGCCTTTCGATTATGAGTCGAACGCTCTGACCAAGCTGAGCTACCCCGGCGCTCAGCCCCTTGACCAGAATGATTTTTTGAAACATAATATATTTTATTCAAAGTATTGACTATCATTTAATACCGATTGTTTTTCTCTCCGATATCTCGTTAATAGTAAAAATGAATCAATTTGATAGTAAATCCACCACTTTATCAAGAAACCTTTTAATTTAGATCTCTAATTTTTGTAGCTTATGAAGGATGCTATCAAGCGTGGAATCGTAAAGACACTAGCCAATGGAGTCCTCATTTCACGACATGCAAGAGGATATTCTAAGGATGAACTAGTACAATCAGGAGTAACAGATATTCGCATTGCACGTAAAAAGAAGATCCCAATTGATCCATTTCGAAAAACAGCCCATAATGAAAATATTGAGCAACTCAAGGCTTACTTGAGTAAGGAGATTTCGAAGACTACTACCAAGGTAAAACAAAAAAGAATCAGAAAAAGCTCCAAGCAAGAGCCTTAACTACATTGCCAAAGTTACATTTCGCATTCTATGTCCATTTACCAGTCAAAATTGATTTGACCAATTGTGGATATATATAAATATATCCTCCCAATAATATATTCATGACTGGTGCCCTAGTTTCCGAAAGCATTTCATCGCTCCTTTCGTGGCCCGTTGGAAATCTAATGAATAATGACGCAATTATACTTGAAGCAGATGAAACTCTAGATGAAGCAATAAAAAGGATGAAGGAAAGAAATCTGCGCAGTGTCCTTGCATCACATCTGGGCGAAGTAGTAGGAATGGTAAGCAAGACTGATATACTCTATAAAGTAACATCTGAAGGCAAGAATCCCTCCAAAATTAAGCTTAGGGAAATTATGACATCTCCTGTTCTAGCAGTCAATCCACAAAATACCATCAGGGATGCGCTCACAATCATGAATAAGCGGAATGTAAGACAATTAATGGTTCATGCATATTCTGCTGTTCTCGGAATAATATCACGTGAGGATATCTCTAGGAAGATGGAAGCGATTGCTCTTTCATCCGTAGACGAGGTTCTACATGGTACACCGGTATGTATTATCGATACCAAGGCAATAGAATATGTGAAGGACCCTAGCAAAGCAAACTTCACATGTGCGTACTGCGGTTCTCCATTTGATACTAAAGAAGGCCTTTCAAAGCACATTGATAGGCTTCACAATGAATCTGGAATATTAGAAGGCGATGTCAGGCACTTAATGGAATAATACCTTCTTTTTTTCACATAATCACCTTTTCGCACACAAAGAGATGTATCTATAATTAGTAACATATCTATCCAATTCTAGATTTCAATTCTCATAAAAAAAAATTGTTGTAGATCGACCGATTTATTTTGCTTATTAAAGATAGATGTGTCTAGTGAATCAAAGTAGTCAGTTCCATGTATTTCTGCCTTCGAATGCTAGTATATTATCTGAAACGATATTTTCAGTTGCATTCCTTAGTTCTGTGATTTGTACAAATGAAATATTTTTAATTATTTAACGCCATTATTGAATAAAGTGGTAACATGCAGACAAATGAGAACCTGATTATGATATCTCAGGATCACAATTATTAACCCTAAAGACACAACATATGAACCTGATGATTTATTAGTAATTTTCTTGACCTGTTCAAGTGTCAAGAAATTTCAAGTTATACCATGTTTATGCCATCTCTCTCTTCAGTTTTGCTTTAATTGCCACCAACGGACTAACCAGTGCACAACCAAACTTAACCACACCAAATATCCAACCAAACTTAACCACAACTAACGAGCTGTTAACCGATGAACAAACGGTCGCTAGTCCTCCTTCATCATCCATAACTGAGACAGTTAATGAAGTCTTGTCTGGTTCAATTGACGGAATGATTGGAGAAACTGTTGGCATGCTATCCAGTGATACTGTCAACTTAGGTGAAGATTCTGGAAAGAGTAGTCTTGAGGACGAATTACCTTCAAGTCTTACCTTGGGAAGAAATAATCAAACTATTACACAAGATATTCCTATTGAGACAACAATAGAAGCAAACGCTAGCAATAATACACAAAACGCTAGCAATAATACTCAAAACTTTAGTAATGAAACGCAGTCCAATAATGAAAGTGCTCCCGACTCTGTAGACGGAATAAAGCAATCATTTCAAAGATCTATGTATAATTCAACAATTGTACAGAGTTTTGACAATAATAGTTTTACTAAATTAGTGAATCAAAACACTTTTGATGACCTTCTTTACAAAATGAAAAACATTCTGGATACCGATTTATTCAAATAGACTCAAAACACTTAACTAACCTTCTTCAGCTTTTGTTAACCGTGGTTTAGTGACTCAAGTACTCGTGATATAAAAAGAACATGTGTTATTATGTGCAGTATCAACATCATGAGGGTGGGATAAGCAACGCCGTGTGTTCGTAACGATAACAACTATGCTCATAATATTTTTGAATGCCTCAATCTACAAATAATATATGTTTTTTCATATAATGTGGGGCTCATTTAGGTCCAACCGATTTATATTATTTTAAAAGCATAAAATTATGATAATTATGTATTATTATCATATAATGTTATATTTTTAATCCGTTTAAAGATATTTGAAAACCTTATATTCTTTATATATTTATGTGAAAATATGAAGCGTATTGAAGCGATAGTTCATAGTGAAAGAATTCTAGAGTTAAATGAAGAGCTAAAAAAGATAGGACTTAGCGGATGTACAATAGTGGACTCGAAAGGTAGAGGAAAGGGTGAAAAACCCGTGGTACAATCCGGACGTGGAACGGGAAAATATACTTCAGAATTTTCTGCTAGGGCAAGTTTATCTACAGTTGTCGATGATGCTGAAGTTGATAAAGTAGTAAAGACAATTTTGGACACCGTAAGTACCGGTTCTCCAGGTGACGGAAAAATCTTTGTCTCGACAGTTGCTGAGGCAATAGATATAGGTACCCAAAAAAGAGGAAACGGCGCTCTCAAATAAATTTTCTGTTTATTAATTTTTTAGTGTCTTGCCAAACCACGATTGGATTCTGCTAATCTGATGAGGTTTTCGCCACAAATCTTATTCTTATGAAATGAAGGCATATCTACGCGTCTTCGATCAAAAAATAAGAGAAACATATCACTTTTAAGTCAGAAAACAAAATTATCTAAATATTAATGGCTATTGGCAGACAGATAAGACTCTCAAGGATTCTAAACAATGGCAAAATGCTTTGTATCCCCATGGACCACGGAATAACAAATGGTCCAATACCCGGGCTAGAAGATGTTTATGGGTTTATTTACCGATGTGAAAATTCTGGTGTTACAAGTGTCATTATAAACAAAGGGATTATCAAATCATTGCCTCGCCCCCCAAAAGTGGGATTGATTGCGCACTTGTCTGCTAGTACATCACTAGGACTTTCACCAAACAAGAAAGTACAAATGGGCGGGGTGGAGGATGCAATAAGACTAGGTGCCGATGGTATTTCAGTTCATATAAATATTGGCGCAAAGGAAGAACCCGAAATGCTCCAAAAATTGGGAATTATTTCCGATAAATGTAATGAGTGGAACGTTCCGTTGATTGCAATGATGTATCCTAGAGGTGAGAACATCAAGGATCAATTTAGTGTGGATATAGTATCACATGTGGCCAGGATTGGCGCTGAGGCGGGAGCAGATATTGTTAAGACTGTTTATACTGGAGACAGCGAATCCTTTCGGAAGGTTGTAAGGACATGTCCTGTTCCTGTGGTTATTGCAGGCGGACCAAAGGCAACAACGGATGAGGACATATTGGAAATGTGTGACGGTGCAATGCAAGCCGGAGCGATTGGTGTTACCTTTGGACGGAACATATTTCAACACAAGAATCCTCCACAGATACTCAATGCATTATCTAGAATTATCTTTAACAGTGAAAAACCAAAAGAGGCATTAAAGAATATTGTCAGTTCAAAAAAATAAAGAGTTCATTCTAAAGCCGCTTGTGGAAAAAGAAAAACTTGATGACTTTTTATCCAAAGTATCGAATGTGTCACTGATTTATGGTGACCCTTCAGTTATCACAAGCAAAAAATTCAGAACAATATTTCACTCTGATAATGCGGATTTTGTTGTGTGTGACACTCTGGACTTGTTGAAGAAAAGTAAGAAAAATCTTACCAAAAGTGTAGGTTATATAAAAAAGATATCAAATAATAACGATTTAGAAGAAATAGTCCTTGCATCTAAGTGTGGTGCAGATTTTGTAGTTGTTGAGGCTACTGATTGGAAGATAATTCCATTGGAGAACCTTATAGCCAAGCTTCAGAAGTCGGGAACAAAAATTTATGCAACAACAAGAAATTCAGAGGAAATTAGAACTATGTTCTCTGTTTTAGAACTTGGTGTTGATGGTGTTATATTGGAAACAGATGATGTATCTCAAGTTGAGAATTCGCATGACTTGCTTGATAATCCTACTTTCAAGTTGGAATATGCAAGAATATTAGAATTAAAGGACGTAGGAATGGGTGAAAGGGTATGTGTGGATACTGTATCGATGATGGCCATGGGTGAAGGTATGCTTATAGGAAGTAAATCAAATTTCTTGTTCCTGGTACACAACGAATCTGTTGGCTCCTCCTTTACCTCCCCTCGGCCATTTAGAGTAAATGCTGGAGCTGTTCATTGTTACACTGCCGTGTCCGATGGAACTACAAAATATCTATCCGAGCTTGAAGCGGGTGTGGAGATTCTCGTTATTAGCAAGGATGGAACGAGCAGAAAATCTACAGTAGGAAGATCCAAAATAGAATCCCGACCTATGAAATTGGTAATGGCTCAAATAGATGATTCTAAGGGAACTGTAATTCTTCAGAATGCTGAAACGATAAGGTTGATCACAAAAGACAATAAACTGATATCTGTTACTGATCTGAAAGTAGGTGATGAAGTCCTAGCTTACGCCAAATCTTCATCTGGAAGGCATTTTGGTATGCCAGTAGATGAATTTATTTTAGAAAAGTAAAGGAAAACAATTCCAATACTGTCACGATATTATTCGATCCTTTACCAATTATAAGAACCATAAATTTGATTGGTGACCTCAATACTGTAATATCTTGGTACAATTTTATTTGTTGTACTTAAGATTATTTGGGCTGTGTGTATTTATGAGATATAGAATGAATGTAAATCATTTTATTCTATGTTGAACCTTAATGACTAAACCTTCATTGAACAAGTGGGTACAAATCGTAGGCAACCATTCCAGACCTACCACCAGTTAATCTTGATTTTGCAACTATTTTGTACTCGCACGTCTTTGAAATGAAAATTTGACAAATTCAATATTATCAATTCTCGCATCCTTGAACTGATGAGAATTACTCATCCGGTTCTGATAATGAGTAAAGTCAAGTAATGATTTATCATCTCAATGAAAGGATTTGATTTCTCTAGTATCTTTTGTTGCTTATTGTAATTTAGAGACGAAAATCATAATCGCCTTTTTCTTAATCATCGCATAGATACCGAAATTTTATTAGCTAATGAGATGTAAAAACCTAATATACTCTGGAATCTTGTCGACATTACCACTTTAATTATTAATTTAATTTATCATCAAGTTTATTTTTTTTAAGTATGCGGGATATGGGCTGATTAATTAACAGAACATAATTCCATGTTACTTGAATTTCAAAATTCCATTATCCGGGGAGATTGCAGAAAGGTTCTATCAGGAATACCTTCAAATTTAGTCCAACTTACTGTTACTTCCCCTCCTTATAGAAATGCTATTGACTATGAGAGCCATATCGAGAAAAATGGGTATTATCGTGGTAAAACGAGAAAGGAAACAGGCGAGTATCTTGAAGAAATGGTTCAAATTTTTAATGAGCATATCTATAGAGTAACTAAAGATGGAGGTTACTGTTGTATAGTAATAGGAAATGAGGTTGTAAATGGAACAATTATACCCTTACCGCATATGCTATTATCAAAATTAGTGCAGCCTTTTGGAAATTGGAATCTTCATGAAGAGATAATATGGCACAAAGTTACAGGTGGTACTAATAGGTATGGATCATTTGTAATTAATCCATATCCTAAATATTTCAGAGCTAATATAATGCATGAATTCATACTTGTTTTAAGAAAAGGAAATGTAAATAGTGGAAGAACAAACAGGGATGAAATTCTTCCCGCAACGCATGAAGAATTTACGAAAGAGATTGCAAATTCTATATGGCATATTGCGCCTGTTCCACCAGGATTTATTGAACATCCTTGCCCATTTCCAGAAGAGATTCCATACCGTCTTATGAAGCTCTATTCTTACGGAGGTGATTTAGTGCTTGATCCTTTCAATGGTAGCGGACAAACTACAAAGGTTGCACATAATTTCGCTAGACAATACATAGGTATAGACTTAATGGATGAGTACGTCTCGTTGGCTAAGTTGAGACTAGATAAAGAATCATTACATATAAGACCAGATGCGCTGATAGCAAAGTGGCAAAAAATTCGATCACACTATCGACCAAATTTGTAAGCTCAAATAACAAATTGTATGCAATTATATCCTGATTTGTTCATCTAAGTGAAGTAATTAGATACCTAGAAAATTCAATCTTGATAGACAATATTATTTGTGTATATGCGCATTTGTAGGAAAATTCATCATTCACCTACACCAATGAAAATGAATTCTATTCCAATATTGAATCGCCTGTAGTGAGGGTTATATTTTCTCTTACTTGAAAATCGTTTTGTCTACTGTTTTTGAATTAATACTTAATATGAACTACAGCCGGACCTTTTATAGATTCTTTTCGATCTGGAGGATAGCGAATTGCATCATACAGAATATACTAAACTTCTTGCAATATTCCTATTGCCAATCTTGTTGATAGTGCTAATTAGCCATACTAATGCCACAGTAGAAAATAATTATATCAATATTATATCTCCAACAAATAACAGTCAGGTTCAAATTGGCAACTTGACCATCACTGGAACTGCCGCATATAGCTCAGGCCAGCCATGTACAGTTTATGCTTTATGGAATGATACACAATCTATACTGCGTCCGGTAAATACTATAAGTGATGGAAAAAATTATTCAATGTGGAAATTCACTTATAATTCTGAATATCATGAAATAATCGAAGGTCCCAATACTCTCACGGCAATTCTGTCATGTCTAAATTTACCCAATGAAAACTTGACCAAGCTCTATTCGATAAATATTTACGGTATTGAAAAATCAAACACAAGGTTGAATTCATTTAATTTTAGCTCAGAATTTTCAGATATGGTACCAAACTTAGAATTAAATGATCCTTTAGAAGATGATGATGTTTTCTCAAGTAATAATTCTAAATTGACCATGCCACCGACCAAGTCAAATGAAACGAAATCTGGCTCTTCTAATACTGATGAATTCGAAAGAGTTTATAGATCTAATTTCAATAGTACATTAGTAGATAACGATACCCAAATAAGTGCTGTACCGCCGTCAATCCTGGAAATAGAGTCAAATCAAAATTCCAATTCATTTTTGTCAATTTCTAATGAGACACGATTAATTGCTGACGCAGGCAACGATCGGACAGTCTCTGAAGGTACATCAGTGATCCTTAATGGTAGCAACAGTAAGAGTAATCAGAGTGTAATCTTGTCTTATGCATGGAAACAAATTCCTAATCCCAATATTACAATAGGGGGTGCAAACACTATGATTTGGTCATTCATGGCTCCCAATGTTTCAACTGACACTACATTAACATTTGAACTTGTTGTCACTGATGATAGGGGAATTACTTCGACAGATGAGGTTAATATCAATGTTAGAGATGGTAACAATACTCAGAGCGAAATTAGCTTGAATGATGAGATTTTGGCAGAGGAAGCACAAAATGGTAAAAGTAATGAGCTCCAACCAAGGAATCTTATTATTCAAACTCTAGTAGATAAGAATCCAGTTTCTAAAGATGAGGAACAAGTCATAAAAATAGATCTAATTGATGCCAATTCTGATGATAAGATAAACAACGCTACAATAAGAGGACAAATAATGGACCCATCAAAAAAAGTCATCAGGGAATTTTTAGAGAATAATGATTCTATCAAATTAATATTAAATATACCCAAGAATGCAAAAGTAGGAAATTTTGTGGTTAGTGTGAATGCTAGTGCACCCGGCTATCTCTCGTCCGGTACTGACACAAACTTTAAAGTACAAAAATGATAAATTTCATTTAATTATTACATAAATCCAAATTTCATAAAACTACGCATGAAAATTTGAAACTGGGTATTCAGATGTTCAGCATGATAATTAGAATATTATCTGGAGATAAGCTTTGGGATTTCTGATGAAACCAGAAGATTGTTGCTAGTAGACTGCTTTATCATAGTTTTCCTGATAAATTGTAACTGCGGATTTTATCAATTACCTCACTGCTTAACTTTAAAGTATAGGCCGAAGAATCATTGTCCGAAAAATGGGATAGTTCCTCTAGAAACTTGGCCTTATCTTTCCCTCTTTCATAAAGCCCGCCCGATTCCTTGATACAAAGAGGAAATTTCTGCATCTTCAGTCCGTTCAAGTTTAGATAACTTATGAAGCTACGATATCCTTCAATATTATACCATTCAATTCCTCTTTCTTCACAATACGCTATCCAGACATCAATAGTATTTTGAAAGAAAGCCTTATCCCTCAATTTTTCCAGCATCATGAATGTAATATTTTTTAATGTAATATAAAATATCTCAATATTTGTTTCATTAGTTCAATACATAATCGAGTTACGTAGAATCATTTAAAATGTTTACATTGCCTTTCTCACTTGCTGTGTCTTTATCTATCTTTTCATTTTATCGGATCTTTTGGATCTGTTTGGCCTTTATTCCTTCTTCACTATCACCTAGTTATTTTTTTAATTCTACAATGAATCTGTATAGATTTCTCAATAAGATGTAAAAAATGTCAATAGATATACTCTGTTTCGAGATCCATTCTATTTCCATTACGATCAAAAGCCCCAATGTTTTGAACGTCGTATGGATAACAAATTATTAATGACACTAAACCAAAAAAATGATTCAAATCTTCAAGTGATGGATGATTGGATCCACTAGGATGTGAATGAATTGTTCCAATATATGATAAATCAAAAGGGAGTTGATATACCGGAAAGCCTGAATAGTAAGGCCCATGCGTCGAAAACGGCGGAATAATCAACCCTGTTATCCTGATCACACTTTTTTCTTTCTTACCTTGCAAGATCAATATTCCTTCATTGGGATGCCACGATTTTGCATAGGTTATGATACTATTTGTAATCTCTTTTGTTAAAACTATTTTTCTTCTTGCTTCGGTTGAATCTTTTTTCCGTTTAAAGATCACGATAGTAATCACCAAATTCCCGGTATTAAAATTAACTATTAATGTTTGATTTGCACAGTCAATAGACAGTTATCAATATGGAAATCTATTGAAGAATTATGAAAATGAAGATCTTTTAGCAAAGAACATCGAAATAATTATTGAGAATTGGTATTGAAAAGTACACGTTATCAAATTTTTCTCGCTGTAAATTGTTAATATGATAAATCAACTTTTAGATGTAACCTTAGATTGAATGAAACAGATACTTATCAATATTAGGAATCTAATACAAGTAAAGAAGTACCAGATTTTATTATGAGCAGTACGATAACCGGAATGTCTGATAATCAACAAAATGTTACTACTGATGTGTCTAAAAATAGTGATGAGAGAGTTGGAACCTATATGGTTACAGCAAGGTAAATATCGTACACATTTTCAGGATAAAGAATTTACTATTGACAGTGTCATACCTTAAGGATCTACGACGTTGCCAGAAAGGGACAGGTCTAGAGCAAACGCTGATTGTGTGGAAGACTCCTGATATTCCATTGAAAGAAGTAATTATCTACCTTGAAGAGTTAACAGCTCCGCTCTCCTACAAATAATGATGCCACCCATGGTTAACATCACCTGTCAAAATACAAGAAGCATTACCAAGGATATTTTAATGGGTCCCCAAACATTTTAGATCACTTGATAATTGTAAAAAATCTTGTCAAGAGATACTCAGATTTCAATGCGTTAAATGGTTTGAGTTTTGAAGTGAATGAGAATGAAATATTTGGACTATTGGGTCCTAATGGCGCAGGAAAAACCACCCTTATTCATATACTAGCTACCCTGCTAAAGCCAACACAGGGAGGAGCTATAGTGAATGGTTTTGATGTTTTGCGAGATGCAACTAAAGTAAGGGAAAGTATTGGTGTCGTTTTTCAAGCACCAAGTAGTGATGATATCCTTACAGGATATGAAAATCTTAAGGTACATTCGTTACTCTATGGGATACCTAGAAAAATAAGAGAGAAACGAATTTCGGAGGTACTAGAATTAGTCGGATTAGAAGATAGAAAAAATGATCAGGTAAAGAAATACTCTGGTGGTATGAGAAGAAGATTGGAAATAGCACGAGGCCTCCTACACAATCCCAAGGTTTTCTTCTTGGACGAACCTACATTGGGTTTAGACCCACAAAGTAGGGAGACTATGTGGAGATACATCAAGAAAATAGTAAAAGACGAAAAAGTAACCATCATATTGACTACACATTACATGGAGGAGGCCGATATGTTATGTGATAGAATTGGATTTATAAGCAGCGGAAAAATAATTGCTCTGGATTCACCATCAAAATTAAAACAGGAACTCGGAGGAGACATTGTAAAAATAACCTTTAATGATGGAATTCCTTCAATCAGAGATTTTACCAATTTCCATTTTGTTCACAAGGTAGAACAAAATGGAAATTCTGTGATTATTTATATGGATGAGGTAAATTCAAACATGCATAGGTTAATAAAAGATTTAGATGGTATTCAAACCATAGAATACAAGAAGCCAACTTTGAATGACGTGTTCTTGAAACTTTCAGGCGATTCCTTATCCGGAGATAGTCCAGAAGGAGGATTTATGCAAAGATATGCTCAGTACAAAAAAACATAATTCACAAATCGTTTTAGGACAACTCTATGCATTATGGCTTAGGGAAATTAAGGTTTTTCTACGTGAGAGAAGTAGACTTATCGCTTCTACTTTTACTCCCTTGTTATGGTTATTTGTCATTGGTTCTGGCCTTGGGTCAACCAATCTTCAAATAGGAACAGATTATGAAAAGTTCATTTTTCCCGGAATTATTTGTATGTCTGTCATTTTTACATCCGTTTTTTTCGGTTCATATATTATCTGGGACAGAAAATTTGATTTTCTTAAAAGTGTAATGGTTGCGCCGGCAAGCAGAACGACAGTTTTTATTGGTAAAACTTTTGGTGGCATGACAACTTCACTTTTTCAAGTCGCCATAATTCTGGCAATTGGTATTCCGTTGGGGATTAATTACGATGCACTAACATTACTCCAAATAGTTTCAATTGTATTGATCCTTTCATTTTGTCTAACGTCACTGGGTCTGACATTTGGAAGTTACATTGAGAGCTTGGAAGGATTTCAATTAATTGTTAGTTTTGTTGTGTTTCCATTGTTTTTCCTAAGTGGAGCGCTTTTCCCGATTGACAATTTACCTGCTTGGCTAAAGTTCATTACTCTTGTGGATCCGGCTACATATTCGGTAGATGCATTAAGAAACAGTATATTACATTTAGGAACGTACTCTTTCGAACTTGACCTTGCGATACTATTATTGTTTACTTTCATTATTACTCTGATTGGAATCTTATCTTTTAAGAGAATGAAGGCGGTTTAATACAAATTAAATATAGATCTCTATTTGCTTACTTTGTTATCACGAATGGTGGCAAATAATAATATCATTCTGGAAACCATTCAACGTCACGATAAGCTTGTCACGGAACCATGTTTCATACATGGTGGCCAAATTGTTATGATCAAATCTCTTCATCCAGATCCTCAAAAGCCCTAGCTTTTGAAATCTCATGTAATCTCATATTGAATATTCTTTCGAATTCTCTTTTACTTAAGATCCTTTTCGTCTCTAACAACTCTATTAAGGTATCCAGCTTTATAGCAAATTCGTCTAGCGATGATAATTCTTTACCTGTAATTTTTCTCTTTGAGGCTTGATTTTTTCTCATGTCCAATCAATTATTTTTGTAATGTGATATTAGTGTAATTCGCTCTAATTCTTATTTTTAGTTGTGGGACATAACTACGATTTGAGTAAACAATTCCATATGCATTCGGTGAGTTGATTCTAACGTTTTTATCCATAGTCTACGTAATACTTGTACCTTTTTTCAACGTCATTGTTCTTACCTGACAATATTACATTGGATTGATCCCTTACTCCTTTTTTCACAAAATCCAATATCTCTTTAGAATTTGGACAATTTTGGTACCCTAGCGCTAAGGAATTCTCAAACAGGTTCATAAAATCAACTACCTTCAGTCTGTATTCATCGCATGTTGGGCTTTTGTTGCTTGTCACTTTGAACCACGTCGTTGCACTTGGGGCTGCAAATGAGCGCGCCAGCTCATCCAATACCCTTTCCATTTCAAAAAAATCCAGCACAGATTCACCTTCTCTTAGTACTTCGAATAGGGTGTATAAGATTATGGTGACATTATCACAAAATTACTCAAGTCTTAGTACCTGATAAGAATAAATTTGTGCGAAGGCAGGTATATCTATATTTTGAAGTTAATTAAAGAAGAATTATCATCATCATTATCATCATCCACCTTCCTTTGGATTTATTTTCTTGTTGCAATAGGAGTAGCACTGCAAGTTGGAGCTGCTAATTGGGATATCATATGGCATGGTGTTGTTAATGTTGAATCCTTCTTTACTCCACCGCACACATTATTGTACTCTGGAGTAGGCTTATCATTAATCGCTACTTTTGCAGGGATAATATTTTCAATAAGACAAAAGACCTCGTTAAGGAGACCCTTTTCCATCTATTATAAAGTTCCAAATCCATTAAAGCTAATTGCTTTGGGATGTCTTGTAGAAGTGTTCTCTGGTCAACTCGATAACTGGTGGCATGCAAATTTTGGATTCGATGGTCTACTTAGTCCTCCACATTTAATGTTAATAAGCGGAATGTTGCTTTCGATACTGGGCGCACTAATTGGAACCCACTTATCTGAAATCCATAAAAAATTCAAGATATTATCTGAGATGGTTTGTTATGGAATACTGTGGATGATTATTATTAACTTTGTTTTCATGTTTACGCTTCCCTTTTCGGAAGGTCAATACTTTGATTTTAATCCTTCTCCAGCTGTTGCACTAGTACTGGGATCAACTCTACCTGCTATATTTACCGCCATAATTTTTTATTCGCTACAAGATCTCCCTTTTCCATTTCGATTGACAGTTGTAACTGCTACTTTCATGACTATACAATCATCGGCTACGATTACTTCAAATAATTATTTTCTGGGTCTATTTCCGCTTTACCTTCTAAACATACTCATACCTTTATCTTTAGATATTATTTCCATCAATATCCAAAAGAACAATAATTTAATCGGCAGGTTTTTGAATAAAGAGCACAGACGCATTATTTTTTCAATTGCCATCTCGTTCTTCTTTATTACATTCTATTTCCCATGGTCGGTGAATATGTTCAAATCCTTCTTTGGAATAGATCTAATTACTTTCGAAAGCGTATTGATATTTGAACAACTCTTGTGGAAATTCATCATACCCGTTTTGATGCCTGTTTCATTCGTTTCAGCATATGTGGGTATATTGATCTGGAAAAAATCATGTGGATACTCAAAGTTGACTGATATGTTCAAAGTTACTGTTGGATGATGACAAACTCATTAATTGTCATTGATTGCCCCAACTTATCCAAATTATTAGCAGAATAGGTTTCGAATGGCATTTTTACAACTAGTTATGGGGTTTCAAAAATTTTCCGGAATCTATATTGCTAAAAAATCTTATAAATAGAAAAATTAGAAAAAGGCCGTCTGAATGCTCGATTATATGTAAATGATAAATATTGAATAACCACCGGCATAAAAAGGAAGTTGAGTTCTGAGAATTCAACATAACAAAATACTGGGTTAAACATCTGGTATTAGATAATAAAGTGGTTTCAAAATAGTTAACCTTAATAATCTTGTTTAATCAATTATTGTATAGAAGTATGGACAATAAAGAATTTCTTGCATTCCAGCTAATGTGGATCGTAATCTCAATTGGCATAAGCATAACAGTATCGTTGTTCGTTCCCTTTCCGTATTCTTGGGTAATCATTATAGGCATATTTCTTTTAATGGGTTTCTATATGCGGAATAGAATGGCAAAGAAAATGGGCTCAGGAGTGGGGATGTTTGGTTCGCTTTCATCTCCTTTCTCTGGAAATTCTGTTAACTACTATTGTATGAGCTGTGGGACAAAACATAGAGAAGCCTCGTGTCCAAGATGTGGCTCAAAGATGAAAAGAGTCGGATAAACTCAGTTCATTTTATTTCTAGATCATTGTTCTCAAAACAAAAATCAGCATGCGAGTGATACGAAACAAATTTGAAATGCTAGAGTTAAACAAACTCACTTATTCTGCATTGTTTTGAAGAAATTGTATATTCTTGTTTTACTTTAGTTAATTGTTCTATTAATTCACCGAACCCAAATACAATATTCCTTTTTGAAATCTCGGCTTTGAGATTGTTAAGTACTTTATCAATATAGGTTTTGTTCGCATTTTGATTGTTTTCATGCGAAAATGGTTCTTGAAAACCATATATTCTTTCATACTCTTCAATCGACCAAGATTTTCCAAATAATTCGAGAATCTCTCTAATTCTAACCCATATGTCATGCCTCAGTCGCAGAACCGATCCCGATATGTATCTTATGCCGAATTGTTGACACTTGTCAGCTATTGATGCTATATGTTCCTGGCTATCGGTAATGAAAGGAATAATCGGATCGATGTTAACACAACACTTAATTCCAGAATCTACAAATTTCATTATCGTTTCAAAAACTCTTGTTGTAGGAGGCGTTCCTGGTTCTATGATACGTTTTATTTTTTCATCGATAGTTGTTATCGACCAGACTATAAAACAACTAGAATTGTAATTACGAAATAAACTCAGATCACGTTCAATCAGAGACGATTTGGTGAACACATAAAATGGAATTTGAAATTGTTGTAATACCTGAATACATCTCTTCGTAATGCCGAGCTTTGCTTCTGCAAACTGATAAGCATCAGTTGCAGATGATATCATAACGGGTAACATCGAGGTATCTTTCCATCTATTCAATTCTGACTCTAATATCTCAGCAGCATTGACTTTCCCATAGATCTTGTTATAAAAATCTGGAGACCATTTATACGTTGCATAACAATATCCACACCTGTGATGACATCCTTGATATGGGTTTATAGTCATCCCTATATGTGATCCTACTTTGAAATAACGCAGAATTGATTTTGAATATTTTCTTTCAATTGTCGGTGCCTTGTCGGAATACCACAACAAGACTATGAACGTAAGAGCCTTAATTAAGATTGAATTACCGTTAGATGAGGGGGAGGGATATCATTCTAATTTTTATGAATCATCCAATCTTCTAACAAATGGATTATCCGCTTTATTGATGATTGATTGAATGAAATTAAAAACTGGCTTTACTTCTGAAAGCGGTCCGCTTATTTCAAATTTTATCCCACCCTGTATTTTAATTTTGGATCTCTTGAAGAAAATTCCTTCTTCATTATATTCTATACCATAAATGCTTTCTAGTCTTTCACTTATCACATCTGGAGATTTAAAAAGACGCCCTCTTTCGGAATATAGCAGTATTCTGAGATTTGTAACTATGATGTTGTACTTTTTTGCCGTACACCTTAGTTTCGTCTTTGTTCTGAACATTATGTTCTCTTGGGGAAGTAATATTTCCTTAAGTGCCAAGAACACAATATGAATAGCAATAGGTTATATTGATAAAAGTTGAATGATTTTATTTATTCCACCAACAAATGTGAATGATCTTAAATTCTGTTAAAATGTTTCATAACAAGTATTCATTTGGGCCGTCTATATGGTCACGATTTGCTCACCTAATTGCAGTTGCATATTTTCGAATTTTGTAATTTCTACAACTTGGATGTCAATAAGTGAAATAAAACTGAAAAGGAAACAGTGGTAATTCACATCCTAATTTGTATTGCAATGTTCACCATATTATGAGTGTGAGTTTTTGCACAAAAACGACAATTCCCTACTGCACAAAAATCAAAAATGCCGGTCAGAAAGATAATCTCAAATAAAGCTCCCCGTTTCCTATTCTACATGAAAATCTGGATTTCTAGTCGACATCTCTTATGAAGGATAAAATCTTCAATCAGCTTCTAATAACGCGATTGTGCCCAGTTTCGCAGTTACTTTTTGGACAACTATATGTTCTTGAATTACACAATGGGCTTGTACTGTAGGAGTCGTAGAGCAGAAAAAAGAGTAGAACGTCTAGTGCCATACCTAGTACTTTTACCATCAACATTTAAATCCCAACTATGTCTATCATGTATTTATGAATGGTATCCATAATGCAATCTTGCAGATGCCAGTCGGATATGAAGTTTTGATCATCATAGTTATCATTGTGGTGTTATTTTTCGGTGTCAAGAAAATTCCTGAATTAGCTAGATCCTTTGGAAAGGCAACAGCTGAGTATGAAAAGGCACGAATTGAAGCCAAAAAAGAACTCGCGCAAATTAAGGGCACTGATAAGATCGGTCGTGAAAAACTTGAAGAAATAGCCGAATCGCTAGGAATAGATTATACTAATAAAAATGACGATGATCTTAGAAAGGCAATCGAGGGAGCTGTTAATAAAGAAAAAAATAGTTAATATAGTATTAGCACTTCCCGTAATCACCAAAAGTTACTTTCAAACTATTTTATTTGGAAAATTTTATTTATAACAGATAACTTCTGCATGGATAAACATGATAGATGCTGGTACAATCTCTGACATATTAAGAAACTATGACGTAAAAAATTTACACTTGGCAGTTATTGGTAGTCATTCCGCTTTAGAAATAATGGATGGTGCAAAGGACGAAGGATTGAGGACTATATGTATATGTCAAAAGGGACGAGAATTACCTTATCTGAGATTTAAGAGATTAGCAGATGAAATAATTTTAGTAGATAAATTCTCAGATCTACTTTTCAAAGAAAATCAAAGCAAACTTAAGGAAATTAATAGCATTATAGTACCACATCGTGCATTCACTGCATATCTAGGGTACGAGGCAATTGAAAATGAATTAAAATTACCAATACTCGGAAATAGGAACTTATTTCGTGCGGAAGAAAGGAGTTGTGATAGAAATCAGTATTTTTTATTAGAACGAGCACAAATAAACCATCCAAAGATTTACAAAAATTATTCTGAAATCAATGGATTGGCCATAGTGAAGATTCAAGAATATGAACGAAAGCTCGAGAGAGCTTTTTTTGTAGTTAGCTCAGCACAAGACTATCTGGTAAAATCGGAAAATAAGATAAAAGAAAAAGTGATCACTAAGGAAGATCTGGAATTGTCTATAATTGAAGAATTTGTAGTAGGAACCTACTTTAATTTCAATTTTTTCTCGTCGCCCCTGACTCCTGAAACCGAATTCTTAGGAATTGAAAGAAGACTGCAGACTAATCTCAATGATCTAAATGCGCTACCTGCAAAACAACAGCTGGAATTTGATACAGAGGTAAAACATATTGAAATAGGTCATACTCCTGCAAGCATCAGGGAGTCTATGCTGCAAAAAGTATTTGAACTTGGTGATAAATTTACTAATGCTGTTAGAAATGAATATCCGCCAGGAATTATCGGTCCGTTTTCTCTTCAGAGCATTGTCACACCTGATTTAGAAATAGTTGTGTATGACGTTTCTCTCAGAGTTCCTGGAAATCCCATAATGGCAACAACCTCTCCATACACAAAATATTCGTACGGACAAACTTTTGGTATTGGTCGTAGGATTGCAATGGAAATTAAGAAGGCAATAGCCTTAGATAAACTATCCACAATAGTCACTTGATTCAGATAAGTCATTGCTCGATAGTTTCTTCAAAGAGATTTTTCCTTACTTTTATTGGTACGTCAAAAAATACCGCGAGAGCTATAGAATCCGACGCACGATAATTTCTCAAAGTGATTATTTCCTTACGAGTTTTGAAATAAAGATTAGACCTTAATACAGGACCGTTTCTGTAAATTCTTACTTCTACTAACAGTAAATCCTGCAGGGATGAAATTTCTTCAATAAGGTTATAAATTGTAGGTATGGTACTCTTGTCTCCTTCCCTAAATCTCAGGATATGTCTCGCGACTTCTCCCGAAAATGCGCGTATAGGAAATTCTCTTCCATCATCGGATTTTAAAGTAAGTAATCCTTCTAGACCAAGTTTATCAACAAAACCCACAAAGCTTATCGATGCTGTAACAAATCCTTCGCTTGTGAAAGTATCGTCCATATTTTTTTTTATGCAGCGATAAATTTAGACTTTATCCATTAGATGACAAGATTGATGGAATTAACTTAATATAGATAAGATTGTTTTTCATAAATCAACTTACTTTTGGTTGTTGGCAATGATGGATAATCATAATTCGTTGAGAAACAGAGGTATGCGGATTATTTCTATCAGTGTTTTTTCCATTATTTTTTCTCTATCCATGTATTCATTGTTGAGTTCTAATCATCAATCATTAACTGACACTGCGAAATTGTATAACTTGGCAACTGCGGTTATTTTCCTCACAGCAGTTTCCTTGGTTGCGATAGGATATGGCCTTTACTTGATCCTCCGGTCTGAATCTATGAAAGTCGAACCTAAAAAGAGTTATCTTGGATACATTTCAAGGATTTTAACCAACAAGACTTACCGGAGAATATTTGTTGTTTCATCCATCGTCTATGGTATCCTCTTTGGCTTCTTATCTCAAATCCTCATTTATCATGATGACGTTGAAGGAGATTCTGCTCCATCTCTTTTTGTGACGCTGTGTTGTAATTATCCTGGATATGTTCCTATGGTCAGTATAGAACTGACTGAACTATTTTCAATTTTAGTAATTCCCTTAAATCTAATTCTTGCAATTAGCGTCTCAGTTTTAGTTGGCTTTAACATGGCATTAAATATGAGCTTGCTAGGAATGTTCAGAAAGCAATCTCAGAGTAAATTTCCAATTGTTTCAACTTTTGGGGTTTTCAGTGGATTATTCATTGGATGTCCTACTTGTGCAGGAAGCCTATTTACAGCGCTTGTCGGATTTAGTACAAGCGCCGTAGTCACCGCGTTGGCCTCATTTCAAAGCTTATTTATTGCAATTAGCATTCCAATTTTAGTTGTAACACCACTATTGATTATTCGTAAGGCAATGAAGAATGAAACTTGCGATGTAATAGGTAATTAATAGGATTTCAATATTGGGTGTAAATCTAAATTCGGATTGGAATAGCTTAGTGTATCAAGGAAAAATATTATTCGAAAATTGTAAGTGTATTGGTTTGTTCCTTTAAAATTTTCTCAAATTTCAAAATGTCGATATCTTTAAACGGTCTCATTTTGGGTAATTGCGGAGGCTCTTTTACTTTTTCTAAAATTCCCCTTGAAATTAACTCGGTCTTTAATTTTTCCCGCAATTCAGGATGACATAACTTACTATGAAATATGCTTCCCCAACCCTGAGAGAACATCTCCTTAATATGCAAATCTCCCTTTTCTTCATGAAAATGTGGATTACGTGTTTCAATTTGCATAACTTCTACCCCTTTCTCCATGGTATCCTTGTGCTCAGGCGGGGTAATTCCACCAAATTGTTCCAACAAATTAACTATCTCGTACGGTTCGATTGAAAAACCTGACGAGTAAGTTAATAATTCAGCTAACTGAATTGACATGCAGTGTTCTCCAGAATTACCTGTTCTGATAACTTCTGTCTCAAATCCAGTATAATATGATATCATTAAATTCAAGAATTGATTTGTCATTTCTGAAACTCTTCCTAACTTAGAAAATCGTACACCTGATTCTGAAATCTTTGGTTTGTATATCCAAGATACACGAACCATAGTGTATGGCGTTGTTGATAACGCAATCCCGGATGAGAATATTTTGGTGTATTCGTTTACCGCACCTGGGACATAATTGTCAGAATCAACGAATCCTACATATTTTTTTCTCATCATTTTTGAAAGTAGCATGCCAATGAACATACCCTCTCCTTTACCATTACGTATTTTGCCCTCTGAGTCAAAAAGTTCCATATACCCAACTTCTCCCAATGCCTTGGCAAGACTTGGATCCCTTTGATGAATTATTACTGATTTTTTTTCTGCGAATCTATTAAATTGTTCGAAAGCCTGTTTTTCTAATTTATACCTATCAATTGGTTCCCTAGGACTATTTGATACAATTATTGTTAAACAATCATGAGGGATACCACTCAGTACTCCTTCTAAAAGCTTTAAACGTTCTCCTTTTATAGGAATTACAATCGCCATTTCTGATTCTATGCCAGAAATTATTTCATCATCGATAGAACGAATAACTTCAGACTCGGTCTTTACATGTTTGTTCTTATGTCCAGAATCTAGCTCGTATACACGTTGCACTCCATGTAGACTAACTGATCCAAATCTTTCTGTAAATCTAGGGACATCGAGCTTCATATCTTTAATTCAGTTATGCCATATTTATTGCAAGTGTATATAAATCAATAATTTTTTGTCCAAAACCTAAAACAATGATATCAACTTTTCGACGATTTCCATACTGCCTGAATTATTTAGGAATACAAGAGTAACGATCATATTTATAAGATTGTCCCAATTGCCATTATGACTTGATGATTACAAATGCTAACCCCCATTATGTCAAGTCTCTAGTGTTAAAGATTTTGTATGTGTTAGTTTTTCTATATAATTTTTTGGGGGACGCACAGTTAATATCAATCTGATAGCGAATGTTTTATCAAACTCCAATTTCCTTAGTGCATGAAATGCATGTTTAATAGCAGTGATTGGTTACCCGATTTAACTTTCGATTAATACTTATGCTGGTTAAATCAGAATTCACATTACTGTACCTTAATCTAGTAAAGAATAGTATTAACTAATATTGGTATTATCTGATACGATTATTCTTAATTTAGACCTACAAAAAAAGTGTCGTAAATCTATCCAGATTTATTTCCACTCTACATTTCTACATACAATGTATCATTTTCTATCAAAACTTTGTGACTCTGCAATGGTTTTAATTTTTGGGGAAAGGAGATCAAAGTTCCTGTTTTAATATCCCATTTTGCTCCATGCCATGGACAAATCAATTCACTATTATTTAACTCTCCCTCATGAAGCTCTGCCCCCGCATGAGTGCAAATATTGTCCATTGCATAATAATTTCCATCGAATTTTGTTACTACTATTTCCTTTCCACCTGCTGTAATGTGCACCATTTTTCCTTCTTGGACATCTAAAGTTTTTCCAACAACTACCTTTGCCATGATTATAAAAGAAATTCTGTATTATTTTAACTTAATTTTGTATTATTTGTAGAATATTTAGATATCTTAATATACAATATTTCAACTTTTTAAAGATAATCAAGAATGAGGGCAGATGACAAAAATTGAATATTCTGATCAACTTGAATCTATTACTAATAAGAATCTGATCTGGATAGATATCCAAAAACCCACCAGAAAAAAATTAAAAATGTTGGAGGGAAAATATCCATTTCATGAATTAAATATTGAGGATTGTCTTTCAAAAATACAAATACCTAAAATTGACAAATATCAAGATCACATTTTCGTAATTATGCATTTTCCAACTGTGGATAAGGATAAGAGTATCCCGCGATCAACTCAGCTTGCAATATTTGCTGGGCCTAATTATCTTATTACTGTACAGCAAGGGGAATTAAAACCAATTCTTGAAATGTTCAATCTTTGCAAGGATAATGAAAGACAAAGGGAGACGTTCATGGGGTCATCATCGGGTTACCTATTGCATAGTATAATAGACCTAATGGTCGATGATTTGTTACATGTTTTAATGAAACTTGAAGGGAATTTGGATGACATAGAAGATTTAGTATTTGATGAGAAAGTTGCAGTCGCAAAAGATATTTCACTATTACGGAGAGAGATAACAACCCTTAGACGAGTAGTTGTTCCAATGAGGAGAATTATCTTGGAATTGAGTAAAGAGATGCAAAGATTTTCTGAGGAAGATTTGACTGACTATTATGATGATGTAAAGGACCATGCAGAAAAGGTTCTTGAAGTTCTTGAAGAATCCAAGGAAACTGTAGAAATTTTCAAGGATACTGATTTCATGTTGAGCACTGAAAAATCAAATAAGATTTTGGCAACTCTCACAATCCTCTTTACCCTTTCTATTCCTGCAACAATAATTGGAGCTTATTATGGAATGAATGTTAATTTACCTGGTGGTATTGTCACTGGTAATGCAGATTTTTTTGGCCCATATACTTCATTCATAGTCTTACTAATGATCGCCATAATACCTTCATTAGTAATGGTTTGGTATTTTAAGAGATTGGGGTGGTTTGGATGGTAGTAAATTATTGATACTACTATGGATTACGAGTTTCAGTTTTACTTAATTTTCATATTCAATTAATGACTTTAAGTCTATGTTGAAGAACGTTCGTAGAATGCCAAGATATGATTCAACTGGAGGTGGAATTTCATCTTCACATGATACTTTCATATTCCACGCGTTAATCCAGATTATCATTGCATATAGGATATTGAGAAATCGCTTATACTGAGCTGGAACAACCTCAAGACTTTCCAAATATTTGTCTCCTAGTAACCAGGCTGCTGTAAAATCTAGACACTTTTGACCGTAGATAGCCTTTATTTGTTCTTCAATACTCTTTGCGAACTTAAATGGTGTACGGGACACAAAAAAAGGAAAATCAATCCTATACGGCACAACGAGATTTGGTGGAGACCAGATCGAAATTATTCTACTGCCATCCTTTAACTCTGTAGAAAATTTTTCCACCATTTTCTTTACGACCTTTTCACCATGAAACCAAAAAAGGAACACATTACCTTCAGAGATATCTACCCTTCTTATGTCGTCAATTATTACTTTAGTGTTTTCTAATACGTGGGTCTTTTCCAATAATTCTGTGACTGATTTTTTTCTTTTTTCTACACCTATGGCCATCTTTACTTTAAATTCAGTTGATGCAATGTAAACTGCATTACTATTTCCGCAACCAAGATCGTAAAAAATATGTTTCTTACCAAGTCGGGCAAGTTTGAACATTCTTCTTATGACATTATCTGGCAATCTAACATTGTTTCCTTTAAGAACCGAAGTTGGCAGAGTAGAAATGAATTCATTAATATTCATTGTATATCGTGTATTGGGTATTAGATTGCCGGCATAATATATAAAAATGGAACTGAGACAAGACATCTCTCAATCCATCAAGAAATTTTACTGAAATGGTTGATAAAGTTAATAACGGACGTTCGGATATTATTATTTGTGAACTGTGATTATTGTGGTCATATATACATAGCACATGAACTCGAAGGGAATATGGACAGACAATACTCCTTATTTAATGTAGGTAGATGTCTGATAATGGGGTGCAGATGTACTAGTTATATTGATAAAATTGAGAAGATAGACGAAGAATTGTTATGAATGGTTTTTCCTCAAGTTTGTATAAACTCCATAATTATTTTCTAATTATTCAGTATCCTGCTATTTAGTAAATAGAACCTGATGCACCAATAACTAAATGAAAATGAAAAATACAAAATTTTTGAACTTAATATTGCCGTTTATATCTTTAAGTCTAATTTATGCGACTATGCTTGTAGGCGTCTATATCTCTTCACTGAACAGGGGAGTAGCATGTCCAGATTGGCCTCTATGTCCCAACGGATTTGCGTTTCCTCCAGAAAAATTTTTCTACGAACACTTTCATAGGTTTGTGGCAATAGTCGCTGCTATCTTCACAGGAATATCTTTTATTTTTATTAGAAAAAGCTTTTGGAAGCTGAATAAATTAGTTGTTATAATTGTTACTTCCTTGATTATTGTTCAAATTATTATGGGGATCTTTGTTGTGTCAAGCAAGTTGAATCCTATTATAGTTGCAATCCATCTCTCAACAGCAGTAACAATATTTTCGCTCATTTTTGTTCTACTCAGGGAATCATATATAGAAATTAGTAGAAAGAATGTCTAGAATTAATGAATTACGATGTATTATTGTGTGATCAAAATCATGATGGTAACCTTAGATTATGATGATGTTTGATGTTAAAATTTATATTCCTTGTAGGAAGAACATTGATAGACGAGCAAAATTTCTATTCATTTATTGATTCTAGATTACTCTAATTATTAAATCAATTGGGAGCTAAGATCGATAATAGAAATTATGATGCAATCAAGAACGATATCTTAAAGAATAGAAAATTGGCAAAAGATGGGGTTGAAGAATTAGTTATTCAAATATGTAAGGTATTGATGCCTAAAGGGTATGAAAAAATAATTTTGAAATATATTCGTCCGTCAATAGAATTTGCAGAGAAACACCTTTTATATCCATCCGACGATGCAATAGTGACACTAGAGTACCTTTCTAAAAATTATAGGATAGGGGTAATTGGTAGCCACGAGAAGAAAATATCAAAAATTTTGAAAATCTATGAAATGAACAAGTACTTTAATTGTTGTATTTTATCTTACGAAGAAAATCGAGAGCCTGACAAAGAAATTTTTAGTTTGATTTTGAATATGTTGGGGAAGAGATCAGGCGAATCATTATTACTTATTGGAGATAGACTTGATACTCATATTCATATTGCAAATACTTTAGGAATAATTACGATTCGACTTACCAATTCCATATTCAAGGTACAAGAGGCTACAAACCAAAATGAGATTCCAAAATTCACTTTAAATAAATTAAGGGAACTAGCCAATATGGGTTTCATAATAAACGAAATCTAATCCGTAAGTTGGTCTAATGGCCGCTTACTAATTGTTCTTTTATCTTTTTGAATACTTTAATCATTTCACCTTCTTTTAGTCTATGGCTTGAATCAAACATAGAATGAATTGAACCTCCGCCATCACCGAGTTTCCGTGGAACTATATGCACATGTAAGTGTGGTATCTCTTGTCCTGCATCTTTACCATTGTGGATAGCTATTAGGGTACCTTGTACACCCGTTCCTTTTTCTATGGAGGGTAATATCTTATTTACCAAACTAAATAATTGGTTAATTTGACCAAATTCAATATCTTGTAACTTTGCATAGTGGTTTTTTGTAATAACCAGAGTGTGACCCGCAGTCAACGGAAAGGCATCAAGAAAAGCAATTGCATTTTCATTTTCGTCTATTATCTTGGCATCAATTTTCTTTTGAGCAATCTTGCAGAATATGCAATTGTCACCAATACTTGTACTCATACTATTCTACAGCATTAGCAATTAATAAAATATTTCCAAATTTGAATTAATTCTCTTGATAGTGATATTTAAGCTGAAATATTGAAAAGTGATGTGATGTGCTTTGCTGCAACATACTTATTTATATTATTATTAATGGTAACCATCGATCGTTCCTTATCATTTACAAATCCAATTATATGCGGATTGAAGTTGTGCTTCCTCAAGTCCTCCAAAATTAGTGGTGCTAAATCTTCGCTTGAAATAATAAGGTGACACCCATTTACTGCTGCTGTTGAATTTGAAACAAGGAATTCATCTGTCGCAAATTTCGCCAAATCCTCATGTTTTATTGGCACTTCATTTATTACTATGTGGCTATTTGAAATTTTGGATAAATTGAGTAATGCCAAAATCCCATCTGAACCAACTGGATATACACTAATTATGTTCCCGCTTGTATCCACCTCCTTTCCAAAGTCAGTACAATATTTCGAAATTATCTTGCCCATTGAAAATCTGGGCTGGGTTAACGATTTTATTATTTCATTCTTGATGCTAATATCGATTGGTTCATGTTTACCCAGAATGGAATTCATTTCACCAATCTGTTTTATCGTATAAATACTCAATGGAGTTAATGATCCAAAATTATCAGTCAATATCAAAACCATACCTGGTTGAATGAGATCATACCTTACTGGTAATTCCTTGGTAGAGTGAGCATAAGCTGCTGAACCGTAGAAAAGTTTTCCTAACTTGAGAGAACTATAATCATCAAGTAACAGATCATATTTTGCCGCAAACTTATCATTGTTAGTTCTTATCCTGTCCAGTAGTCCGTCATCAGGTGCATCATAGATTGGTATTATTCTAAAACCTGAAGTACATCCAAGCAACAGCAAATTTTCTAGGGCCGAGGCCAAGGCGATTGAAGTATTAACCATTGAATCTGGTTCCTCCTCAGGATCAATTAATTTACCAGAAGAAATATTGACAGCAGTATATCCTATCTTATTACCCCTATGCGTGTCAATATAGTCAACAAGTGCAAATTGTGATTCATATTGCGACGTGGTAGAAAGTACTACTCTTCTTAACTGATGCTTAGGAGGTTTTTTACCATAAAAATTACCCATCAGATGGGATAGACTTTGCTCATCTTCTGCTACTTCATTATGAATTCTCATTAATGAAATGATTTTCTTGTTTTTCAAATCATCCGACATTGATTCACTCACATTGTATATCCTCCGTGTTATATCGGGAGTCTTTCCGCTATATTGGAATGAATCAAACCACGATAAATCGGCCCAAGAATTATGTTTTATCTTTTCAAAAGATTTCTCTAGAGAAAAAAAATCAACTTCGTTAGAGCAATTTGATATCCAACCAATTGGATCAAAGCCTAGATTCTGATATTTGAATATATTCTGCCAAAAATCATGAGTCAAAAACTAAAGCCCCCACACACCACTCATATACAACACTAATAATGAATCTTCCTAATGAATAAAAAACTCCTAAACTATATTTAAGTTAGTTATCTTTATTATATTAAAGAATAAAAAGAATATAATTATAAGCCTAATTTTCTAAAAATAGAAATAATGCAGACAAATCATGATGAAAAAAAGTCACAGGAATCTTTGATGGGAGAAATCAGGAGCATAGCGAATGAATTAGAATCAAAACCTGCCCGTGAGATACTAAAATGGGGATTTGAGAAATATGGGGATAAAATGGTATTGGCGTCAAGCTTTGGTGCCGAAGACGTTGTATTGATTGATATGATGTGCAATATCAACAGAAATCTTACCAGAGTATTTACCTTGGACACTGGTAGACTTAACCAGGAAACTTATGATCTTATTGATAAGATAAGAAAAAAGTATAATATTAAAGTTGACGCGTATTTCCCGAATGCAATCGATGTTGAAAAGATGGTCGCAAACAAGGGAATGAATTTAATGTATGAAAGTGTGGAAAATAGGAAACTTTGTTGCAACCTCAGGAAGGTTGAGCCATTGAAAAGAGCTCTTAAACAATTCGATTGCTGGATTACGGGGCTTCGCCGCGAACAATCCGCAACTAGAAACAAGATATTGAAGATAGAAGTTGACACCTTGAACAACAATATTACTAAACTAAATCCACTGGCTGACTGGACTAATGATGAAATTTGGAAGTATATTCGTGAGCATAAAGTTCCATATAATGAACTACACCATCGAGGTTATCCAAGTATTGGCTGTGAACCTTGTACGAGAGCAATCAAGGAAGGCGAGGATCCCAGAGCTGGAAGATGGTGGTGGGAAAATGATACTCACAAAGAATGCGGTCTGCATTGGAAAGAAGGTAAATAATTGCTAATGTCCAATAATCTAATTTTACCACACGGTGGTAAATTAATAAATAAATACATCGAAAAGAATTATGATGATTTGGAGACTTTCGAAGTATCTTCTGACATTAGAAACGATGCTGAAAATATAGCTACAGGTGTTTTCAGCCCCCTTGAGGGTTTTATGAATCAAGAAGATTTTCTAAATGTGCTTAAGGAAGGACGATTGAGTAACAGTATTCCATGGACCATCCCAATTATTCTTGACACTGAAAAGGAGGTTGCAACAAAAATCAAGGACTTGGGAGACGTTGTTCTTTGTTCTGATGGACAAAAATTTGGTATAATGCATATAGATGAAATCTACGAATATGACAAAGATAATGTCGCAAATGCAGTGTACGGTACCACCGATTCTGATCATCCTGGTGTGGACCGACTAATTAAAATGAAGGAATTCCTTGTGGGTGGGAAAATAGAAGTTTTTCAAATGAAAGAATATGATGAAATCCAAAAGTTTAGGATGCGTCCATCAGAAACCCGCTCAGAGATCATTAGGAGAGGTTGGAGGACTGTTGTAGGATTTCAAACAAGAAACGTACCTCACGTTGCCCACGAAATGTTACAAAAGGCTGCTTTGAACATATACGACGGATTGTTTGTCAATCCTCTAATAGGCAAAAAAAAGATAGGCGATTTTACTGATGGTCTAATAATAAGTGCGTACGAGTCGCTAATCATGAATTATTTCCCCAAAAATAGGGTATTGTTTTCAACAATCCATACACCAATGAGATATGCGGGTCCACGCGAAGCTATTCATCATGCGATTATGCGGAAGAATTTTGGATGTACTCATTTTATAGTAGGTAGGGATCATGCAGGCGTGGGCAACTACTATCACCCATTTGCAGCGCAAGAAATATTCCACGATTACCCTGATTTGGATATCAAACCCGTTATCTTTCCATCTTTTTATTTTTGCAAGAAGTGTATGTCCTACGCTAACGAAAAGACTTGTCCGCATGGAGTAGATTCAAAAGAAGAATTGAGCGGAACCATGATTCGAAAAATGGTAAATTCAGGTAAAACACCAGAAAAACATTTAATGCGTCCTGAAATATCTGATTTAATTCTTAAATCTGAAAAACCATTTGTAGTTGAATAGCTTTGATCGGACCGCTGAAACTTGGACTAATTGCAGCAGTATTCTTATTATTTTATCCTATGATTGCAATTAATGGACAGAGTATCGTTCATGACGTAATTAAGACAAAGAATTCGGAAAGATTTATTGTGGATTATAATGCATCTAATACTTATAGAAGGCAGCCATTCGAGTATAATTTTTCAGAATCTATACCAACCAACTGGCAATTGACAATTCAAAACAACTTGTCCTATTCAGGTATAGGGGATGCCAAATCAGTAGTAAAGATTGAAGAACCTGCGCCAAGCGAAAAATTCATAGAACTTGCAATGTTTGGCGAAAAAACTGGAAAATTTTGGGTGGCCATCAATACTAATGAATCAGGATATATTAAAGTATATGAACGTGATCAGGACGGATGGTCTAGGGATCAACCAATTTTCGTAGCACACGCAAACAATCAGGGCCTAACAATTACTAATGGTAAGAGAATAATAATTGACAAGCTGTCAGTAGATGATTTTATCGTTGGATCGGTTTCAATATATGGTAAAGATGAACTAGGAGCTCCTGACAATTCAAATAGCGGTACTATTTCATTCGATATTCTTTTTGGTAATCCTTCAGAATCACCATTATACTACCTGCCACTAATAACCATCATTGTTATCGGGTCAATTATACTTGTTTTACTAATTAGAAAAAAACGAGATTAGTTATTTTTTCCATAATATTTGCATATTTTTGTCAGGTGACAAAGATTGCATTTTGGCTTAATCGGCAAACATATGTTTTGACCAAATGTAACAAAAGTTTCATTTACTCCAGTCCAATATCTCCTGTCTATTGATTTTTGTAAGTCAATTTCAGTCTCCTCCGGTTTTTTGGTATTCACAATGCCAATTCTATTGGAAATTCTATGAACATGAATGTCCACGGGGATAGCCGGCTTTCTAAATCCATAGACAAGCACACAATTTGCAGTTTTTCTTCCTACTCCAGGGAATGTAAGGAGATCCTCTAAATTGGATGGGACCTTGCTATTATATTTCTCGACTAGTATTTTTGATACTTCTTTTATTCGAGTTGCCTTTACGTTATAGAAGCCTATTTTCTGAATTAATTTTTTTATAACTTTCAAATCTGCTCTAGAGAGCTCATCAGGATTCTTAAACTCAGAAAAGAGCATCTTAATTACCTGTGCAGTGGTCTCATCCCTAGTACGTGCCGATAGTATAGTTCCTATCAATATTTTGTAGGGATCTCCTTCTTCTTGAGTTTGCAAGTATTTCAAGGCGGTAGGTCTAACAAGATTGTTATTGCGAAGGGTACTCTGCATTAGCGAAATTATCTTATTGAATCTTACAGTCATAGTCCTAACTAATTCTTATTTTCAGTATGAATAACGTAACAAAAAAGTTTTTGGAATAAAATGACTATTCCTTCTTTTCTTTTACTCTGCCTCTCCCAGTTTTTCGTGGCGAGATATTTCCTACTTTTCTACCAGGAGGAGTTGTCCTTCCCACTGATGATTGACGACCTACATGTTGGTGTCTTCCACCACCATGTGGATGATACACCGCAGCTTGTGCGATTCCCCTAACTGTTGGATATAGCTTGCCATGGGCAGTCATGTATTTGGCTTTGTTTCCTGCTTTAAGAAATGGCTTTTCTTTTCTTCCAGCACCAGAAACAACACCAATCATTGCCTTGCATCTTGGATTTAGTGTCGTAAATTTGCCGGATGGTAATTTTACCGATACACCTTGGGCGGTATGAGAAAAGACCAGGGCAGATGATCCGGCTGATTTGACGAGCTTTCCTCCGTCCCCAATGTTCCTTTCCAGATTACAAATAAGGGTACCGTCTGGAATCGCTTCCAATGCCAAAATGTTCTTTGGTTTGAAATCGACATTGTCTCCAATTTGTATTTTCTCTCCCACTGTCATGCCGTCAGGAGCTGGCAAATAGCTAAACACTTTATCAAATTGAATTTTAGCCAACGGCGCATCTCTTCCTCGTTCGTGAACAATGTCAACTATTGAACCAATTTTTTGTTCGGATGATTGTAACTTTGGATATTTAGCAGGCACAATTTTTCCCGTTTTAATGGATTGAAATTGTTTACCTCCTCTTCCTCTTCTACGTACTAAAGTTCTTTTACCCAATACAGCCCAATCGAATAATTGAATATCATCATGATTTTAATCTTTGGATAGAATGAAGATTGCGATCTGATTTGTTAGTATGATCATGTAACCAACACATCTTTTGTCAAATTATCATGATTCACTAGAGTCATATTTTTACAGGATAATGGTTAATGTTAGAAAGTAGATTTGCTCTTATGTTTGATTCACTAATATTTCTGAAGAATAATCCTCGACAAAGGTATAAAGATAGGTACGATAGTACCTGATATCGTGAGTCAAAACACTCTCTCGCTGAAGGTTCTCGAAGCATATACTCGAGACGTGGGTCGTGGAGTGGCTAGAATCGATTATGATTCAATGGACTCGTTAACTGCATCAACAGGCGATGTTATAGAAATCCGAGGTAAAAGAAGGACCGTTGCAAAATGTCTGCCACTCTATCCTTCTGATGAAGGTAAAGGAATAGTAAGAGTAGATGGACTTGTGCGAAACAACGCAGGTGTTGCCATTGGAGACACCGTAATTGTAAAAAAGATAAAAGCCGTTCCCGCAGAAAAGGTAATTGTTGCACCGTTAGAAGCTATTCCACCAATCGACGAACGTTACCTTGCTGATGCATTGGAAAGCGTACCATTAATTAAAGGAGACAATGTGATGGTTCCTTATTTCGGCGGTAGACTTACTTTTCAGGTAATAGGTGTAACACCCGCATCAGACGCAGTATTGGTAACTCAGAAAACTATTTTTCATATTGCAGAGAAAGGTGAAACTCTTAGAGGTGTTCCTCAGGTAACTTATGAAGATATTGGAGGATTAAAAGAAGAGATCCAAAAAGTTAGAGAAATGATAGAGCTGCCATTGAGACATCCTGAAATCTTTGAAAAATTAGGTATCGAAGCGCCAAAAGGTGTATTATTGTATGGACCTCCAGGAACAGGAAAAACGCTTCTTGCAAAAGCAGTTGCCAACGAGAGTAATGCTCATTTTATTAGTATATCTGGACCAGAAATTATGAGTAAATTTTATGGGGAATCTGAAGCACGATTGAGAGAAATTTTCAAGGAAGCGAAAGAAAAAGCGCCTTCTATAATATTTATTGACGAAATAGATTCAATTGCTCCCAAGAGAGAAGAAGTTACTGGTGAGGTTGAAAGGAGAGTTGTATCTCAGTTATTATCTCTTATGGACGGGCTTGAAGCAAGAGGTAAAGTTATTGTAATTGCCGCTACAAATCGTCCAAATGCCATAGACCCGGCTCTAAGAAGACCTGGAAGATTTGATAGAGAAATTGAGATCAAAGTTCCAGATAAACGTGGAAGACTGGAAATATTGCAGATTCATACGAGAAATATGCCACTAGACACAGATGTAGAACAAGATAGAATTGCTGCCGTAACACATGGCTTTGTTGGAGCTGATCTTGAATACCTTTGTAAAGAAGCAGCCATGAAATGTCTGAGAAGATTACTTCCTGAATTAAATTTGGAAGATGAGAAACTCTCACCCGAAGTCTTGAATAAACTCATCGTTACCAGAGCAGATTTTGAAAATGCGGTAAAAGAAGTTACTCCTTCTGCAATGAGAGAAGTATACCTGGAATCACCGGATGTTCCTTGGTCTGCAATAGGCGGTTTGGAGGACATTAAACGTGAATTACAAGAGGCTGTAGAATGGCCATTAAGATTTCCAGAACTTTATACTAAGCTTGGACATGCTATGCCAAAGGGCCTATTACTGCATGGTCTGTCTGGAACCGGAAAGACACTCCTGGCTAAAGCTGTAGCCACGGAGTCTGAAGCCAACTTTATCAGCGTGAGAGGACCAGAACTCCTTAGCAAGTGGGTAGGCGAATCAGAACGCGGTATTAGAGAGATTTTTCGAAGAGCAAGGCAGGCGGCTCCCTGTGTAGTATTCTTTGATGAAATAGATTCAATAGCTCCAGTTAGAGGAATGGGAGGAGACAGTATGGTTACAGAAAGAGTAGTGTCACAATTGCTTACAGAATTAGATGGTATCCAGTCACTTTCAGGTGTAGTTGTGTTGGCTGCAACAAATAGAGCTGATATTATTGATACGGCTTTGCTACGACCAGGAAGATTTGATAAAATCTTGTTGGTCCCGTTACCCGATAAAGCTGCAAGGCTAAAAATATTGGAAATACATAGTAAGGACAAGCCACTTGGTTCAGATGTTAACCTGGCGAGAATAGCTGAAATGACAGATGGTTTCAGTGGAGCTGACACTAGTTCCGTCGTAAATACAGCTGTTTCATTGGTACTTCATGAATATCTCGCGAAATATCCTACTCCTGAAGAAGCTGCAAGACACGCATCAGAAGCTCACGTAATGATGAGGCATATTGAAGAAGGTGTGAAAAAGATTAAAGCTCAAAGAGAAGGTAAGCCGGGAGAAAAAGTTTCTGTTCAGTATTACCGATAATATCGGTCTCCCTACTTTTATTGATTGACTATTTGACTGAAAGTAACGATGAGATAATACTAATCATGACTGTGTAGTTTTTCTCTGATGACCTCATACGCCTTGGCTGCATCATCCATACCCAGAATCAAAACTATTTCATTTTGTGTGAAAAAGGCATTGTACAAAGGAATACGATTGTTGTGTAATATGGAAAGGACAATGGACAGTACTTCATATGTATTTTCTTTGTCTGATTGAACAGTAATTGTTATCTTGGATAGCCCATCTTTTATTTCGCCTGAGGCTCCCTTATGAGATGATTTAAACATGCTTCGAATTTCATCCATGTCTTCAGCAAACAGTCGAATTTGCTTGTTAGTCCTGAACATATTATAGCCACTACCCAATTCAAATATTTCATCTAGAACTTGATAGGCATCATCGGTTTCATGGAAGTCAATATCTATAATACTGCCTGTTAGGGTCATTCTGACTCCGTCAAAAATTGGATGAAACTCATAGTCATTCCCATCCAGTGAATCTGCAAATCGTTTAATCGCTACCACAAGGGTATTAACATTTACTTCAGATTTTGTTAGCTTTTCTACCTCTGGCTTGATTTTTTGCGCTAATGCCGTATAATTCGCAATACCTGTACTTAAAGCCTGAAAAAATAACGTATTAGAACCAATAACCTCTCTTACAGCATGAGGTACAGAAAAAGTTTGAGAATACACGTATTTTATATATGTTGTAAAAGTAATAAACCTTTCTTACATATTCAAAAAACTACTTTATGTACGAAAATTTACAAAATGTTATAATTTGTATTATGGAATTTAGATGCGATCAAATTATCCATGTTGTTATAATAGAGTTGACAATGACTCTTTTTAAGTAAATTAAAGTAATGTGCATATTGACAAAGCGTGAATTTATAATCGACAACGGAAGGGAAAAAATTCATGAATTCGGGCACCTCCACAAGAATGTTGCAGTAAAATATCTAATGAAGAGACGAAGATCAGTTCTAATGACAAAAAATCTAGAAAAAGTAGAGAGTCTTTTTGCTGACCTTCCTAGAAAAATTAGCATAATAGGCAAACAGATTACCCATATTTATGAAGTGAACTGGGAGAGACAAGGGGTAACCGAATTTGAGGGATCAAGATTTGTATTTACTCTGAAGTCAGTGGATAATTAAATCAAAATCAAAATACGAATGGTTTGCCCGAATGATTATTTTTTCTATATTGTTAATCATATCTTTGCTTAAGCTCATGGAAGTTAGAGTTCGTCAACAGATAGCAACCTACTTTCATTAAGAACGGAAATTAAATTTCTATTTGTTCAAGATGCTCGCTGAAAAATACAGATCAAATCAAATAATCCTTAACACTCATGACGTCGCTTGGAATTAGATAAAATCCAATCTATATGTATCAGGTTAAATTGTTTAATCATAATCTTAAAAGTTATACCAGTTAGAAGAGTATTTATAATATGCAATTAGATCAAGTAATAAAGTTATATTCTGAATTTGGTGAAGACATTTGAAATATCCCCTAAGAAATATTATATTAGAAAAAATAAAGGAAGTAGGAAATTTGTCAGACAATGAGCTATTAAGCAATTTAGAAAAAGAAGGAGTACAAATAACGGCGGCGGATCTTAATAAAACGTTACTCGATTTAGAAATTTTTGGATTGGTGAGAGTAAGTTGGGTAACAAAAGACAAAAGAAGGATAGAACTAGTCATATGATAGGCTTTTTTGATTCAAGCACTGTGATTAATTGATATTATTTTGTAGGACAATTGAAGATTGAATCCTGTGTTATACGATTCTCATATTCATCTTACCGATACTGAATATGATAATTTTTTGCCTTCAATACTTGTAACTTTGAAAGGAATGAGTATAAAGGCATGTTCAGTAGCAGTAAACACATCGACTTCATTAAAGGCATTAAGACTTTTTGGGGAAAAGGACGTCAGTAATACAGTATATAACTTTCTAGGAATCCATCCCCTATATGCAGATGAGAACATATCACAGTTCGAAGAAATGGTTGGCTCCAATATCCATAACATTGATGGAATCGGTGAAATTGGACTAGATCCGACTTACTACAATCAGGATAAAAATACTAAGGTCTTGCAAGATCAGGTATTCACTAAGATGTTAACTATTGCAGAAACGTATGATAAACCCATTTCAGTACATTCAAGACAATCACTTGATGAAATTCTGAATGTATTGTCTACATATAATCTAAAAAAAACATGCCTTCATTGGTTTGATGGATCTCCACAGCAATTAGAAAAATCTCTTGATATGGGTTTGTATGTTTCATTCGGACCATCTTTAATTTATTCCAAGAAAAAGCAGGATTTGCTCAAGTTAACAGATCAAGGGAAGTTACTAATTGAAACTGATGGACCAGTAAGGTATCCATCATGCTTTAAAAATGTAATTACACTGCCAACTTCGATCCTCATGAGTATCGTAAGAAGCATGTCGGAAGTTCTTTGTTTGTCACCAAAAAATGTTGCAGAAAAAGTTGAAAGGAACTCTATCCTATTCTTTGATTAGTACCTAAATATGGTCTCTTTAATAAGGAAGGTATAAAATAGCCTACATGAAGAGTCTAACATATTGAATAGAGTTAAAAAACTTTCAACCGAGCTCTTAAACCGATATCCAGACAAATTTAATGCTGATTTTCAGCTAAATAAAAAAACAATAGACGAAATTGCAAAGGTTAGATCAAAAGAATTGCGAAATCAAATAGCTGGTTATATTGCTTCATATATCAACAAACAATCAAAAGAACAAAATAAGACACTTGAACAGGACGTTGAAGAGACATAATATCACGTTCTCAGCGGGAAATTGATTACATTACGGTTAGTCGGGTCAATCAAGAAATATTGCGGTAAAGAAAGTATAATAATTGACGAAAAGGAGATCATGTTATCAAATATATTCTCCATACTTTATCAAAACATTACTAATTCTAAACGTATTGATAAAGAAAACCTCCTAATTTTGATTAATGGTGTAGATTTATCAGTATCTGGTACTGATCAAAAAATTAAATCTGGAGATATAGTAACTATTGCGAATCTAATTCATGGTGGTTAAGTCTATTAAATATTTAATACACGTAATCTGACCATGAAAGAAAAGATCAAAATCGTTAGTAACATTCCCTTATATGAAATTGATTCAGTTTTTGTAGCAATTATCAGCACGGATACCCTGTATGTAACTGACATAGGAGCTACTATTGAATCATTTAGAAAAAAGTTCCCGGAAGTTAAGATTCAGGGCATTAATCCAAAATATATTTTTGGCAGAGGACATATCTTTGAGGTAATTAAAATTATTATAGAATCACACAAGAGAAAAATCAAAATTGCTAAGAGGTTGGAGATGGAACTTTTATTGAGATTAATTTGTAGTAATCAGGTTGATAAGGCGATTAATATCGGAGGGATAAAAAATAATGGTTCGGCTTGTTTCGTTTTACTTTCCGAAAATAAGCGTCTCATAGTAGATTCGATAAGATATTTGCGCAAAATGTTTGTTAGCCAAAACACCTTGCTATTGAATGCAACAAGAGAAAAGATGCTCTACATGTGCAAAAGAATGAAGTTTAAACATAGCAATTTTAGTAATAAGGAATTTTTGAGAATTCTAACTGAGAAAGCAGCGCTTGTTTCATTATAGGGTAACTTATAATATTAACTTATATGCCTACTTTGGTAATGAACAGCATGATGGGATATGTTACCGTGGAAATTCAAAAATCTGTTCAATATAGACTTTCAGTTGTCAACAACTAGCACAATAACTCAAAGAATCAACATTTATTCAATGAGTATAATTAACCGAATAGTGGCACTAGATGAAACGTCCCTACCCTCCATGTAGAAAAACTATGGTGACCACAGACTAAGTAAGTTAATAGTACTCCATAGTTAACATTTTGAATCTCAATTAGAGTCAAGTTGAATCTCGTTTTCTTCTAGTTCATTGTGCCAACATGTTAAAATAGTAAAATCATCATCTTATTAAATATGAAATACAGAAGTAGAACAGAAATAGTGTCAATGATACTAGAAGCAGCAAATGGTAGTGCAACGAAAACAAAAATTATGTACAAAGCTTTTCTAAGCTACTCTCAATTAAGAGAATATCTTTCTGTACTTATTGAAAATAATTTACTGGAATATTTAGAAGGTTCACAAACCTACAAAACGACCGAAAAAGGATTGAACCTGTTAAAGATGCATAACGAAATCGGAGAACTTCTCCAAACCCCTATGAGAGAGTCAAGAATCCAATAAAATAAAAAATAAACTATCCCTCGCTATGGCATACAAAATTGCATATTTCATGGTAACATGATTAGTTTGGTATACTGCGAAATAGGGATAATGCATAGACAAGCATACGATGAAAAACCAACGGGGTAGAATATGACTTACTCCAAAAGGACAAAAATTAGTAGAATCAATAATTAATTTGCTGCAATGGATGAGAAAATGGCCATCTTCAAAATCCTGACATCATATATTCAGTTGTCGAAATTACATAGCATAAGTGTTTCCATATTGATATTTTTTTATATTACTGCAAAGATATCTTTTCCTTTACAGAGCTAAATATTTGATTGGGTCTGAGAATCGAAATACCAGCAACTCTATTTACTATTTGGACTAGTATTATCCAATTTGGATCATCTAAATTTACTTTCATTTCCAGTTTTCTTGTCACCGCAGAAATAATGTCATTAGAATGTAATTTTGAATGTCTTTTTTCTATCATTACCATGAAGGTCTCATGTACGTCCATTTTTCTACAAAGCTGATCGACAACACTATGGATCTCGGTTAATTCTGCCTTACAATTCTTTTCTAATGGTATGATTCTGAGAACATATCTGAATTTCCACGGTTCATTTCTAACCATTTCCCTACAATTTTCCACAACTTGAAATGGATCAAGCCAAGTATCTACAAGTATAATCCCAGAAACAGACGAAACCTCAATTGAAGGATCTTTATCGCCTAGAACGTCCAACAGTTGCAATATCTCATCAAAAGCATCACTTTCTCTATATCTGAAGGTAGTTACCAGCAAATTAAAATTCATGATATTGTTGACGAATAGAGGGTCTTAACTCTTATGGAATTATTCTAATCGATATTAATTATCTCCAAACTCTGTATTCCTATATGATTACGATGTGTGAAAAATTTTGTCTTATTTTTGTAACAATCCAATGTTTTTAATATGCGATCGAACTTTAAGATATCATGAGTCAAGTCAATATAGTTGAGAACAAATCAGCTTTATTGATTGATGTATTTAATGATAATAAAACAAACAGAGTGCTGGTAATCAGTGATTTGCATATTGGTAAAACGTACTGGTTACAAAATACTGATATTTCTATTGATTGGTATCATATTATAAAAGAGATAGAAAAAGAGTTGAGTGAAATGGTTATCTCAAACAGAGTTACTTCTATTGTATTGCTAGGTGACATAAAAAACAATATCTATAAAGTGGGAAAAGAAGATTGGAATTTGATTCCTAATTTCTTACATTCTTTGTCTGAAATCTGTGAAGTCTATTTGATCCCAGGAAATCATGATTCGAGGATAGGATTGATTACACCAGAGAAAGTACATCTGATTGGAGTTAAAGGGATGGTACTGGGTGATATTCTCCTAACACACGGACATACGTTTCCGTCAGAGCTTAGGTCCAATATTAGTAAAATTGTTATGGGACACATTCATCCAACGTTTTTCAGAGAAAATAGTGTTTTGAATGGACAAAAAATCTGGATTTTCTTAAAAGTAAAAAAGGAATCTATATTTCCAAGTACAAAGGGTTCGTTGGATCTTATATTGTTACCTTCATTTAATAAATATATTTATGGTAACGGCAGAGTAAAAAATAGGAAAATTAATTCGCCTATTTTGAAAAAAATACTAAGAAAGGAAAATATAGATAGATGTCTGATTGTATCGATTGATGGAACCATTATTGGTGATGAAAATCTCTTAAGTGAAGTCTTTAACCCTGGCTTTAGTTAATATGATATTTGGATAATGGGCTTATTGACGGTTTATTATTATTTCGCCACTCTAAACAATGTATGAACGAGATTGCTGACTCTATCGTGGTAAGTACTGGGATTCCCATTTCTACAGCTTTTCTTCTGATCTGATATTCATCATCTAACATACCTACGTACTTTTCAATGGTAGATGTAGATGGAATATTTATTATGAAATCTATTTTATTGTCATATAGGAGATCCGCAATATTTGGCTTTCTTATAGGTTCGCTAATCTTGTGTACTTCCTGCACATTTGTAGTGATGTTGTTCTTGATAAATTCAGCTGTATGTTCTGTTGCCAGAATATTAAATTTCATAGAGTTTATTAGCGAAATCGCAGAAAGCATTTTTTCTTTGTTTTTTTGTCCTCCTATTGTTATCAATGCCGATCCTGACAGTGGTAAATTATATCCCGCCGCTTCATGGGCTTTAGACAAGGCATCATGAAAACTGTTACCATGGCAGGCAACTTCTCCTGTTGACTGCATTTCAACTCCCAAAACTATGTCTGAACCTTCCAATTGCATAAATGAAAACTGTGGGACTTTTATTCCAAAGCCACTAATTTTTAACCAGGGTTCATTAAGACTGTCTGGTAAACTATCATTAGTAATCGCTTTGGCGGCTAACGAAATCAAATTAATTCCAACTATTTTTGATACAAAGGGGGTAGTCCTTGATGCTCTGACATTTGCCTCTATCACATATACCTCATCGTCCTTGACCAAGTACTGAATATTAAGCGGACCTTTCACTTCCAATTTTCTAGCTATCTTTTTTGAATAATCGACAATTGTATTCATTGTTTGTCTGTTCAATCTCCACGGGGGTATGCACATCATAGCATCTCCAGAATGAATTCCTGCGTTATCAATATGCTCAATTAGTGCGCCTATAATGACATCCTTTCCATTACATACCGCATCTACTTCAACCTCGGCTGAATCCTGAAAGAATTTGCTAATCACAATTGGATATTCGGGGCTTACTTGCGCAGCCTCATTAATGTATCGTTCTAATTGTTCATCATTCCAAATTACTTTCATGGCCGCCCCACTTAACACATATGATGGCCTTACTAAAACAGGGAATCCTGCATTTTGAGAAAATGTTTTTGCTCCATTTAAGTCTGTAAACTTATTCCAAGGGGGCTGCTTTATATTTAATGAATCTAGCAATCTGCTGAACTTTTCTCTGTTTTCTGCCATATCAGTATGGATACTATCAGTACCAATAATACGTATATTTAGTTCTCCTAATTTAGGTACAAGATTGTTTGCAGTCTGCCCTCCAACACATGTGACTATCCCCTTCGGACGTTCCTTTTCATATATATCTAGAATTCGTTCTAATGATAATTCCTCAAAATATAATCTGTCCGAGATATCATAGTCAGTAGAAACCGTTTCAGGATTGCAATTGATAACTGATACTGATTTTATGCCATTATTTTTTAGGCCCCAAACCATGTTAACCGTACCCCAATCAAATTCTACACTACTGCCGATTCTGTACGGTCCTGCCCCAAGTACCATTACAGAATTTTTCTCTTTCCTAAAAACAATATCATCTTTATCTCCTCCATAAGTTAAATACAGATAATTTGTCTTTGCGGGCCATTCTGCAGCTAACGTATCTACTTGTTTTACAACTGGATTAATACCAAGCTTTTGCCTCAATTTTCTGGCACTTATTTCCTTTACCCCCAAACATTTTCCTATTTGTAAATCTGAAAATCCATGCTTTTTTGCAGCTCTCAATAAACCCTCAGAAATATCAGACACATCGACTCCATGCAATCTATCAAACATGTCCACAATATTTTTGATTTTTACTAGGAACCATGAATCTATAGTTGAAAGTTTATTTATTCTGGATATGGGAATTCCCAATCGCATTGCCTTAACAACATCAAATAAAATTTCATCACTAGGATACAACAATTTTTGTTCAATTAATTCCAATTCTTCCTTCATATCTTGTTCATTTCCAACAAGGCCCATTTTTCCCGTATCGGTCATTCTAATTGCTTTTTGCAAGACTTCTTCAAATGTTCTGCCAATTGCCATAACTTCGCCTACTGACTTCATACTAGTGCCAATCCTTCTGTTAACCAATTCAAACTTCCTGAAGTCCCATCTAGGCATTTTCAAGACTACATAATCTAATGAAGGCTCAAAGCAAGCTGTTGTAGCCTTAGTTATGCTATTTACTAGTTCTGTGAGAGAGTAACCAAGTCCCATTTTTGCTGCCATATATGCCAACGGATATCCAGTCGCCTTGCTGGCTAGAGCCGATGACCTCGAAAGTCTAGCATTTATTTCAATTGCGCAATATGACTCACTTTGTGGATCTAAACCAAATTGAATATTACATTCCCCGACAATGCCACAATATTCTACTGCTCTAATCGCAGCAGATCGTAATCTATGATATTCCTCATTATTGATTGTCTGTGACGGGGCGATAACAATATTGTCCCCTGTATGAACTCTCATTCCTAGTACATTTTCCATGTTGCAAATTGCAATACTATTACCAGTGTAATCCCTCATCATTTCATATTCGATTTGTTTCCAACTTCCGATGTATTTTTCAATTAATACCTGATTTACTATACTCAATGAAAGTCCTCGCTGAACAATTTCTTGGAGTTCATACTCATTATGTGCAACTCCTCCTCCTTTGCCGCCAAGAGTATACGCGACCCTGATTATCACCGGATACCCTATTTTATCTGCAACATCCAGTGCCTCTCTTAAATTATATGCCGGAGCACTCTCTAGTACAGGAACGTTACTCTTTATCATTGCGGTTTTAAATTGTTGTCTATCTTCAGTAATCTTTATGCTATTTATAGGAGTGCCTAACACTTGTATTTTATATTTATCTAGAATTCCTTCATCATGTAATGATACTCCACAATTCAATGCGGTCTGTCCACCAAAACCTAACATTATTGAATCAGGAAGCTCCTTCTCTATTATTTGGTTTATGTAATATCTGTTTACTGGTAACAAATATACTTTATTCGCAAATCTAGTATCTGTTTGGATGGTTGCTATATTGGGATTTACTAGTACGGTCTTAACTCCTTCTTCGGATAAAGCTTTGAGGCATTGTGAACCGGAATAGTCAAATTGGCGGTCAGAATTTCTGACTTTCGCCCGCTTCTCCGATCTTTATTGCTCCGCTTCCCAACACTATTGTTTTCTTTATGGTTTCATTCTTTGGAAAATTTTTCCACCTCCATTTACTCTATCACTCTGAATAGACTTTTCGTTCGATTCATTTCGTTCAACAAGATCTTTAAAAGTTTCGAAAATATGCACACAATCATAAGGTCCGGGAGACGCTTCTGGATGAAACTGTACTGCGATTATGGGTTTCGATTCATGTTTGATACCTTCAATAGTATTGTCATCAGAATTAATATACCAAGCTTTAAATCCAGTTTTATTAAGCGTATTTGATTTTACCCCATATCCATGATTCTGACTAGTAATGAAGGTTTGGTTGGTGTTTAGTTCAGTGCAACCTTTATTTTGACCTCTATGTCCAAATTTCAACTTATATGTATCGCCACCTGCAGCAAGTGCGATAATTTGGTTTCCTAAACATATTCCTAATATTGGTAATGTTGAATCAAACAATTTAATGACCGTGTGTATTGTACTATTGCACATTTTAGGATCTCCGGGACCGTTACTTATTATAATACCCTTGGGTTTATAAGAAATAATCTTACTATACGACATATCCCATGGGACTCGAATAACCCTATATCCCATCCGTAAAATATTACGAATAATGCTATATTTTGTGCCCGTATCAATTAATACTATCGGTTCTAATTCTGGATCTCCATATTCAACTGTATTGTCAACGGATACCTGAGACATGAAGTTAAATCCATCATATTTGGTCCCCTTGATAGTATTCAATAGTTCTTTTGTGTTTGTTTGATTTTCTGAAACTGAGAGAGCACCTTTCATTACTCCTTTTATTCTAATTTTCTTGGTTAAGTCACGTGTGTCAATCCCGCTAATTCCTGGAATTTTTTCATCATATAACCATTGATCTAAAGTCCTGTGACATTCTCTATGATTTGCTACAGTAGACAGCTCGTGGACTATCAACCCAGAAACTTGAATGTTATCAGATTCAAAATATTTCGGCAATCCATAGCTGTCAGTTATGGAATTGGTCGGCACTCCATAGTTCCCAATAAGTGGATAAGTCAAACACAAAATTTGTCCTCTATACGATGGATCAGTTAAAGTCTCCGTGTACCCTACCATGCCAGTATTAAAAACAAATTCGCCGCCAACTGTCTTTGGATAGCCAAATCCTGTACCTCGATACGTTGAACCATCTTCTAAAATTATCATTGCATTAAGGCCTATGTGATTACTATGAATTGTAGGAATTTTGACCCTCATAGAGTTGTAAAATATCGAGATTTAAATTTTCCTAACTTGATTCACGAGCCAATACCTACACTTTACCTATACAGATTTAATCATGATTCATACTAACGGCGTGAAGATCGACGAGAAGTTGAGTGGCTGTTTTTCTAGTTATTTTAACCAGTCAATCGGAATATCCTGATATAATCCATTAGGCAATATTCTTCTTATGGAAATGGGAAGAACTTTCAAATCCAACTCTGCTACTGCGATTGATATCGTATCGTTAAACTTTTTCGATGAATCAACTAAAATCGGTGCACCAAGTGATAGTTGTAACGATCTTGCACCTATTATTCTGGCACGTTCAAATCGAGTCAAAGTTAGCGGTCCTATCAATACCTGGCTATCCTGAGAGGCAACTTCCCTAGCTTCAAAGTCCATCTCTGGATAAACGACTACTTCGTCTTTCGGCCTGCCACTTTTTGATTCTTCTTCAGTTTCTAGTATCTCAATTTTGGTTTTTTTACTCTTCTTTTCTTTTTCTTTAGGACCCTTACCCTTTTTTTCTGCAACTTTTTTAACTTTGGGCTGTTTTTTCACTTTGACGGGTTTTTTTTCCTTATTTTTTTCAGAGTTAGAACGTCTTAAAACCAAGAATAAAAGCAAAAAAAGTGAATATATAATTAAATGTTGCTAATAAATCAACAAATTAATAGCAATATGGAAATTAATTTACAGCTAGATATGACCTGGAGCAACCCAAACTCCGTCTCAAGGATTCAGGTTCTGTTAGAGGCCGGCGGCAAAGGGGAAATACTATTGGAATTTGTACGTCATTTGTCACCCATTACTTTTTCTAATATTATTAAAATAATGCCAATTTCCGGAAGACTGCATTTTATGGACCATAAAATAGGGTATGTAGAGACCGGAGTTACTGTAGGAGCAGAAAAACAGATATCAACATTTAAGAGGGGAGATCTGGGATTCATGGTTTCTAATGGTTCCATTTGTATCGTATTGCAAGATACTAAAGGGATTAGCATGAATCAAATAGGCCACTGCATAGAAGACCCCGTTTTGTTAGAATCAATCGAATCGGGAGAAATCATATTTATTAAGCGTGATTCTAGATGAGAGATATTCAGGAAGAGGTGCATATTATCAATATTCCCATCGCTGAAGTGTCATTTGTTTGAACCTAGTAAAAAAATGATCTGGACAATCGTTGGAAAACATCATGAATATTGGATTGATTTAGGTTTGGATTATTGCTCATGTAATGATTACTATTTTAGAACACTTTCCGGTCAGGGTCTATGTTATCATTTAGTTTATGCTAAAGAAAAAATAAATTCAAAGGTTGATACTGTTCGCTTTTCTGATTCAGAATATCATGATTTTGTAAGGGCAGTGATAAGTGACAATTACCTCATGATTCGAAATGAAACAGGAGATTTTGCTGAAGTTGAATGAAATTTTTAATTCTAAAATCATGATCTGAATTGAATCAATATGATACCATCTTTATTATCGGTTCTGGAGGGAGAGAACATTCCATTGGGTGGAAGCTCTTGCATGATACAACGAAAAAGGTATTTTTTGCTCCAGGGAATGGAGGGACAGATAATAACCTAGAAATAGATTCCAATGACTTAATGAAGCTTTCTCAATTTGCAAAGGAGAACAATTCCTTTACAATTGTGGGACCTGAAAAACCCCTTTCACTGGGCATTGTGGATATATTTGAAAAGAATCAATTGCCAATATTTGGTCCTAGCAAAAGCGCATCCAGATTAGAATCAAGTAAAGTATTCGCAAAAGTATTCATGCGTGATACGGGAATTCAATCAGCTTCTTTTTCAATCTTTTCAGATGCCGAGGCTGCGATAAATTACGTCAAATCTTCCTCAAAAAATGTTGTTGTCAAGGTCGATGGACTCGCCGCCGGTAAAGGTGTGTTTGTTTGTGATAGCGAAAAGTCAGCTATCGAAGCCATTCAGAAAATCTTTAATGACAATGAATTCAGAAATTCCAGAAATAAGATTCTCATTGAAGAGAGAATTTATGGAGATGAGGCATCCTTTATTGCTCTTTGCGATGGAAAGTCCATAGTTCCACTGGCAACAAGTCAAGATCACAAGAGTATCTTTGACCAAGATAAAGGTCCCAATACTGGGGGAATGGGCAGCTATTCTCCTACCCCTCTCATCACAGAAAAAATGAGAACTAAGATTATGGAGAAAATAATGAATCCTACGATAAGGGGGTTAAATTATAGAGGAATTAAGTTCAGAGGATTTCTGTATGCAGGAATCATGATAGAACGCGGTTCACGTGAACCTTACGTACTGGAATTTAATGTGAGAATGGGTGATCCCGAATGTCAATCTATACTGTCAAGAATGGATTCTAGTTTTTTGGAATATCTTGAAGCAACCATGGATGAAAAGCTTGATTCAATGCCACCCATTAGATGGAAGGATAAACATTCAGTTTGCATAGTCATGGCTTCAAGAGGTTACCCTGGACAGTATCAAACGGGGAAAGTCATTCATGGATTAAATTCGAAATTCGATGTTGATACATACGTATTTCATGCAGGAACCAAGAAAAATTTAATGGGGGAAATCATTACAAATGGTGGGAGGGTCTTATCGGTCACCTCACTGGATGATACCCTTGAGGGAGCTAAAAATAAATCATATTCAGCGGTATCACAAATTCATTGGGGAGATAATGAAGAATACTTTAGAAGGGACATAGCATCAAAAGGTATTAATTATACGAAATCCGCTCTCAGTGAATAAAATATCTATTTTTTTATCATATTCAAATTTTGGAATGTGATTTTTTATTACTTGAAGGTCATACGCTAGACCAATAGATTTTGAAAATTTTCCATTAGTCATGTATTTATCATAATAACCATGACCATATCCAATTCTGTGTCCATAGTAATCAAATGCAATTCCGGGAACAATTAGCAAATCAATAAAATCTAAGTTCCCATTTGTTTCCTTTGGTTCTTTAACTCCAAATTTATTTATGTCAAACGAATCTTCATCAAAATCCTTTTTTTCTACTTTATAGAATAGGAGATCATTAGTTATCACGCGAGGTAACAGTAATGTCTTTTTTGATTCCAGTGCAATACTTATTATATCATTTGTTCGTACTTCTGAGCCAATGGGAAGATAAATCCCAATAGATTTAGATTCAATAAATTCTGGACTTTCTATGAGGTTCTTTTGGATTAATTTACTTAGGCTGACTATTTGAAATTGACTCAAAGAGTTTCTTTTGCGAAGAATCTCTTTTCTTAAAATTAATTTTTGTCCTTGATTGTCCAACTTCATCATTCTAATGACTGCTAATCTTATTTATGAGACTTGCTGCATGTACAGTATTTTTTAATAACATTGTAACGGTCATCGGACCGACTCCACCAGGCACAGGAGTAATGTATCCTGCTCTTTCTGAAACTGATTTAAAATCTACATCTCCTTGAATTTTTCCATTTATTCTTGAAATTCCAACGTCAAATATTATGGCACCCTCCTTAACCATATTGCTTGTGAGAGTAAATTTTTGACGATCTCCTACAGCAGTAATGATACAATCAAAGTTCTTCAATTTATCTACCATTCCTTTTGATTTTGAATGGAAAAACGTTACCGTTGCATCGCGATTCATTAATAAGATCCCTAGTGGCTTTCCAACTAAATTACTTCTATTTATTATGGCCACATCAATCCCCCTAACATTGATATTGTAAAAATCTAATAATTCGAGAATACCTAAAGGAGTACATGGTATGAGTTTCGGATTTCCCTCCAATAGAAGACCTAAATTGTAAGATGTTAATCCATCCACATCCTTCTCATGGTTTACCATGTTTGTAATAGATGTTTCAATTTGGTTTGGTAGTGGAAGTTGGATCAGTATTCCATGAACATTCTCATCGTGATTTAATTCACTTATTCTCTTGACAAGCTCATCTTGAGATATGCTTTCCGGGAGTTTGAAATCACTTGTTAATATTCCTACACTACTTGCTGCGATTTGCTTATTTTTAACATATGTAGCAGATGCTTGATTATTGCCAACTAAAACGGTAGCTAAGCAAGGTTTAATTCCCTTAATGGCTAAAGCTGATACCTCATTTCTGATCGTCTGTTTGATGTGTTGAGACACTAGCATTCCATCTATTAATTTGCCCAAATAATTTAAAAAATCACAACGTCATTTTTTTGCTTTACTATATCGACCAGATTATTTTTTTCTTTCACTTCTATGTAATAACTACTCTTCTGCCTTCAACATGTAACCTCAGTTCAGAAAAAAGCTTTACACAATAAGGATAAAGAAAGTGCTCTTGTTCAAGGATCCTGACTGATAGAGTTTCATATGTATCATTGTCCGATACTATCACATGTTTCTGCGCGATAATTGGTCCTGAATCTAGTCCCTCATCAACAAAATGGACAGTGCATCCAGTTACTTTTACTCCATAATCCAGTGCTTTTTTTTGTGAATTAAGCCCGGGAAATGACGGCAAAAGTGATGGATGTATATTCATGATACGCATTTTATACGTTCTTACAAATTCCGGACTCAGAAGCCGCATATAACCAGCCAAGCATACAAGCCCGTTTTCTGGTTTTACATCGTATTCTTGTAATACATTTACTATTTCCTTATCATATTCCCAACCTTTTAAATTATTTGAAACAACCTTAGTGGGAATTCCAAATTTAGTAGCCTTTTTGAGACCTACTGCGTCTGGTTTACTGGAGATTACTATTTTAGGACAAACATCTGCAATCGCATTTTCTTCTAAGAAATTTAAGATTGATTCCATGTTACTACCCCTCCCAGAAATTAATATCCCAAGGTTTATCAAATGCTCCTAATGTGTAAGTTTGAGATTCTTAAATGTAATGAAAGAAGTACAAGTATCGAATTGGAAAATAATTATTATCAGTAAACTAATGATGTGACTCTTTTTCTTTGACCATTAACATATTACTATCAAATTCTTCCATATGTCAATTGACTAAACTGTTTTCTCTTTATGAAGTGCGTGAAACCAAACAAAATCCATTAGACATTACTGATTCATTACAAAACAAAAATTAGAATATCTGTCATTTGTCATGACAAAAATGCTGATCTACTAAACCGTATCTTCAATTTGTATGATTGTATCTGAATTTATCCAGTCTTATCAATTCATGATAAGAACCAAACTTTGATGCTTCTGCTGCATCTAGCAACGATTCCTCTTCCTTGTTATTTTCATCAAATACTTTAATGATTCCGTACACCGAATTTCTCTGAGCAGGTACTCTACCTGCAGAAGTTATCAATGACCTTATTTCCTTAGGTTTCATTAACTGTCCAAATTCAGATCCTGCTGAGGTGGAAATGCTTTCATTAATCAAAGTCCCCCCAAAATCATTTACTCCAACATCAAGAAGTAGTTGAGACATTTTCGCACCTTCCTTGACCCATGAAACTTGAATATTGTCTATGAAATTATTTAGCATGATTCTTGAAACAGCATGCATCTTTATCACATCTTGACCTGTAGGACCTGGTGCAATACCATTAACTAGATTATGATTATACATAGGAGCTTCTTTATGAACAAAACTCAAAGGTACAAATTCAGTAAACCCCCCTGTCTGTTTCTGAATCGATCTTATCAATTCTAAATGTTTAGCCTTATGTTCAGTTGTTTCTACATGACCATACATTATTGTGGATGTCGTAGGAATTTCTAGTCTATGTGCTGTTGTAATAACATTAATCCAATCAGAAACCGAGATTCTACCTGGTGATATCATATCCCTTAAACCCTGATCCAGAATCTCTGCCGCTGTCCCTGGTAAGCTTCCTAATCCAGACTCTTTCAACATACCCAAGTATTCCTTGACAGAAAGTCCAGATCTACTGCACCCATACATAACTTCTTCAGGCGAAAAAGCATGTATGTGCATATCCGGCAATTCCCTTTTTATCGCCTTGCAAATATCGACATACAATAAACCATCCATCTTTGGTGGCAATCCTGCCTGAATACAAATTTCAGTTGCACCTAATTTCGACGCTTCTTCCGCTCTCCTCACAACCTCTGATATCGGGAGAAAATAACCTTCATCATTTCTAAAATCTCTACTATACGCACAAAAGCCGCATCTTTTGATACAAACATTTGTAAAGTTGATATTTCTGTTGATAACATAAGTTACTTCATCGCCTACTTTTGTTCTCCTTAACTTGTCAGCTACCATTGTAGTCATGATCATTTCGGTACCCTTTGTGTGAAATAATTCAACTGCTTGTTTTATGGAGATATTCTTAGAATCAAGTGACTGATTTAATATATCTGAAACAACCGGATCTATCTCTTTCAACATAGACTCAAGAATCAAATTAATTCCTCCTTCACTAATCCAGAACTATCCGATAGTGGGGTAATATGGTTCCAAAGATTCTTTGGGATAAACTCTCTTTTACTCAAGAGAAATTCCGGATAAATTGCAAGTCTTCCTCTAAAGTTATAGCCTGCCTTATTTGTTACCTGTTTAACTTCTTTAATATCGGGCCATGGTGACTCTGGATTTACGAAATCAATTGTCAAGGGTGATATCCCACCCCAATCATTAATTCCTGCTTCAATATAGGTCGAATAATGATTAGGACTAAGGTTAGGCGGTACCTGAATATTCATATGTGGCATAATAATCCTTGCTAAGGAAACATTGAGTAAAAATAAATCATGTGTTGGTGGCAAAAAGTTCTTCATTTTGGTATTATCTTTCGGAACGTGATTTTGCATTATTACCTCTTGGATATTTCCATATTTTTGATTAATTTCCCTAATTACAATTAATGAGTCAATTATCTCTTCTAGCGTTTCCCCAATTCCAATCAGTAACCCTGTTGTAATAGGAATTTTTAATTTACCTGCATTTTCAAGAACTCGAATTCTAGCTCTTGGATTTTTGCTGGGAGCAAATTCATGTGGCATGTTCTTCCCCGTAAGTCTTTCACTAGATGTTTCCAACATACATCCAAGGCTTACATTAGATTTTTTGAGGAGTGATAATTCATCATAGTTTAATGTACCTGCATTAGTATGTGGTAACAGTCCTGTTTCTTGCAGAATCAATTTACTTATCTGGTCTACATATTCCGCAGTAGTTGAACAATCATATTTTTTTAACCATTCTCTGTATTCTGGATATTTTTGTTCAGGCCTTTCTCCAGTGACGATTAATACCTCAGTGCACATTGCACGCTTACCTAATCTTGCTATATGTAACGCTTGATCCTTTGTAATAATTGACAAATCAAGATCCGATAACTCTTTTTTATATGTGCAGTAAGAACATGTATCCCTGCACAGGTTGATCAAGTTTATGAATACCTTTCTAGAATATGTAATTGGACCATTTTTACAGATATCCCTTAATGCTTTCGCTAGGATACATAGAGATTTTGTATCATACCTTTCCACTAGTTCAATTACGTCTTCTTTGCTTATCGGAAAGTCCTGTACTCTCTGAACCATGTCATTTATTGTAGATAGATCTATTCCATCCAGCTGAGATTTCAATGCCCTGTTATTATTGATACGCTTTATTATTAATAATTTGTTTCAGGACAGGTTTGAGTGATTTGATTGACGTGTACTGACGGTATTGATAATTGATTTGCGAACAACACATGAAACTTACTATTAGTTGAATTTTTCCAGACCCAATTAGCCTCAATTTATAAATGAAACGGATGCTGCTTCGTACCTACATAGTAGGTCCTATTACGCCACCTTACCACTCTATTTCCTTTTGAATTAAAAGCAGAGATCAAGAAACAAAGAGTGATTACAACACATCCTATTACAAAACCAAGACCATAAATTGATTTTTGTAAGAGGCCAAAATGAGATTGAACAATTGTGCAGATAAGCATTAGAATTATTGTTAATAAATTGATAGTTAGCAAGGGTCCTCTTAGTGGATTGTCCAATAAATAGAGTAAAGCAGTAGGCAAAATTAGAAATGGCTCCATCAGAATAAAAAAGATAAAAGCTGTAACCATCATTGCAGATCCTTTCCTTTGTGTGTGCAATGGTATGATTATACGACGCAATGCATGCCACAATGAACGTGGACCTCTTGCCCATAATGCCTCAACATAGTTTTCGCCTCTGATCAATCTTAAGTTCATTCTTTGTTCTTTTACTCTTCGTCCTAGTGCTCCATCTTCAACTAACTCTTGACGTACTTGTTCATGAGTTCCAATTTTTTCATAATTTTTTTTGGATATTAAATAGAAACTACCAAAGAAATAGCCGATCTTATTGTTTGGATTATTTACACGAAGTGGTGAATATCTTGAATGTAGAAATACAGACAGTACGGGTAAGGTGAATTTTGTAATTATGTCATAGCACAAAAGCTTGGGCACTAATGTAAGGGCATCTAACCCATCATGCAACATTGTATTAACCGCGGATGACAATGCATCTGATCTGTGCACGGTATCCGCGTCAGTAAACAAAAGAATCTCTCCAGATGATTTTTGATAGCCTTGAAAACACGCCCAATTCTTTCCAACCCAATCATCAGGCCTAGGCGGAGACTTTACTAGTATCAATCTAGGATTTTTTTTAGATAATTCTGATATAATCGAGAGTGTCTTATCTGTAGATGAATCATCAATTGCAATTACTTCATAGTTATCATAATCTTGTGATAACAATGACTGTAAACATTTCGATATTATTTTTTCTTCATTCCTTGCTGGTACAATGATACTGACCTTAGGTTTTGATTTTATTCTATATCTTGCTGACCATTCTAATTTTGGTGATTTTGAAATTGACCAGGTGATCAAAACAAGAAAATAAGACCAGCAAACCACGATACCAATATTAATTGCTAATATGATACCAAGAAGTACAATAAAGAACAATTGGTATCGTTAAATTATTCTAAATATAGACTATACGTTTGAATTTAAGTTGGATTATAACGACATGTATTCTATCAAACTTAGTATTTTGGAGCAGATGCTGATTCATACTCATTTTCTGATGCCAATCTCAATATCAAAGGGATCATACACCCAAAATTTGCTTTAGTAACGCCCTGTAATCAACATTTTCTTTACTACTACCAGGTGCAGGTAATTCAAAAATTAGTGGAATTGGGCGATTGGCTCTAATATTGGTTAGTTGAGTCCGAATTTCCTTACCTATGTCTTCACTTATGAGAACAAGTCCTACATCGCTAACACTATCCAAGTTATTGATTTGTTGAAGAGCTTCGGACGCTGACTCTACCTTAACGCCCTCGACACCGGCCAACTGAAAGCTTGTTACAAAAATTCTACTTCCAACTGCCATTATTCTCAATTTGTCTTAAACACCTAATCCAGTAGTTCTTTTTAATCCTTTGTATGATATTTTCACGAATAAGGTCTAATTGACATTACAGATAAATCATGGTTTTTTATCTCTTTCAGCATTGTCTGAAAATCGGGATATTAGAATATTATACGTTCTACTTGATGGAATTGGTGACCTACCACATCCGGACTTGAATGGCAAAACTCCTCTAGAGGCAGCAAAGACTCCCAATATTGATTCTCTCGCAAGAAAGGGGAAAATGGGTCAGGTGATAAGCGTAGGAAAGGGAATATCCCCTCAATCTGATATCGCGGTATTTAATATGCTAGGTTATGATTTTCACGAAAAAAAATATGCAGGAAGAGGAATTGTGGAAATAATTGGATCTGGCGTTGATTTCAGTGATGGTGATTTGGCCTTAAGAGGTAATTTTGCAACGTTAGATAACAGCAAAATAATAGATAGGCGTGCGGGCCGGGATATCATTAAGCAAGAAGCAAGCACAATATGTTCATTTCTGGAAGACAATATAAAATTTGACGATCCAGGTGTCTCAGTTAAGATAACCCCTACAATCTCCCATCGTGTAATTATTAAATTTAGACACAGCAAGAAATCGTTATCTGAGAAGATAACTAATACAGATCCTGCATATGGTAAATTGAATGGCATCGGAATTGCTAAAACTGATGTTGATAATATGTTTGTCCAGGAATCTGAATCAGAAGACAATTCTGAATCATCGATCTTGTCAGCAAAAATCGTTAATGAGTTTACTCGTAAGTCAATTTCTCTAATGAAGGAACACCCAGTAAACCTTAACCGAATTTCAAACAACAAGAAGCCAATGAGCGTAATACTATTGCGAGATGCTGGTAATAGTGTTCCTCATCTTCAACCTATTAATGAAAAGTATGGCATCTCTACATCATGCCTAGTCGATATGCCTGTAGAAATCGGAATTGCAAAAATAATTGGCATGGATCTATTTTGTTCACAAAAAATTGATGATTATAAACAAAAGGGAAAAGATGTTGCAAAAATCCTTAACTCATATAATCTTGTCTATGTTCACATAAAAGGACCTGATGAATATGGACATGATGGTGATGCATCGGGTAAAAAGTCCAACATTGAATTGATAGATGAAAATTTCTTTGGTGTGCTTTTGAATTCTATAACTAAGGAACATGTAGTAGTAGTTTCAGGCGATCATTCAACTCCTTGTATTAAAAAATCACATTCGGATGATCCAATCCCATTATTGATCTCAGGAGATGGTATCAAAAGTGATGGAAGTCAGCGTTTTACAGAATCTTGGGCAAGTAAAGGTTCCATTGGTACATTGAAAGGATCGGAAGTAATTTCAAATGTATTGAATATGATTAGCACAAACTAGTAGAAATAGAAATCTAATCTTGTGTTGTGTTCACTGCTGGGTTCCAGTTAGTATAATCTTGCATTGTTCACATACTTTTTCATCAATGTTTCTTTCAAGACTATGATGTGCATCGCAAATGATAAGTGAAAATCGCATATAATTGCACAGTGCGATAAATTTCGATAATGTTTTTGCAGTATATGCCCTATTGGTTGAAAGATCATCGCCAATTTCTTTAATCATACTCATAATTTCACTTAGGGACATTAGTTTTGAGATTAATTCATTATCCCCACGTGTGCCTCTTAGATAATTGCTTACGGCTGCTTGGGTAATACCTAACATTCTAGCTACCTCTTCTTCCTTTAGTCCTTTTTCAATTACCAATTCTTTTGATAATATAGCCCTTACCGCAGGGATTAGTAATTTGGATTCTATTTCTGATGGAAGTAGCATTAGGTGTGCCTAAATATGGCATTCTAAATATATATAGTTTCTTTTGCTCCTTGAGCGAATTAGAAAGCTATCCATTATTTTTTGTACACGTCATTTTTCAATATTCCCAATTCGTTATTTCATGTTACCTGTTGGAATGCGATTTGAAAGGGATGTTAAATTAATCAATTTTTTAGCACGATGTGCAATAATACGCAATTTTAATCAAAAATTACATTTATTAATACTTGAGAATATTATTGACTAGAAATTGCAAAAATTCGACGATTTAGACATGAAAATATTGTCAGAACTTTGTAAGAATGCCAATATTTCGGTGCCGCGATTGAGTAAATTATTATCCACAAATTCGTCTGTCCTATACAGCAGAATTAAGCGACTATACAAGAGGAATTTGATCCAAAAATCTACAATAATTGTAAATGAACCTCTTTTAGGAATAAATGTCAAGGCCGTAGTTGGAATAAACAGGGATCCAAAATTAAAAGAGGAAATTCATACCGCATTATTGAAAATATTTCAAATAATCTCAATTTCTGAAGTAACTGGCAGGTTCGATATCTTGGTGACCATTAGTGCTACTACTCTCGAAGAACTCCACAATGTAGTTATAAAACAGATTGGAAAAATTGAAGGAGTTCAGAATACTGAAACCTTTGTCGAGATGCAAAGAACGGAGAAAGAGCGCATATTTACTACATGATTTAACCAATTACTCTTAAAGACAGGAAGAAAATCATTGGCTTACTGATCTTCTGTACCATGATACAGTAACATATTTAGAAGATTTTATTTACAAGCAAGTAATGCAATAACACTTAGTTTCATATATTTGTCTTGAGCAGTGTTTGATATTTCAATAACTAGGTATTTCAAGCCCATCGATCAGCATCGACCAATTGAAAATTCATCTATTCAAGTACGTTCTACAATTGGTAATTCTTGTTAATAGGAGGTTTTATCAGAAACTTATAGTCACTTGCCCCTTTTTTAGATGATTGTATTCAAGAATTTTTTACAATATCGATAGATTCAAATACTCCAATAATGCGATAAAATGTGAATTTTTGTATTCCGTACAACAAAAAGTACAGCAAAAAGTAGTGGAAATAATTCAGACATTGAAACTTGCAAAAAAAACTAGCAAAGATGACTATATGACCCACCTCAGGTTAGTTTTATTAGGTATTGGTATAGTAGGTGGAATAGCTTTTGTCATTAAATTGATTGCAGAATTTCTCACATTTTCGGGAGAAAACGGATAATTTTGTCAGAACAAACTCGATTTCGAATAATATTAATTTACTAGTCGTAGTAGTCCTATACGAGAGCGAATTTGCGAAAAATCATAGGGACTCTTGGATCTCACTGTTCTCTTCAGGTGCTAAAGGGCGCGAAGGATGAAGGATTTAAAACTCTATTGATAACTGAAAAAAAGAGATATCATGTGTACAAGAGATTTAACTTTATTGATCACGTTATCCTAGTTGACAGTTTTAGAGATATTCTAAAGTCGGATATTCAAAGCAAATTAAACAAATTGGAATGTATCATAATACCACACGGTACTTTAATTTCAACTTTAAATTCTAATGAAATAGAAAGTATTAATGTACCTTTTTTTGGTAATAAATTCATTCTAAGATGGGAGGCAGATAGAAACCTTAAACAAAAACTAATGTTAGAATCAAAATTACAAGTACCGAGAGCGATAAACTCTAAAAGCGAAATTGATGATCTTTGTATAGTGAAGTTACATGGAGCTGCTGGAGGTAAAGGTTATTTTCTTACATCTGATCAGAACGGTTTCGAAGAAGGATTCCAAAAACTCTTGAACGATAATGTAGTTACCGATGAAAATGAGCTTTACATTCAGGAATATGTAAAGGGAGTTCCTGTTTTCCTCCATTTCTTTTATTCTCCAATGTCAAGAGACATCGAATTCATGGGTGTAGATAGGAGATACGAATCTGATATTGATGGCATTTCGCGCATTCCATCAAAACATCAGCTTAACGTGCCAACAGAACCTACTTACAACGTGATTGGGAATATCCCGCTAGTTCTAAGGGAATCGCTTCTTGAGGGAGTGTACCAAATGGGAGAAAACTTTGTTCAGGCCTCCGAAAGGCTAGTCCCTCCAGGAATCCCAGGGCCTTTTTGCTTGGAAGGTGTATACACTAAGGATGCAAAATTCATTACCTTTGAATTTTCCGCAAGAATTGTTGCCGGAACCAATCTGTATGTGTCAGGTTCTCAGTATTCAGAGTTCCTATTTCAAAACGGCATGAGTATGGGAAGAAGAATTGCATTGGAAATAAAAAATGCCATAAGTAAAAGGAAACTTGATAGAGTACTCACATAGTAAATCTACGGTTTAGCTTCGATTGACATCAACAAAATTATTGATGGATAAGATCAATTGAATTTATCAAACCATAAATAGGGTTTTTCAAAAAGTGTTCCAAAGTCTTTTTATCTTTGATATCCATCACTATCACTTTTTCATTTATGAGTGATACTGTTATAGGAACGTCTTTCCATTCCAATACTCCATTAGTATAAATATCTACATTGCAATTAAAAACTTGAGTATTGTTAATTTTATTTTTTAGCAAAATCCCGAGTCGATCTTGTGGACCTTCATTAATTGGCTGATTTGAGATTGGCTTATAAACAATTGTATGAAAATGGATATCGCTTCCATCAACTTCAATCATTGTAAAGTTACTCTTGAAATAAGTTACATTATCATTTACTACGTCAACCCTCCATTTCCCACCCAGGAGATATTTGGAAGATAGGTTTGTATTGATGTCCTTGACAATGGGTTGAGTATTATTAATGGACGCATCTTGCGAAAACAAAATAGTGTTTATTGTTCCTTCAGCATTAAAAGATGAATTTGCTGATTCATCCATCAGACTCGCCGGATCAGTAACAGAAGTTTGTCCATACACATGTGAATCAAAATTATTATTGTCATTAAAAATTAAGTATTGAAGACAAATCATAAATGAGATTAAATTAAAAATGGAAATAAAAGTCCAATTTCGAACCAGTATCATTACTCAAAATTAGAAATTGAACATAACTTAAATTTTACTTTTGATGATTTTTGGATGAAGAAAGGATTTGAAACAAATGTAATTTCTAAAATAGTTATTCCGGAGTGTCGATGTACTAAAATTAATATACCATCCTAAAATCAATGAGACTGATGTTTCATGTTTCCGTTGACAATTATGGCATAACCGTAGGCAACAAGAACAAAACAATTTACCTTGATCCAAATAAACAACCTAATTCTGGTTTCATTTTTATTTCTCATGCGCATACTGATCATTTATACAAGAGTGTTAAAGAAAACGGTAATAAGATTATCACTTCAAAAATAACTCACAAGATTGCTACGCATCGTGGATACAAATATGGAAGTACATGTGAAGAACATGATTTCAGATTACTGGATTCCGGACATATTCTTGGATCTAATGGGCTCCTTATAGAAGATGAGTTGTATTATACGGGAGATATTTCAATCAGAAAAAGAGCGTTTATGAATCCGGCAATTATACCCAGAGCGAAAACTCTGATAATAGAGTCTACCTTCGGTCATCCTGATTATATTTTTCCAACATTTGAAAGCACTATTCACAAGGCTAATTTAATAATTTCAGAAATGTATCATCAAGGCATACCAGTCATTTTATTAGGATACACTCTAGGAAAAGCGCAAATTCTAACAAATGTATTTAGACATTGGAAACCGTTAATTGTACACGATTCAATAGACGAAATGAATAGACTTTATTCAGAATTTGGGATCAGAATGGATAATTACATTACTTTGTCCGAAGCAGAAAAAAACAATATGCTCTCTTCTCGTAAGCCATGGTTACTGATAGCTCCTATAGCTTCATGCAAAAATGGATTTCTACATTATATCAAGAAAAAATATGGCGCTCTATCTATTGGATTCAGCGGATGGGCTGTAAAGCCATATTACAAATATGCGTTAGGATTAGATCATTGTTTGCCTTTAAGCGACCACTGTGATTACAACGATCTAGTCTCTGTAGTAAAGAAATGCAATCCTGAAAAGGTATATACCTTTCACGGATTTGCAGAAGGTTTCGCACAAAACCTACGTTTAATTGGTTTTGATGCAGACCCCCTTGTTTACTTTAGAAGTAAAAAAGGCAAAACTTCAGCAAAACTTGACACTTTTTTTAGTACGTAAAAATCTTGAATTGTAGACTCATGATACGCGATTCGATTTCAGTTTTAGAGGTTTCTACGACAAGTTATTTTTTTTCCTGTTCCCTAAAATAGGGAATTACCTTCTTACCAAACAACTCTATGTTTTTAAAATAGCCATCACCCCAGAACCTAATGATGAAGTGGTTTGTTCCTGCTTCGATAAACCTTTCTAACATTTCGATCACGTCATCAGGCTTGCCAACTCCTATTGCACTTCTAGCCACATCATCGGGTATTTGCATCGCAGCCCTTTTCATTTGTTCCATTAATTCTGGTTTATTCATTGCATACTCTGTAAAGTACCTTCTAAAATCAAATTCTGAATCTTGTTGGATATTATGCACCTTCAATAATTCAGGTTTGTATAAACTAACTTTGACAGCATTCTTCATTTTGTTCCATGCCTCCTCACCATCGTCAGTAAAATAAACATCTACATCGTTTGCAAATTGAAAATTACCAATATCTCTACCGTTTCTCTTGGCATGATCTTTGATGATGTCTGCATGATGTTTAAACAATGCAGGAGTATAACCTATTGGTATCCAACCATCTCCGTAAATAGCACATAGCTCTAGAGTTTTTGGAGCTCCTGCCGCGATATACACCGGCGGTCTCGGTTTTCTGATACTTTTCGCCTGCAAACATGCATTAATGAGCTTATAATATCCTCCATCATAATTTACTCTATTATCTGGATCAGAATCGAAAAGAGCTTCGATGACTTCCAATTGCTCTCTAAATTTAGTTACTGGCTTTTTGAATTCTATTCCAAAATCCACTACATTTTGTGCTTCCCCTGCACCAATACCCAATATTGCCCGTCCATTAGTTAGCCTATCCAAAGTAATCGATGAAAGTGCGATGGTTGAAGGATGTCTTCTAATTGCATCTGTCACACAGGTGCCTAATTCTACATTCCTCGTAACTGCGCCAATTGCCGCAAGCAATAACCATGCATCATTAACAACCGCATTTTTCCACTGCGGCACGTTTGAATGATCCATCGACCAGATTGAATCAAAATCAATCCTATCAGCAATTTGACATGCTGTCATTATTTGGATTTCATCCAGACCAAGTCTGGCAATATTCAATCCCTGAGTAAAGCCGAATTTAGTTCTCATTTTATAATGGAATTATGCATTCATATGAGTATATAAGGTTTGGATGAATTAGATTACAATAACTACCTATTAAATCTAGTAGACACATGAATCTTTTTGATTTAATATATATAAAATAGAACTATGCAGAAGAAGAATGTGAATTTCAGAGATTCCAATAATTCAGACATTGATGGTAATGAAAAGATTTCCGTTCAATTGTTGGTTACCGGTAAAGTTCAGGGAGTATATTTTAGATTTAATCTACAACAAATTGCAAAGAAAAATTCTGTAGTTGGATGGGTACGCAATTTATCTGATGGGCGGGTGGAAGCTTTACTTGAGGGAAACAAAGATGATGTCGATAAAGTTATAGAATGGAGTAAGATGGGTCCCGATAACGCACGAGTGGACGATGTAAAAACGGACTACTTACAATATGAGGGAAAATTTAGTGATTTTGTCATTCAACATGATGAACCTTAGCTCCGCTATTTATTTCATGTGTAAATAAAATAAAACTCAACTTAGCGGCATTCCATAGCAAATAGTGATTTGTAGATTCATGGCTGATTTTATAATTTTCGATATTGCAATTGAGTTACGGAAAATAATGAAATGAACTAATTAATAAATTGTAAAGATTTTGGATCTAATACTTTAATTAAGAGTTCCTTGCATTAGTACCAAATATGTTACTAATACTAGTTTTGTATACCAAGGATTAGTGCAGTAAATGATTGATCAGGTCTCACATAAACAGAGTTGATCAAAAATTGCGTAGTGCAATAGTGTACAAATCAAATATTTCAGATGCAATTTCTTGTTCTATCTTGTTTTCAAGATCTTTCCATTCCACTTTTATTCCATTCCAACCAGATGTATGCCACTTGCCTATGGGTAATGATTGGTCAACAATATTTTCATTAAATGGGTAAGGGTTTACGTACAGATAGGGTGATTCATGATTATCATCTCCTGGAGAGACACCAACGCCAATTTGTTCGGTGTTTTTCATCATAAAGGCTTCAACTGAGAAATCAAATCCATCAGGCCACAAATGGACTTGCGTAAAATGATCCCTTAATTTCATTCTGAATAATTCAAGACTTTTGTTGACCTTTTTTGCAAATGGAATGTATTCAGATAAGTACTTATGACGAAAAGCGAAAGACGGCATCTTTGGCATATCGAGCCCGTATTTAGTAACAATTGATTCTAATTTTTCATCAAATTTATCATGAGTCATGTCAACAATATGCCCATTCTCAGTATCAAAATAAAGGAGCTCACCAGTAAGTAAATGAATTTTTATTTCTGTCTTATTATTCAGTAAACCAGTAGTTATCTCATCATTCTGTAAAAAAAGCGCATCTTGCCCATAATGTGGTAACTGTTCTATTAATTGTGATTTTAGTTGAGATATCATTTTGCAGATAGTACGCAATTCAGTGATTTTGTCTAGTAACCGGAGATCATTCATTGATTTTGTATATGTAAATATGTGTTAAATACTATTATCCCTTAGTAAACTCGGTCTATTGTTATTTACAATGTACAGGACTAACTCGGATCATTCTGACTTCAGCTTCAAGCCAAATGCTATGAATAGATTGGGATGAATTTGTCCATGAACAATACTGTACACCTCTTCCAGCGGTGCATTTCTTTGAACCGCTAAAGCAAGGTTTTCTATCCCTTGTCCTAATTCCCGAATTGCGTTAATTTTCATATCTGCTGGAATAGGCATCAAACCAGAGGAATTCTCCAAGTTGGCGTTTTGTAGATAGTTAGCAAATAATAGTTTCAATAATTCAGCGAGCTTTGAAGAAGTCTCATAGTCGGCCAGAATTTTCACGTCTTTATCGCTTTGATTTAAAAAATGACTTGAGGATTGATTACTAGCAAACATTGAATTCATTTTATCAAAACCATGTCCAGAAATACCTTCTGTCATATTCATTTTGAACGATTCATTCATTTTCATAATCATTCCGATACTCATATTGAGCAGACCAGCTGCTCTCTTAGAGTCAAGTCCAGTTGATAAACCATATTCTAGAAGCGATGTATCCGCAATATTAGCAGCAACAAGTGCCTTGGTCGTTAAGTCAAGATCTGGGAAAATGGAATTGTATGTATTGACGAAATTGGAGTTCTTGATTATGTCGCTGTTGATTGAGGCAATTTGGCCTAATAAAACATCTGCTCTTTCTGAATGGATTAACCCTACAGACTTGTTTGTGTAAAGATAAGCAGCTGCCAATTTTTTTTCAATTTCGACTTGTTTTATCAATGTGAATAATACTGAATCATTATTTTGGTAAAAATTGTGAGCAGACAGATTATTATGATTGGAAAAAATGAACATGGTGCCTATAAAGAGGAAGAATGCTACAATAATTACCCTCAATTTAAGGTACCGACAAGTGTTACCAAATAAAAAATATGCGATAATAATTTCAAAAGGAAAAGGAAATCAAGTGGATTATTTTCAATTAATTTCATTCTTTCATGATATATTCCTAATTGATAATACTTCTCCATTTGATAGCACCTTGTTATAGGAAATGCTTGATCTTCTTTTGATTGACATGAATCTGAAAATAATTTGGATAAATCTTTTTAGGACAAACGTGGGTATAATTTAGTCTATATCAATGGCTCCAATTCGTTCTTCGATATCAATTAATCACATTGCGATAAGCGTTCCTGATCTAGAGAAAGGCCTGAAATGGTATCAAGAAGTGATGGGATTTACGATTGTTAGGGGGCCCGTCGAACTGACATTAGATGATATACAAGTGGGTAAAGCACTTAAGAATATTTTTGGGTCGAAATTTAAGAAGTTAAGAATCGTGTGGATGTCTTCAGCCAATAATATTGGAGTTGAGATTTTCCAGTTTATTCAACCCAAACAACTTATCAAAAAGAAACAAATTGAATATTGGAGCGGAGGAGTTATTCACATAGCCGTCACTGAAAGAAACATAGAGGATTTATTGTCTAAGGTTACTAAAACTGGAGGAAAACAAATCAGTAAGATTTGGGAACTAGACCCAAAAAAGCACTATAAATTGACTTTCTGTTCTGATCCATTTGGAAACATAATCGAAATCTATTCACATAGTTTTGAACAATTCCATGCTAATCTATAAAATTCACGGAAAACATTGTTGACTCCAACCATGAAAATTATTCATGTTTCCAAAACGGCTATTTGCTATAGCCGTTTTTGGCCAAATAATCAAGAATACTCAATTGTCATATCTCACAGTTAACCAACAACAGCACTCCTCAAGTGAGCACCTTGCACATTCAAGTGGTGATATACTCCCTTTGCAGTCGTCTAGAGTACAACCACATTCTGCACATTTCAACAAGTTGAAGGTTGAAAAAAGCTCTAATATACTTTGTAAAAAATCGTCTTCTAAAACAATAAGCCAATGGTGATTGGAGTACGATAATCAAGTTTTGATTAATCCATAAAGGATACTGATTATTCTTTCCTCATCCATTTATCGCCCTTCTTTTTGTACTTCCTCTTTACCGCCGACCAGGCTGTTTTGTGAGCGACTTCTTCAGCACTTTGTTTTTTTACCTCCTCTTCTTTTTGCTGGATTTTGGTATTGTTTCACGGCATTACCATGCGCCTTTTTGAATATGTGTTGAGCATGTTGAGGCAAGGAATCAATTTGTTTTTTAGGCATCTTCTCTTAAGGTATAGACAAAATCCTATATATCTGGAATACATGTTTTGGATGGCATGATTATTGCTAAAACCAAGACGGCATTAATGCAAACCTTTCTCATTGCTTACCTCACAGGGATTCTATGGTTAAGAAGAAATCCTTTGTCTTTAATTTTTTCTGCCATAAGTCCCTTTTCTCTATTGTTTATTCTATTTATTGTTAGCGATGGAAAGTATTTGCCGCTTTCTATCACCGGCAGTTTGGTAATGGCATTAGTTGGATATGGCTTATCGCTCGGTCAGGATATCTCCTTTTATAAAAATGAATACAAAATTCAGGATGTCTTTGTTGCCTCACCGGTTTCCCCAATAACTTACATGGTCGGATTGGCACTTTCCCAGATACTTTTCGGATTACCCGCATTATTGGTATTGATCGCATTAGCTACTATGTTTCTCTCATCAGCAATTTACCTTCCATTACTGCTAGTCACCACATTCCTTGTATGGGCTTCGATGTCATCTATGGGATTTTTTCTATCGTCCCATATGTTACACATGAGGAACGTATCGCAAATAATATCGTTTGTTACTGTAATTGTTTCAATCCTACCTCCAGTTTTTTACAGTATTGAAAGATTGCCTGTCTTATTTCAATATGTTTCATACTTGGTCCCAACTACTCATGCATCTCTAATAATACAAAGTACAATGGGAATAGCCACACCAAAAGAGTGGTCAATTGAATTCGGATTGTTGGTTCTGGTAATATATCTGGTTGGCTTTGTGTTCTTAGCTAAAGTAAAGGCTTTGTGGCGTGAATATTGATTTGGCAAATCATTTAACGTATCATATTTGCAAGGCTCGATATTCTGATGATAGTAGAAGTCGATACCAAATTAGTTACATACTAGTTAATTCATATTGATATAATAAATAGAAATGATTATCCGAATATTAGATTTTTAGATGATTGATCTAATGCTGGATTTTCAGATAACTAAAAGTTTTACTTCTTTGCTCCAATTTATTCAATCTAATAAGATTCGAATTGGGTATCCGTAGATGTCATTTTATCTATTTGACAAACATTGCTTGAAACTAGCAACGAATGTTAATATGAAATACACTGCGACTAATGCTATCAAAATTTATATGAAACTAGAATAGACCTGACTGTCTTCGTCCAATCGCAAGATCATTAAGATATTTGTCAAAAAAATTGTTATTAAATTAGATATATATAATTTAATATGAGTCAAATTGTAATTTTCCAAAGGGATAAATCTAGTTAGAGTAAATTTGATAAATCATGGCCACGGAGCAGCTGTTCATCAGTGTAGTTATCATTTTGGTAGCGACACGGTTGCTAGGCGAGTTCTCTCAAAGACTTCGTTTGCCTCCTCTGGTCGGCGAGCTAGCTGCAGGAATAATAATTGGACCCTATGTTTTAAATTTAGTATCTCCTGATGAGAGCCTGAACGTAATTTCAGATTTGGGAGTTTTCTTTCTCATGTTGCTAGCAGGTTTACAGATGGACCCTAGAGAAATAAGAAAGGCCGGGCTCCGTGGGGGAATTTTGTCAGTAATAGCATTTTCATTACCTTATGTAGGCGGTTTTGGGATAGCCGCACTTTTTGGTCTTGGAATGCTCCAATCGATGTTCGTTGGATTGTTATTATCTATAACTGCTGTTCCAGTCTCCACAATTGTTTTAATGCAATTCGGAATATTGGAAACTAAGTTAGGTAATACTGTTATTACGGCGGCTGTAATCAACGATATTTTTTCTCTTGTAGTCCTATCAATTGTGTTACAACTTCACGGGGCCAGTGGTGCCGAAGTGAATATCATGGAGACGACCATAAATTCTGTAATAAAGATCTCGTTATTTATCGGTGGGATATTTCTTGTCGATATATTATTTAGAAAAGCCAACGTCTGGTTTCAACGCCGAGGTACTTACTTTTTTGAAAAACTACATACAAAGGAAGCTGCGTTTGGCATATTATTAATCTCCACTATTTTGGTATCTGTTATAGCACAAGTAGTAATAGGTTTACATTTCATAATAGGTACTTTTTTTTCAGGGCTGATTGTATATAAAGAAATTATCCGGAAAGAAAACTTTGAACGAGTCTATGGAATTATTTCTGCAATATCATTTGGTTTTTTTGCTCCCATATTTTTTGCCGTAATAGGAATCAATATCAACATGGATTCAATCGTAAACAACCTTCCTTTTTTCATTGTTCTGGCAATAGTGGCTGTCGTTACTAAAGTAGGTGGAGGTTATATTGGTTCAAGGCTAATTAAATTCTCCAAGGACGAGAGTTTGGCTATTGCTTTTCTTATGAACGGAAGAGGAATGGTGGAGTTAGTTATTGCATCAATAGGGTTTTCTTCTGGTATTATTGACTCAACTATATTCTCCATTACAGTAACAATAGGCTGGGTTACAACAATCTTGGCACCAATACTTTCAAGACCTTACGTCATGAAAATAAAGTCTCAATCAACAAACAAACCCAGTCTATGATTTCGAAGCTTGTTGGTTACTACCTTCGTCAGACAATCCTATCCATCCATATCCTTTGACTTCTAATTCTTCGGAGAGCTCTTTTCCTCCAGATTTGATAATCTGTCCTTTTGCCATTACATGCACTTTGTCAAGTTTTGACAAATACCTTAGAATTCTTGCGTAGTGTGTGATGATCAATAATCCTGCTCCTGTCGATATCAGTATGTTTATTGCTTGTGCAACTGCTTGGATTGCATCAATATCCAAACCAGAATCCGGTTCGTCAAGAATGGCAATAATTGGTTTGAGTACAAGCATCTGCATAACTTCAGATCTTTTTTTCTCGCCGCCAGAGAAGCCTTCATTCAAATATCTACTCAAAAATGTTGTTTGAAGACCAACACTATCTAGATTTTTTTTCAGATACTCATGAAATTCCTTTACCGTTAAAAATACCTCTCTATCTTTCTGTTTGCCACTTAGACTTTTGTTTAGAATGTTGTAAGCGTTCCTCAAAAAATGACTATAACCCACTCCTGGAATCTCAGTAGGGTATTGAAAACCTAAGAAGAGGCCTCTCTTAGCTCTTTCCTCAGTAGTCATACCGAGAATGTTTTCGCCGTCAACTAGTATAGTCCCTGATGTAACGGTATATTTTGGATGACCCATTATCACATTTGCAAGAGTGCTTTTTCCAGAGCCGTTTGGACCCATTATAGCGTGAACCTGACCTCTGTCCATTCCAAAGCGGAGATCATTGAGAATTTGTTTACCATCAATATTGGCTGACAGGTTATTTATATCTAAAAAAACCACAGGTTTCTTGTTTTTCAAACATAATATAAATATTGAGTTACTTTATTCAAAATTTAAATTATTCATCTTATATTTTATACCAATTTGGCAAGGGGTTTGTTCATAGGTAGGTTTCAACCGTTCCATTTGGGTCATATTGCCGCAATTAAATTCGCATTCACAAATGTAGACGAGCTGATAGTTGTCATTGGTAGTTCTGAGGCAAGTTATGATCCACAAAATCCATTTACTGCCGGAGAGAGACTATCTATGATAAAAGATTCGCTGAATGCAGATACCATGATAGATTGCAAAAAGACCATGATAATTCCTGTTCCTGATACAAACGTCCATTCTACATGGACTCATACTGTTGATATGTTAGTTCCCAAGTATGATGTTGTTTTTACAAATAATAAATTTACAGGTTATCTTTTCATACAAAGAAATATCACAGTGACAGAACCAAAACTACTAAATCGCGATGATCTTTCAGGCACCGAAATTAGAAGGAGAATGTTAAAAAATATTAAATGGACCCACCTTGTTACTGAACAAACACAAATAGTTATCCAAAAAATTAATGGAGTTGAACGTGTAAAAAAATTGGCAGCTTTATCACACCATCATAAGATCTGAGTTCATATATCAACGTATTATTTCGATTGATCTACTCTATTGTAAAAAAACTCAATTATGGATATTGATAAATAATTCAAAACCGACAACAAAATAATTGAAAGTGCATTCACTATCAAAAAGAGAAGTACATGACATCTCAAGTCAGATTAGTAAATCTTGGCCAACAAATTCCATTAGTACCATTAAGAATCTACAAGCTTACGTTATAGATGGGAATAAGCGGCTTCTTGTGGGAAACAATCTAGTTGCAATACAATTGGCACCTGACCTTATAGTTCCACATCTAACGCAACATGATCTATTGAATTACTTTGCATCAGTGCAGGTCGACATGAACGCTGTGAAACATGTTTGTAACGGCGCAAATATCATGAGGCCCGGGATTACGGATTTTACTACTTTCAAGGAATCTGAAATAGTACTGGTAAAAGATCAGACTCACAAGAAAGAACTTGCAGTATGTATTTCGCTAGTTGACGATGTGAACGGAAGGAAAATGGAAAGGGGAGTTGTTTTGAACAATGTACACCATATCGGGGATGTATATTGGGAAACGAAAAAAACTATCAGAACATAATACGGTTGGCGATTTCAGAAAATTGGGATTTTGAAAATCTTTCAAATCATAGATTCATAGATTCTTGTTCAATTCCCTTTTTTGTTATCGTCAAGATATCAATACCATCGCCACTTGCTGAATCTCTCTGTACTGACGACTTTATTGCCTTGATAGCAAGTTTCTTGGATGTATCTTCTGACATGTTTTTCTTGTACTCTGAATCTATTAGTCCCAACGCTAATTCTGCTCCAGTGCCTACTGCTGCATAGTTGTCAGGAAGAAGTGAACCTAATGGATCTAGTGTATATATTTCAGGTGTAGTCTGTACGCCTCCAACAATTACTTGGGTCAGTAATGGAAAGTACCTTCTTTCGAACATTATGACTGACATTAATTTTGCGACAGAGTTTGTAGCCATCTCCCTCCTTGTTTCTAATTTTCTAATCTTTGCCAGTGCTTCTACTTGTCTTGCCAGAACTTGCATATCCGCAACCATACCTGCGCATGCACTTGCAACTTGATCTGTTATTGGGAATATTTTCCTTGTATTCTTATTTACTACAAAATTTCCATACGAAATACGTTTTTCAGCAGCAAGAACAATGCCGTCTTGATAAGTTATACCTATAGCGGTAGCACCAGGCATAAATTGAAAAGCCATATGATTGGTTAGTAGTGAATGTAGTTAGATTTAGTCGTTTCGTCGATTTTTAGACTGTGTAATTGCAATAAGTCAAGGAGATTTTGTTAAGAATGTGTCATGAATCCTAATTGCCTCAGAAACTAACCTGTTTTGTAATTCCAATGCTTCCTTTCCTTCTGGATGTCTTGACTCAGCCACAGCTTGTGCTACTATACTCATGATATGCCTCAAAAGGAATTCATCCCCTCGTGAAGATTCCGCCTTATATGTTGGATTTGCCTTGTTCACAAATACTACATTTTCATTTATGAAGCTATATCTTGAATCAGTTTCATCTTCGTAGGGAATGATCTTGTATCCCACTTTTTTTAGTGCAAAGGTTTTCTTAATTAGTGGTTTTTTTATCTGAGTTGTAACCATTACATTTTCGTAGTTTTCGCTATCTGTGCTTTGTCCACTATATAGATAATTTGGCACTGTGTCATGTCCACCTACCATGGTCTGCTGACTTCTCCCTTTTTCACTAACCGTGTCTCTTGATCGTTTGATTTCGTCCTTGGTAATGTCTTTGTACTCGTCATCTATTGATTTATCGAACAAATTATCTTCTGCAGGAATGGATGATGGTTTACTACTAGGTTTTGATACTATTTTCTTAGTTTCAACTATCTCGTATCCTTCTATTTCTTCATTCGGCTCGAGGGTTTCAATTACGGCCTGACCAAGAACTTTATCTATCTGTTTGTAAATTTTTGACTCTTCACGAGTGACAAGAACATCTTCATAGAGACTAAGACTAGGTATGACCGTATCGACTATGAACTTTTTCATAAGGTTTGAAAACTTCTCAAATTCCTTATCTTCTATTATAGCAGATTTGTCGGCGAATCTAGATGTTAATGAATCGCATCTTACAAATCCAGTCACCCTGGGTATTTTGGAATCAAACCCAAATAAGGTCCTCATAACTATATGACCGCCTACCATTACTGCGATTCCTCGTTCATCTTCAGTTAGTGGTCTACGAGCTACAGTAATTTCACCTACGATGTTTCCGTTGTCAAGCCCTAATGGTATTCTGTGACCCTGTATTTCCGGAACCCCTATTGATTCAGCATCAGAAAAACTCCATTCTTTGAATTTTGCTGATTTTTTTATGTATACTTCAAAAAGTGGATGCCTCAGTACTGCCAATTTTCTAATTTCCTTTATTAGTCTTAATTCATCAACAAATGATTTGGCATCACTAACAATTATCTCTGTTCCATCTCTTGATAGCCGTGTCTCCCTGATCTCGCGCAAATTAGACTTGCCGGTAAATAGTGCATCTAGTGATTTTGTATCGATTAAAAATGATTTGTGATAGTTACCCTTTCGCGTTCTAATTTTCATTTTTCCAAACGATGTAAGAAAAGAAAGTCTACCTGTTCCGTATCTACCCGTTCTAACCCGTTTTAACTTCGGTGAAATAGAATCAACTTTCTTATGGGGTGAACCTAGAAGCAAGAATTTCTGAATCTCACTTTCATCCATTCCGGCATTATCCTCAATTGAAATTGAATTATCGCTAAGAATAGTTATTAGAACCCTTGTTGCGTCCTCGTCAAAGGCGTTTTCAATCAACTCTTTTATGACGTCAGCAGGAGAAACCCATGTCTTTGTAGCAAATTCCTTGAAGAAAGATGGATGCACCTTTAGAGCAATTGCCATGATTACTATGTTTCAATCCCTCACCTTTATTTATTACTCGTTTATATTTTTATCAATCTCGTTATAGCAATTGCCCTTTTTGTGGTCCCAAAAACTAAATGTTGAAACAAAGTACAGAAATATTGGCAATGGTTTTTCATGGTGTCAAGATTATTCTACATGGTGAGCAAACTATTTCCAGAAGGAAGAAATTCATCAATGCCAAGTAGCACATGAGGTTTCGGCGCACTGGGTGTCGTTGTCAACCAAATCATGACAGCAGGTACTGCCGCACAGGCAACTATGGTCAATATGATGAGCCACACCGCAGTCATCTTCTCTGCCATAGGATACAGATTTAAGAGAAGATATATAAATTTTCAAACCGGGTTCCTTGTATAGGATTATAAGTCACCACATAGGCTTCACATTCTTGCTGAATGAAGTTATTAGAATACCAGGGAAAAGAATTATTTAAAGAGTATGATATTGCTGTTCCGAAGTCCTATCTTGTCAGAAACCAACAAGAATTAAGTGAGATTGAGGACAAACTACAATTCCCTGTAGTACTTAAATCTCAATTAACTGTTGGTGGTAGAGGAAAGGCTGGTGCAATACTGAAATGTATGAAAATGGAAGAGCTAGCGCCGAAGTTTACAGAATTAATGAATAAAGAGGTAAAAGGAGAACTTCCAAAAGTAATCTTAATTGAAGAAGCTGTAGACATAAATAAAGAGCTTTATTTCTCATTGTTCCTGAACAGAGGTAAAAGGATCTATTCGTTAATTTCCTCCTCTCAAGGTGGAATGGATATTGAAAGTGTTGAAAATAAAGTAATTAAGGACATTTCTATTACAAGGCTAACACAATCAAGTGCAGAGAGCATTGCAAAAAATTTGGGCCTTAATGGTGTAACCGCTGAGTCGTTTTCAAATGTTGTGATAAAGCTGGCAAAGCTCGTTAGAGAAAAGGAGGCAGAACTGGCAGAGATCAATCCTCTGGCTATACTAAAAGATGGAACTTGTTTAGCATTGGACGCTAAAATTATTATTGATGATAATTCTTTATTCAGACATCCTGAATTAAGAAAGTATATCCAAATTTCTGAATTACAGGAGCAGGCGGAGAAGAGCGGTTTTTCTTTCGTTGAGCTAGATGGAAACATCGCAATAATAGGTAATGGTGCTGGTCTTGTCATGTCAACACTGGATATCGTAAATGATGCGGGTGGAAAGCCCGGCGCCTTTTTAGATTTTGGTGGAAGGGCCACAACGGAAACAATTTACAAGGCATTAGAAGTAATAAGCAAATTATCAAAAATAAAGGCCATTTTAGTAAATTTGTTCGGCGGCATTGTTAGAACGGACTTGGTGGCCCAAGCTATAATAAATGCTTATGAAGATGGTATGATTAGTGTTCCTATTTATGCCAGGATCTCAGGGGCAGAATCTGATAAATCAAAAAAAATGCTTTCTAACAGTAATGCAAAACTATATGATACCGTAGAAGAAGCAATTTCGTCACTAGTACAGTACAGAGGGTTGAGCAATTAGATGTCCAAAAAGTTTGATATTTTTGATATTCTAGTAGGTAAGCCTGATGATGCTGACTATGGTAATAAACCAGTCATAATTCAGGGAATAACAGGAAATTTCGGCTCAGTTCACACTAGGTTAATGAGAGAATATGGCACAAATATTGTCGCAGGTGTCACTCCTAATAAAGGTGGACAATCATTTGAAGGAATTCCAGTTTTCGATTCTGTAAAGGAGACTAGCAAGAACTTTGGTGCAAAGATATCTGGAATATTTGTTCCTGCTCAATTCTTTCTTTCTGCAGTAAAGGATGCGGTCAATAATGGAATAAAATTACTTGTAGCTATCCCTGAACATGTTCCAGTACGTGATACAATGGAAGCCCTAGAGTACGCAGAGACTAATGGTGCAAGGATAATAGGCCCAAATACTCCGGGAGTTATTATCCCTTCAGTAAATAAAATAGGGATAATGCCTTCTCAACCATTCACGAAGGGAAATACGGCAGTTTTTTCTAGGAGTGGAACTCTGATGTATGAAGTTTCTTATCATTTGTCAAGGAAAGGAATAGGCCAAAAAATAGCATTGGGAATAGGTGGAGATCCAATTAATGGAACAAATTTGATTGAAGCTTTTGAGTTAATAAGTGATCGACATGAGGTCGAATCAGTAGTAGTAGTGGGAGAAATAGGAGGAGATGCCGAGGAATCCCTGGTCCAATATATAGAAAATACAAGTTTCAATAAACCAGTTGTAGCGTATGTTGCTGGACGATCTGCACCAAAGGAAAAAAGAATGGGACATGCAGGAGCAATAGTTTATGGAAATTATGGTTCGGCAGAATCTAAAATTTCCAGTTTCTCTAGAGTCAACATTCCTGTCGCAAAAAGACCCGCTGAAGTTCCAAGTATTCTATTGAATCTGATGAGATAAATACATGATAATGAGATCTCGCCTTCTTACATTCATGTTTTCCTCTTTTCAATAAAACGATATTAATGCCAGTAACAATAATGACATTCATTGTGATAAATTCTAAATTGATAAATTCTAATTAATAGGATGTACCTATTCAGATAGCCTTGAATTGTTTAGATCCCAACAATGTAATTATTGTAACTATGCCTAGATGGAGCAAATATTTTCTCATAAATATTTACCAATGTGAGAATTGAATGGATCTCAACTATTTGGCACAAAATTTGATTAAGCTTAAGAATGAATATCTTGACAAAGTTCATTCATACAATCATATTAGAGAGTTTATCCCAAATCCAAATCATCAAAGTCTATTTGAAAAATCACATTTGGAAAAACTACATACTTTCTTTAAGTTTAACAAAATTTACTACAGGGAACAAAGCATCACCCTGGCTAATATTCCTTGCATAAGATATGAAGGAGATATTAATCAGTTTTGGCTGAGTTCAAAAAAGTATGATACAAACTATCAACCATTTCTTCCAACGTGGGGAATGTCCGCATTAGTAATGGTTCTGGTTGCAAAAGATTTGGGGTTTGAAAATATCATTGATATCGGGTCAGGCGACGGAAGATTGTTGTTCTGTGGAAGCATACTTGGTCTTAATTCTGTGGGAGTAGAGATTGATAAAGATCTATGCGACCTGCAAAATAAAATATCTTCTTCTAGTAACGTAAAATTTCAAGTAATTAACGGTGACTCCAATTCGATAGACTACTCACAATTGGAACTTGAGAATACCATGATCTTCATCTCAGCTCTGCCTGAATCTGGAGAAATGATATCTTATGGCATAACAAATCAATTTGAAAAATATAGGGATAAATTACACAATGTGGGTATTACATTAATGGGAAGCGATACCTACAGGAGATATTCTCGCGATAGATCCATGTGGGGGTGGGGAAAATTTATAGACGATTGTGGATTGAATTTAGTCGAATGTTTAAGCCTACCAAGCTCGTGGACTCTTGATGAAAAGAAAGAAACTCCGTATTTGTTTACTCTCCTTAAATGCTAAAGCTAATCAGTTAGCATAAAAATATTGGGACATTTATTCAATCTAACACTGCTTGCTAAATCCTTTGATATCTGCACTCTATTTTACCATATTAAAGTACTTTCGGTCGTGCAATTTCCAGCCTGGCCTTATGAATATGGCATCATATTACCCTCATTTTTATACAATAACTTATTTTGGTATGTAGCTCATATAGACTACAGAATAGAGATTTGGCAAATCAATTGTTAAGATACATGGTATATGTAAAGAATGAAAAGTACCTTCCACAAGATGCAAGTTCGATCCTTTCCTTATCAAGAAATATTTTACAAGATTATAAAATTATCATTAGAGATGCCAGGATTGCAACTAATTTTGTTGAACTTGATATGAGTGTTCCTTCTACATTAGAAATAGAAAAGATAAAGTCAAAACTATCAGGTATAGGCTCAGTTGTAGAAATGGATAGAATTGTTGAAACTGATCTTGATAAAAAAATCTCTCTACAAATGGCGCGTGATCTTTTCAATAATGAGAAATATTGGAAAACGCATGAAGTTCTTGAGGGTACATGGAAACATACTCAGGGTGATGAAAGAAGCTTATTAAATGGGATTATCCTTGTCGCTGCTGCTTTAGTACATTACCAAAAAGGAGAACAAGCAATCTGTATTTCTATAATGAAGCGAGCACTAGTTAAACTAGATAATGCATATGGCAATTATCATGACATAGATATCGACTCATTAAAAACTCAAGTTACAAATATAGTTAATTCATCTGAAGTTTCAAGCTTTAAAATTTAAGGCACTAAGCTCAAAAAACACTGTAGCAAGACAGCGGGAACGACTTGACCTATAACAATAACTTGGTTTACTGAGTTTGCCTAGTTCTTCTTACTCTCATTATGTAGGCGGTTACAATAAGGCCAGCAAGAATGGAAATCAGAATAAAAAAAGTACCCTCATCTCTCACAGTGCCCTTTGGTAAGATTCCAAAAAATGTAGAGAAAAGAAGTCCTAACATTTTGAATCACTGATATTGACCTAATAGGAGGAATTAAAGATTTCTTGAATTTGTAAATAATAATAATAAGGTTATCTTTTATTATTATTATCTTGGTCAATAGTGCACCCACTGCTCATGATAGACTTAAAGTTGGGCTTGAAATCCATCAACAATTGGATTCAAAAAACAAACTATTTTGCCATTGCAAAACAGTTGATTCTACTGAGCATGATTTTACCTTCAAAAGGATCTTGCGTCCAACTCAAAGTGAAATGGGGTCTTACGATCAAGCTGCCCTTTTTGAATCAAAGAAAATTAAGACTGTCAAATATCAGTCCTCCAAAATTTCTAACTGTTTGATAGAATCGGATGAAGAGCCTCCCATGATGGTAAATACAGAGGCTCTCGAATTAGTATTGACCATATCTCTTGCACTTCATTGTACGATTGAAGACGAATTACACGTAATGCGAAAGATAGTAATTGATGGTTCGAATACCACTGGATTTCAAAGAACAATGCTAGTTGGTAGAAACGGATTTTTAGATGTTGATGGTATTAGGGTAGGAATCCAGAGTATTTGCTTAGAAGAAGATGCCGCCAGAATAATCAATGAAGTTAAGGATGATGATGAGAGCAAGATATTTGCTCTGGATAGACTAGGAATACCACTTATCGAAGTTGCCCTAGAACCTATTTCTAACACTCCTTTGTTTATAACAAATGTAGCCCAAACGATAGGGCGATTGCTACGATCCACAAAAAAGGTAACACGGGGACTTGGAAGTATTAGGCAAGATGTCAACATTTCAACAAATGGTGGAGCCGTTGTCGAAGTGAAAGGTGTGCAGCAACTATCACAGATGGCCCTTGTTATTGAATATGAAACAAAAAGACAGGATGGGCTAAATCTAATTGCAAAGGAACTTAAAAGCCGTAAAATCGATGAATCAAAATTCCTGGATAATATCACAGATGTTACTGAATTAATTGTACAGTCATCCTCTAAAGTAGTAAAAAAGATCCTCAGTGGTGATTCTAGATTTATGGGGTTTGTGTTGCGGGGTTTTAGAGGATTATTGTCCTTTGAACCGTATCAAGGAATTAGATTGGGAAGAGAATTGGGCGAAGTTGCAAAATCCTATGGAATTGGTGGTATATTCCACTCCGATGAGTTACCAAACTACGGAATAAGTAGCGAAGATGTGGAATCATTATCTTCCATTTTAAAGATTAATGAAAATGATGCTTTTATATTGATTGGTGGACCATCAGTATTGCTAAACACTGTAGTACTTGAACTATCCGAGAGAATCAAGAAGGCTTTCTCTGGCGTTGTTCCTGAGACACGATCTGCAAGACTAGATGGGGTCACGGTATTTAGTAGACCAAGACCCGGCTCATCGAGAATGTATCCAGAAACAGATATCCCATACATTTCCATAGATGAAAACAAGTTAAAGGAATTATCCAAACACATACCCCATCCTTGGAACATAGTCATAGATCAAATCCGCAAGAAATACGGTATCAACAAGACATTAGCAGAAAATATTTTTGATTCTCAATACTTCTCTCTATTTGAGAATATAGTTTCACACACCTCAGTCAACCCAACTTTCATAGTTTCTAAACTTACCGAAGACTTGGTTAGTTTAGAAAGGAAGGGATATGACAGTTCAATTCTTAGTCATGATGAGCTATTTCATCTGTTTGTGGAGCTTGATGAATCTAGAATTTCCAAAGAATCTATTCCGATAATACTTGAAAAGCTGTTAAAAAAAGAAGGTGGTGCTGTTGATGAAATCATCAGCTCATTTGGATCTGAAGGCGTTACTGAAGAGTATGTTGATAAGATGATAAACAAGATAATTGAAGAAAACAAAGCGGTAATTTCTCAGAAGGGTTTGGATTCAATTGGTCTTCTGATGGGGAGATGTATGTCAATATTAAGAGGCAAGATTGACGGAGAGCAAGTCAATAAGAAACTTGTGATAAAATTAACTGCACACATACAAGAATCTAAAGGAAAGAATACAAAGTAGGGTTGTAATTACAGTACTTTTATCTGAGCATGGCTTTAAGCGACTGCATCATAACTAAAACCTCTATTTAGATGAAATTTACATATTATAAAGGTAGCTGGAAATATAGTAATTTTAAACTCTACGAACAGAAATTTATAATTAGATTTATAGTTTGAATTCGATGTAACCTCAAACTGCACTAACTTAGTTTTAGGATGCCTGTTTGTATCTTGTTCTCAATCTTAGTCTTTCAAAGAATTCTAAGAATATCCAAAGAATACATATTCCAATTCCTATTAGGAAGATAATAACTCCTAGAAAAATCACCTGAATTTCAATTTTTGGATTTCTATTAATATCAAAAAGGATCGAACTGCCAAACATACTCTCTGTGTATATTTCTTCATTTTTGAGATTGGTCAAAACTGCCGTATAATTTCCGCTAATTGTAGGAGTTATTGTAGTAAACAACGGTTGGGATGTGTTGACATTGAGTAATAATGTCCCCTTTGGATTTAAGATCCTTACATTAAGTAGGTCTAAAGAATTTTGCGGCGTTACAGAAATGGATATGTTTTTTCCTTTTTGTACATCTTTCAGTGACAAAATAGAATTGCTTTCATTTGTTATTTTTCCCTCAAATTCTGTACTTGTGGAGTGAAAAGGGTCTGGTACTTGCATAGATGAAACAGAAATTATCGTTACCGCCATGAATATACATATCAATCCTGTGACTATAATAATTCGCCTGATTAGTCATCACCTATCATTGCTGGCATCTACCCTCCTTTAAGAGTTACAAATATGCACTTTAAAGATATAACTCTATTCCCAAATAATAATTTTGGAGCTAACGCTCAACAATTTATGCGAGCTTGACTTCATAAATTCGATATGGAGCAGTAATTCATAATATATATATAAACTAGATTTCGATATACTTGTGATGAGTAGTTTAAGACATGCAAATTCTATCTTATTCGGTCTAAGCCTTGTGTTGATAATTATGATGACAAATGGGGTAAATGTTGGTTTTGCTCAGTCATCTGCTTTGGACGATCCATTGGTCGGCGTTGCTATGAAGGGCATGTATGTGGATCAAAAACAAAACAGGAATGATACTGCATCGCCTCCTGCCAATTATTTCGATGAAAGTTTCAAGTTGATAAAAGACGCAGGATTAAATCATGCTAGATTCTTGTTCTATTGGGAAGCATATGAGAAGAATCCCCAGGCGTTCATGGATGAGTTGGAACAAGTGGCAAATGCAGCAGATAAGAATGGTATTAAGGTCATTTATGACAATCATCAATGGCACACTTCTTCATGGCTAGAAGAAAGAGGAACTGGTTTTCCATCAGCTCTCTTTAGCAATAATTCACAGCTATATCCAAAACAAAGTGGGGACGATGCAGGTAAAGAGGGACAACCAGTCGCAAAGTTATGGTGGACTAATTTCTGGGATGGAACTATCAAGGATGGCCAAGGAAATGATGCATGGACTTTACTAGCTGACTTCTATAAGAAGGTAATTGCACAGGTTGACAGTCATGAAAGTACTTTTGGATATGAAATTCTGAGTGAACCTCATGTAGAAAGCTCTGATCAATGGGAAAAAATTGGAAGTTTTAATTCATTCATGAGTGATGAATTACGCTCGGTGACAGATAAGACTATCGTTTATAGTATGAATGTTCCTGTGAATCTTGATACTCCTATACAATTAACACCAGAAAATCTTGCTGAGATGGCTCCTGCAAATAAAGAAAATGTAATGTTTAAAATAAGTGTCTATGGAATTCCAGACAGAGACCAATACCAAAAAGAAAGATTTGACCTTTTCTTGAATACTCGTGAATTGACTGGTATCCCACTTTATATCGGCGAATGGAACAATGTCGTAAGAACTCAAGTTAACGGACAATTTCAATTAGATCCCCAAAAGAGCGGTCTAGATCAGCAAACCACAGATGCCATGCTTCAATCATTTGAAAACGAAAATATAACTGCCTCAGCTTTCTGGAAATGGGATTACCAAGATGCAGATACTGCAAGCTTCAATTTAATATTAAATCAAAATGGAACGATAATGCCTACAGAATATTACACATATCTCAAGAACTCAGCAGCTAAAGTTTATGGTGACTCTATATCTACCTCTACTTCTAATGACACCTCTGCTTCTGCTTCTGGCTCTAACTCCACTGACGAGAATTAATCCTGAGACAAATCTCCATCAGAGTTATTAGGCTCAGAGCCCACAAGGGACACAAATACATCATCCAATGTAATAGGCGATACTTTAAAGAATAAATTTTTCTTTATTGCAATCGTTGATAACTCCTGAATGTTTGATTCAAATGTGAATAGCTTTAGGGTTTCTGTTCCGCCATCAATTACAGTCCCGTAAGATTTTAATACATCACTATCAACCCCAGATTTTGAAATTTCTATCTTGATATTTTCTTTGATATTCTTTCTAATGTCAGCAATAGTTCCTTTTGAGATAACGGTACCCTTATCTATTATGACAATGTCATCTGACAATACTTCAGCTTCGTCCATGTAATGTGTCGTAAGCAGTATTGTCGTTCCATTTTCTTTTTTTTCCTTGATTGCTTTCCAAATTTGACGTCTGGACACGGGGTCAAGTCCAATCGTTGGTTCATCTAGAAAAAGTAGTCTTGAATCTGCAGCCATAGCCATCGCTACCAATATCTTTTGTTTCATTCCTCCGGACAGGTACATAGCTAGTTTATTTCTTACATCATATAATTCAAATTCCTGAAGAATTCTTTTGGTTCTTATGAATGATTCATATTTATTCATTCCTCTAATCCTTAGCCAATAATAGACATGGTCCCACGGTGTAAGAGCACGTAGTGGTCTTCCTTCTTGAGGCACTATAGATATATAATTTCGTATTTTTTCTGTATCCTTAATAAGATCATTTTCAAATACTTTTATAGTTCCAGAAGTTGGTAATAACTGCGTTGCACAAATTCTTACGAAGGTAGTTTTTCCTGCACCATTTCTTCCAAGAAGAGTGAATATTCTTCCAGGCTCAATATTCAATGAGATATTATTAATAGCAAAGGATAACGATCCTTTATATTTTTTAGTAACATCAACGGCCTCTATTGCTCTCATAAAGAAACATTTTTAGAATTACCAATCATGGAAACGTTATATTAAAATCAAATCATGAAGAACGGGTAATATGAAAATTGAAAGTAGGAAAAGACAAATAATTCAACCTATTCCACATTGATAGAAACTCCATGTTCCTTTGAGTCTTTTAATTTGAACGTTACATCTAGAATCCCATTTTTATAAGTTGATTTCCCCGAAGATGGTTGAATTTGATCTGGAAGCTCTATTTTCTTATTATATCTTCTTTCTCCTGAAATTGACTCTATGGTTAAAGAATTTTCGTTAGCAGTTATTCTTAAATCACTTTTACTTACGCCAGGCACTTCTGCAATTATTTTTAATTTGTCAAGATCCTTAATAATATCTACTACAGGTTCCCTCTGATCACTAACTGAAAACCTACCTGATAAGGAACTTGGAAAAGTATTTAGATTTCCAAATTTTCTAACGACTGGCTTTCCATCCTCCCCAATTTTGAATGAATAGCCATAAACAATAGGGCCCATTTCACGAACAACAGAACCGTCATCAAGCTTGCGTTCTCTTATGAGATTTTTTGGAACATTTTGATCCATATTTTTGACCGCTTCTTGCATTAACTTTTCCATTTCTTTCATCATCGAATCTACATCGGGAAACCATGAATTTGTTCTCCTTCTTCCAAACCACTCGTCAAACGGAGTCGACATATATATTATTTTGATTTATTTAGATATAAATATTACAGGCTCTACAATCTAGATATTTTTTGTATCATCCAATTCTTTAATCAGCCATTTTTGTCGTTCATTAAGTTTTGTAGGTACGTCAAGTTTTATTTTTATAATTTGATCTCCCTTGGAGCGTTGACCATGCACGGGTATTCCTTTTCCTCTCAATCTAAAAATTGTATCGACTTGGGTTCCTGCGGGTATTTTCAATTTTTCACTCCCATACAATGTCGGTAGTACTATCTCTATACCCAATACTAACTCTGTATATTTGAGCTTCAGAGAATAAAGTATATCTCCGTTTTCAAGTCTTTCAAAAATTTGATGAGGCTTTAGGTGAATTCGAATAAATAGATCTCCTGGAATTTCATTCCCGTTCGAAATTCCTCTTCCGCTTAACTGAAGTGTCATACCGTCATCAATGCCCGATGGTATTTCGATTTGTATTTTTTTTCTAGCCGTAACTTTACCTGTTGCCTTGCAATTTTTACACGGTTTTTCAATAATCTCTCCGATTCCTCTGCAAGTTCTACACGTTTCCACAGTAACAAAAGTAGAAAATCTATTTTCGTTAAAGACTCTCTTTGTTTGTCCAAGTCCATTACACGGTGAACATTTCCTGCGTTTCGTACCAGGGTAACATCCACTACCATTGCACACAGAACACTTTTCTAATGATGGAACTTCAATGGTTTCATTCTTACCCCTTATGACATCTTCTAATGTAAGGGACAAATCTATTACAGTATCCTCTCCTCTATTGTTCCTTCCGAAATTAAACCCAAACCCAAATGGGTCACTTCTATTTCTAGCTGAAAATCCGCCTCCAAATAATTGTTCAAAAATATCTCTAATTCCACCAAAACCAATATCTCTGAAGATTTCATCAAAGTTTGATTCTGATCCTCTGAAAACTTCCTCAGATCCTACATGCCCGTATCTATCATATTTTCTTCTTTTTTCATCATCAGATAAGACAGCATATGCTTCTGAAATTTCTTTGAATTTTTCTTCTGCACCTGAATCTTTGTTTCTGTCAGGATGAAATTGAAGAGCTAATTTCCTATATTTGTTTTTGATCTCTTCTTTAGTAGCATTTCTATCAACATTCAAAACTTCATAATAGTCACGCTTTGCAGTCATAGAAAGAAACCATTTGTTAAATATGACAAAATGAATTCAGGTTTGTCTTTCAGTCTCATGTTATGCCTGAGTGTTAGATTGCTTTGCACTATCGGTTGGTTGATTTGTACTATCGGTTGGTTGCTTTGCACTATCGGTTGGTTGATTTGCACTTTCCGAATTTTGAGATGAGGTTGTTTGTTGAGACGCCGCCGCCCCAGCCGCTCTATAAGCTTCGGTACTTATTTCACCTACGATATTTTTCAGGCCCTCAATCTTTTTCTTTATCTCCTCAATATTATTTGATGTAACAGCTTCTTTCAATTCCTTGACAGAGTTATTTACTTTTTCTACTTGTTCAGGTTTTATTTTGTCCTTTAAATCCTGTTGGGTAAGTTTCTCTGCAGTATAAATCAGATTATCTGCTTCATTTTTTACTTCTGCTTCATCCTTCTTCTTTTTATCTTGTTCTGCAAATTGTTCTGATTCCTTCTTTAGTCTTTCAATATCATCTTTAGACAGTTTGGTATTTGCAGAAATTGTTATTTTAGATTCCTTGGAAGTAGCTAGATCTTTTGCAGTAACATTCAGAATGCCATTTGCATCAATATCGAAAGTAACTTCCACCTGTGGTATTCCTCTGGGCGCCGGCGGTATTCCTGATAAATTAAACATACCTAGCGAAACACAATCAGCTGCCATTGATCTTTCACCTTGAACTACATGTACAGTTACTGCATTTTGGTAGTCTGCAGCAGTAGTAAAGACCTTGCTTTTCTTTGTCGGGATAGTCGTGTTTCTTTCAATAAGGGGTTCTTTTAATCCTCCAAGCACTTCAACACCTAAGGTTAGCGGAGTCACGTCAACTAGAAGAATGTCTGTTGTCACATCTCCCGCAATGATTGCACCTTGAATGGCTGCTCCCATAGCTACAGCTTCCATTGGATCAATTCCTCTTTCGGGCTCCTTGCCCATTACATTTGTAATGAATTGTCGTACAATCGGCATACGTGTGGGCCCACCAATCAGAATAATCTTCTCAATGTCAGCGGGTTTGAGCTTCGCATCCTCAATTGCTTGCAACATGGGTGCTTTACATCTTTCAATTATTGGTCTCAGCAATTCTTCCAATTTTGATCTGGGAAGAGTCAAGACTAAATTTTTAGGACCAGACGATGGATCATAAGACAAGAATGGTAAGTTTACTTCAGTACTCATTACGTTAGACAATTCAATTTTTGCCTTTTCGGCTGCTTCTTTAATTCTCATCATTGCAGCCTTGTCATTACGAATATCAATCGAACTTTGATTCTTAAATTCTTGAACTATATATTCGACAACAGAATTATCCATATCAGTTCCACCCAGTTGAGTGTCTCCAGATGTACTCTTTACCTGAAATACTCCACCTCCCATTTCCATTATGGTAACGTCCAGGGTTCCTCCACCCAGATCAAAGACCATTATCTTCAAGTCTTTGTTGACTTTATCCAGTCCATAGGCGAGCGAAGCAGCAGTAGGTTCATTAATAATTCTTACAACCTCTAGCCCAGCGATTTCTCCAGCGTCTTTGGTTGCTTGTCGTTGATTATCATTAAAATATGCTGGAACAGTTATTACTGCCTTGTCTACAGTTTCACCAATATAGGCTTCAGAATCTCTTTTTATTTTTTGCAAAATAAAAGATGATATCTGCTGAGGTGTATACTCCTTATCATACACTTTAAACTTAAAATCAGTCCCCATCTTGCGTTTTGCAGCTAAGACAGTACCCTCGGGATTTGTTACCATCTGCCTTCTTGCAGGTTCGCCAACCAGCAGTTGGCCATCCTTAGTGAAGGCTACATAAGATGGAAAAGCTTTTCCACCAACGGAAGTTCCCTCGGCAGCCTGGATTATCGTAGGCTTTCCCCCAATCATAACGGAGGCTGCAGAATTACTTGTTCCAAGATCTATCCCAATAATTTTACTCATAATCTTCTATTCACTACTCTTTATCTCTTTCATTGATATCTTTATTTGTAACTATTCTTTTAGATAAAATGACTGAAGAAGGTCTTAAAACTTTATTGTTTAGCAAATACCCCTTCCTTACTACTTCCACTATTGTGTTATCTGGAGCCAGTTCATTAGTTACAAATCCTATAGCGTCATGAACGTTTGGATCAAAGGGTGTGTCCATAGTTTCTATTTCTACCAAACCTTCATCCTTCATAAAACTCTCAAAATTGGTCATGATTCCCCGTATTCCACCAACCACAGTTGAATCGTACTGACCATTTTTCAAAGTTTCAAGTGCTAACATACAGTCATCATAAATCTTCAGGATTTTCATGAAGAGTTGACCCCTATTTACTTCAATTTCTGATTCTACCTGTTTTTGCATTTGTTTCCTATAATTGTCAAAATCTGCCATGAGATATCTAAGTTTTGACAGGTTTTTTTCGGAAAGGTCTTTTTCCTTTTCAAGTTCACCATTTAGGAATTCTATTTCTCTCTTCAATACCTCATACTCTGTAACTTCAGGATTATCTCCATCATCGCCGGTATTACTTTGCTCCTTATTCATAACCTCATTCTCTATAACCTCAGGATTATCTCCATCCTCACTATCTTTCGTTTTTTCGGGCAAGATCGGAAATGTTTTGACCCACCTCAGATAATTAGGTATCGGCGAAAATTAACAAATCAAAAAACATAATAAACCAATTCATGGTCTCTTGTTAACATTACATAAATTGGAAGATGAAGAATTAAAGATTATTAACGAAAAAAGAATGAAAAAGTTACAACAGATACTGAATGAAAAGGAACTCATGAAGAATATTAAGGATCCATTAAATCTTGATGACTCTAGTTTTTTTCAGACGATTAGTAAATTTCCACTATTGCTAGTTGATTTTTGGGCGCCATGGTGTGGACCATGTAGGATGATGTCTCCACTCATTGATCAGGTTGGTAAGGAGTACATGGGTAAATTAGTAGTAGGTAAAGTAAATGTTGATGAAAATCCTACGATCTCAAGACAGTTCGGGATATCAAGTATACCCACTTTGATATTATTCAAGAAAGGTCAAGCTGTAAACAAGATCATTGGGTCAGTATCCAAAAATAAGATAGATGAATTGGTAAGTATGCATATAGAGTAAAATCATTTTTGACAAATCTGTTTCACTCTTGTTTCACTTTTTAGTATTTTATTGAGTGGTATGAAGTTGGGTAACTAGATTCCCAATATTAATATTCTCCGTTAGTAACAAAATTCTTTGATTTCAATTACTTTTTTCATCCAACATGCCTATCAAATGTCAATATTGAATAACTGGGGAGCATATATCGAACCTTCTCTCACTCTCTTTACTTTTGCCACGGATAGATAATGGGGCCAGATTGTAATAATGATAGAGCCTTCAGGAACTCCCTCTGGAGATTCAATGATTACAATGTCACTAGGATTGACACCATGTTCATTCAAAACTGATTTACTTCTTTCCACAAGCTCAGAAGACATCCCACTGCTGTAAAGATAAACTTTATCAACATAATCAATCTTGGAATCCATTTCTATCTATAGAGTTGTTAATGTGTTAAATTCTTATCTAAATATTATTCGCCCTACAATTCGTCAATGGGGAACTTGGACCTGCAACCAATGCATTCATAAATTTCGTTTCCAACGGATCCACTTACATTAAATCTGACAATTGTAGTGCACTTGGGACATCTCCCTTCCACTGTCCTTCTACTCTTGTGCGGTCTTGAAGTACTCTTTCTTCTTCCCATGATCCAATTTGAATATTAATTTACTGGTTTATAAATTACATTGAATTTTCTGAGGATTTTGACAAGTAGTTCAAACACTCGATGGCACAAATCTTATCATGATTACGCAATGGACTTGTCTATTCTAAGGATGGAGTACACTGGGTTTATCTGTCTACGTTAAACGATAATTCAGAATTTTACTTGGGGACTAGTTACCCTACATCCAAGGGACTTTATTTCAAACTAGGAGAGGGTCAGTGTATCGCACAGCGAATAAGTTAAATGCTACAATTGAGACATTAAATAAGCTGTGAATGTTATCTGACTATATCGAAGTAACAAAACCAAGGATAGTGGTGGTCCTGGTTGTTACAGCAATCACAACCGCTTTGGCTGCAACCAGATTTGATTCAACTCCTTTAACTCCATGGGACATTTCTTTGTATCATCTGTTGTTTCTTGGAATATCTGGATGTTTGGCATCAATGGGCTCAAGCGCCCTAAATCATTATTTTGATCGTGACATAGATAAAATAATGTCTAGAACAGTAAATAGACCAATCCCGTCGGGGAGATTAAATCCTAAAAATGTACTTATTTATGGTAACATACTGTGCGCCAGTTCCGTTATTATTTCATTCTTGACTCTAAATTTGATGGCAACAGCCATGATTGCTCTCGGAATATTTTTTTATGTCTTTGTTTACACTTTGTGGCTCAAACGCTCAAATGTTTCTAATATTGTTGTAGGCGGCTTTGCAGGGAGTGCCGCATCGATGGCCGGATGGGCTACTACCACCGCGTCTATGGATGTTCTCGGGTTCCTAATCGGATGTTTGGTGTTCTTGTGGACCCCTCCTCATTTTTGGTCTTTTGCTATAAAATCAAGAGAGGAGTATGAAAGCGTAAAGGTACCTATGTTACCCGTTCTTATAGGTAACGAAAAAACAGCAGGATATATTTTTGCGAACACCGCTATTCTGTTACCCTACTCGTTATCATTATATCTTTTCGGTTTAGGAGTACTGTATTTCATTACTGCGGCAATTTCAGGGTCATTGGTGCTTGTATATCATTATAAATTATTCAAGTATCCAAATCCTGATTTTGCATGGAAGGCATACAAGATAACAGCACCATATTTGGTTGTTATTTTTATATCACTAGCATTTGATTCTCTATTCTACTATAGGTTTTGATAACGTATTCCAAAATATCAAAATTATGTGGTTTTTAGCGCCAGTATGAAGTGAGTATATAGATAAATGCTTTTTTATCTTATATTGACTGACCGTCTGCTTACATTTATTACTTCTATTTCGCCTACTGTCTCTACTTTTCTTATAGATTCTTCTAATAGTTCCATTTGACCCTCTGCGTCATCTAGAGTAAAATCGGCCAGAACGGAATATAGTCCAAAAGCTATTGGTTCTTTTTTATGTGCTAGTAGTTTGAACCCTTCTGGAAGCGTTTCATTTAAAATTTTAGGAATTGAATCTATGTCCGAATCTGATTCAGAAGGAAGAATCTTAATTCTAGCGACTAATTTGGTCAATATTATGGACCTTCAAACCCACACCCAATACACTTGTATGACCTAGCAAATTGTCTGCAACTTTGACATCGCCAAATTAATACATATCCGCAATTAGGGCAATAGTATTTTACACATTCGTCGTTTGCAATTATTGGCCTGCTACAGGAAGTACAAATAGGCAATTGTAATGATTTTGACACAAAAAACTCATTCATTAATCCGAATTTATATTTTGCTTGAAAGGTTGCGAATGAAAACTGTTTTTCACCCAAAGTTTAACCATAAATTGATAGAAATTCGATATCTTAGCTATCCTTCTTGGTACTGAAAACTCTCCGAAATTCATTACCAATCAATATTTTTGTTAGATTGGTAGCTATTCTTGTTTTAAGAAAAAGATCTAAGGCACTGGAATGAAAATCAAAATCTGAAAAATTAGAAACATCATTAATCGCCCTTCTTGACAATGAGGAGAAAATTGAATCAATGGACTTATTATCCAGCCTTTCCAGTACCCTCCTTGCAAGTAACATAGCGTTGAATTCCTTCCAAAACATAGATTTCCAGCTTTTCTCATATTCGAATAGCAACGCATTATCATTATTTTCTATTGCTTTAGAGATTGCTTTACCTGCTAAGATACCCGCCATCCCGCAACTAAATATTCCTCCCGCCGTCGTTGGTTTAGTTTGTCCAGCGGCATCTCCAACAACAAGAGTTCTCTCTTGGACAAAAGGCGGTCTTGGACCTCCAATCCAAATGGGCGCAAAGATTTTCCTGATTATGGAATATTTGTTTCCCCTGGAGTTTATGAATTCATTCAATGCAACAAGTGTGTTAATTCCTTTTCCTGCAACTCCTATTTTGCCCTTCCCTTCACCTGTGGGAATTATCCAAACAAAAAATCCAGGATATTTATCAGAATCAAAAAGAATCTCCACGGTTTTACCATCGATCCAATTCGCATATATTTCAAATTGAGCAGAAGCCAAAATGCCATTATTACTGGCGTCCTTCAGAGAACCCAGCCCTTTTGCATCAACGAAATATTTACATTCAATTTCTCCACCTGAGGTCTTTACGATATAAGTAGACTGATCCTTAGATAGGGTCTTAAAAGAACATCTAGTTCGAATTTCAGCACCGGCGTCTTGTGCTTGTTTAGCAATTTGTTTGTCCAGTCCCCTGCGATCCACTACAATAACACTTTGTTTTTCAGCGGGTATCTCAAAACTAGTAGATTTGGAACTAATCCTGGCTTTTGAGACAGCATTTTGAAAGTTATTTGAGTCCACTATAAGACCTAATTTTTGCAGCCCCCCTAGGCTGACCATTCCTCCACAGTGTTCTGGCGTTCCAATTTCATGATCTTCTTCTATAACAATCGTAGAGGGTCCATTTGATGAACATTCTCTTGCTGTTGTAAGTCCTCCTACGCTCCCGCCCGCAATTAATACATCACAGTACTCCATATCCTATAAGGAAACAATTATTTCATCATTTTATTAACTAACCTGTAGTGGAATTTAAACAAGTCATTATTGTAAGAAAAGATCTTCGCATGGGTATAGGTAAAATAGCATCCCAAGTTGGTCATGCAGCCGTCCTTGGCGTTGAACAATCCAGAAAATTGAATAAATTATGGCTGAGAAGTTGGTTCAATGAAGGACAACCAAAGATAATTGTTAAAGTAAACAGCTTGGAAGAACTCCTCCAGGTACAAAGAGATGCTGAAGAACTCAAGATACCATCAGTCATGGTCCAAGATAGAGGTCTGACCCAAATTCCCACAGGTACTCTGACATGTATTGGAATTGGGCCTGCTCCATCAGATATTATTGATAAAGTGACGTCCGAACTTAAATTACTCTAACTATCCGGTGATAACTTTGAATTATTTCACTCAATATTTTTATATTGTGTGTAATTTGACTGGTGTTCCAAACACGTATATATACTTCCATTTATAAAGCCAACCTAGTATGCCTGAAACAAAGCCCATTGTTAGCATAGAGAATGTTGTTGCTTCTGCAACTGTCAATCAAACTGTAAATCTTAATTTAATAACTCAAATATTCCCTGATGTTGAATATCACCCAGATCAATTTCCGGGACTTGTGTTTAGACTAAAATCGCCCAAAACTGCAACTTTAATTTTCAGTTCGGGAAAAATGGTATGTACTGGAGCAAAATCAGAAGAACAGGCAATTAAGGCAGTAAAAAACGTGGTACAAAAACTTCGCAAAGGCAGCATTCCTATTGAAAATGAACCACAAATAGAGATACAGAATATTGTAGCCTCCGCAAGTCTAGGGGGCAAAATCCATTTAGAACTGGCTGCGCGCGTCTTGCCTCGTAGTATGTATGAACCTGAACAATTTCCAGGTCTGATTCACAGGATGCTCGATCCTAAAACAGTCATCCTTCTATTTGCGAGTGGAAAATTAGTATGTACTGGAGCCAAAAAAGAATCAGAAGTATACAGGGCGGTTCACAATTTACATGATTTACTCGAAGAAAAAAATCTAATGATCTATGAAGGTTAAACTTTCTTTTAATCATTGGCGTATTCTCATGATTCGATTCGAAAATGCCTGAATTATGGCTTAATTACGGTAGTACTGACATTATAGTAGATCTCAAAGTGGAGAATCTTTCACTTGTTGAAAATTCAAGATTTGATACATGTAATACTGAAACCTTAGATCAAGAGATCGAGTCTATTCCTATTACTGATACTACGACACTTGTCCCTCTAGATGCATCAAATTCTACAGTTCAACTTACTTCTAGATTAATTGCTCTGGCAGAGACGAGAGGAATCAAAATTTCTATTGAAGCAATTCCGAAAACGAGAAGGCAATTATCGAACAAGATACAAAACCAAAATATTGGTCTGCTTGACAAGAATAGTGATCATTTTCATAAGCGCATAAATGAAAAAAGCACTATTTTTATTTCAAAAACAAACATTGATCCTTTTTTTGGTTATTGTGGGACTCCTATCACTCTCTTACGCGAATTTGAACAGGAAAAGATGAATGAAGCGTTCCAATCCCGGATAGATAACTTTCCTCATCCGGCGGTGACTGGACCTCCTCTTGAAATCGCAAACAAGATATGTGAAGAGATGAATGCAATGTCTGTTGAAATTATTTCGAATAATAGCGGAATCAACAATTTTTTTTATGGCGAAATACTTCAGTCCTTTAGTAGCGCAATTAAGAAACTTGATAGCCTTGTAATAGAAAATGAACAGGAGCTAAAATCTCTGATAGTGGGGACGAATATTGATACCAATTCAAGTTTAACTTTATCAAGCTCTCTGGATTTATTGTGGAATTCAGTCAATGTTCTCAGAAGGAATGCGATAGTAGTAATTATTTCAGAAAATAATAAGGGATTTGGGGTTAAAGCAATTGAAAAATTTGCTTATGGAGAAATAAATCTAGAAGACTTTAAGAATTCAACATATCTTGAAGGATTTGAACATATCATGTTTTTCAATGAACTGAAAGAAAAATATAATATCGCCATTCTTTCTGCGTTACCGAAGTATTACTTGAAGGAAATATTTGGACTTGAGGTGTTCTCTAATATTCAAGAAGCAGCAGATAAAATACTTGAAATGAATGGAAAAAGTCATAGGATTTCTATAATACAAGATCCAAATATTGCAATATTCAAAAAGCATGACTAGATTTGACAATTAGTACAAACTATGTTTCATGGAAACCCAAAGTTAAAATAATTAAAGATCATTTATTTGATAATTTGCAGAGCTGCTTACGCAAAAATGGAGATTATGTCTTCTACAGATGCGGTCCAGAGAACCTACATTCGGTAATAGAGATTAATTTGAACTCACTTCCCGAACATTATACTGAATATTTTTTTGAATCAATTCTTAAAGAGTTACCTGAATCATTTATTGTTGCAGAATTTGGTGAAAAAATCATCGGATATGTAATGTGCAAGATTGAATTTGGATTTTCGAATTTTAGAAAATTAGGTTTTGTAAAAAAGGGACATGTAGTTTCCATTGCAATACTAGAAGAACATCGAGGTAAGAAAATTGGCACGATGCTTATGGAAGAAGCAATAAATGGGCTTGTGTCAAGACGAACAGAAGAAGTTTATCTGGAAGTAAGGGTTAGCAATTCTGCAGCAATAAAAATGTATGAAAAACTAAATTTTAAGGTGAGGTCAAGGCTGAAATCTTACTATAGAGATGGGGAAGATGCCTACTTGATGGCATTAGAATTATCATGAGTGGGATAAGTCGGGTGCAACCAGTATTATGAAACAGAACAAGATAATCGGACTAATATTGCTCGTAGTTCCGTTAATATTTCTTGTACTCTTTTCATATTTGTTGTTATTTACACATTTGGATATTCTTGTGATAAAGTCGACATTAATAATCATTGTAGGAATTCTCATGACAGTGCTCGTTTGGATGGGTTACACAATGGCTTCTGCACCCCAAGATAAATGAGTTTTAATTAAATTATTTCTACATCAGAGACGATTTGATAAAATCGAGGTCCTACCTCTCTTACGATTCTAATATTTCTAATCATGTGGTTAAAGTTACTAAATGATTTTGAAGTATCCTTGATTCCACTCTGTATGGCGTTTTTCTTATTATCTGCCCCCACATGAGAAAAATAATGTACAAAACCTTTGCTATTTGCAAGTGATCCTACTGCAGCATCTACAAAATCGCGTGCCTTTTCCGGTAAGGGCATTAATACCCGGGTGGCAATCCCTCTAAGTTTGTTGTAAATTTCCTCCTTAGCATCACCAAGAATAGGAATAACCATACCAGTCAATTTATTTATCTCAATATTCTGTCTGCATATATCATGAGCCATAGGATTTGAATCTATAGAATAAATTTTAGACGACTTGTTACTATGTGAAATTATGATCGAAAACGTTCCCACACCTCCAAACATATTTACAATCACTTCATTCGGTGCAACCAATTTCGAAATCCTCAATCGTTCGGTCGATAATCTTGGCGAAAAGTAAGTATTGATTACATCTACTTTAAAAGTACATCCATGTTCCCTATACAAGGTAATTGGCGAATTTTCACCAGATATCAATTCCAACTTCCGTAGTCTATAATCTCCTTCAATTGCTGATACTTGACAGAATACCGTTTTTACTGGCTTAATTTCTTCAATCAATGCATCTGCAATCAATTTCTTTTTTGAGGATAGTGTTTCTGGAATTTTGATTATAGCAATAGTGCCTATGATATCAAATGAAGAAGACAGCTTTTCGAGTTCTGTAATATCAAGTTTTTCTTGCAATACTTCTTTTAACATTTTTGTCATTTTTTGATTAATCCATCAAGTCCTCTTGTAGTAATCTCCGGAATTTTTTTGAGCCCTGTCCAATCTTCCACCCAATTTATTTATTCTTGGACGCCCTGTATTTTCATCACGTCTGTACGTTATGGACAAGTTCTCAAGAAACTTATTCATTCCAATGTCTTTCTTTATTGGGGAACCGGCAAATCCTTGTTCTCCTGGATTTCCAGAAAAGATAATCAGTGAATCGGCGACCAAATCTATTAATTGCATATCATGATCAACAATAATTGCGGATTTTCCTTGAGATTTTACAAATCTGTGAAGAAATTTTGCGATATTAATCCTATCCTCCGCATCTAAGAATGCAGAAGGTTCATCCAAAGCATAGATATCTGCTGGTCTTATGAGAGAACAACAAACAGCGACTTTTTGCAGCTCACCACCACTCAACGTATCTACTCTCTTGTCATATAGTTTTTTGATACCCATTGGGAACACGATCTGCTGTTCCATCGTAGAACCTTGAATCGGTCCTTGATACGCAACATTCAGGAGGGATTCAATATTACCATCATAGTCATTTTGCAAATATTGTGGTTTGTATGATAAACTCGCCTGAATATCTATTTCTCCACTATCTGCTTTTTCTATACCTGCTATCATTTTCATAAATGTTGTCTTTCCCAATGCATTAGCTCCTACTAGGCCTACTATTTCTCCTTCTCTTATCTCTCCATGAGAAACATTTAGCTTGAAGGAAGTAAATGACTTTGTTATATCAGAAAACTTTGTCAGTGGTTTGTCAACTATAAATTCCTCATTTTTATTTGAACCATCGAACTTGAATGATTTTTCTCTAAATCGAATATTTTCTGCCGGAATAAAACCATCCAAAAAGGAGTTTATGCCCACTCTAGTACCTTGTATTGGCGCAACGATTCCATACGCGCTTGGTTCTCCATACAAGATATGAATATAGTCTGAAAGGTAGTCAAGTAGAGTCAGGTCATGTTCTACTACCATTACGCTTTTGCCGTCGCTTGCAAGTTGCTTTATGGCTCTCGCAACAGCTAGACGCTGATAAATATCGTTATATGATGAAGGTTCATCAAAGAAATAATAGTCTGCATCCTTATTAGCGGCTATCGCAACTGCCAATCTTTGTAATTCTCCACCACTCAATTCAGAGAGTGAGCGATCAAGTGACTTATCGAGCGATAGTTGATCAGTTACCAAATCGAGCATACCTCTTTCATCATACTTTTTCAAAAGCTCTCTCACCGTTCCCTTAAAGGCCTTAGGAATTAATTGAACCATTTGAGGTTTGATTGATGTGCGTAAATTACCGGAGGCAATTTTTTCAAAATGAGGCTTCAACTCTGTTCCTTGAAAATTCTTTATTATATCATCCCATTCTAACTCAGAGTCATAATTACCTAAATTTGGCTTAATGTTTCCGGACAAAATATTCAATAGCGTGGACTTGCCGATTCCATTTCTCCCCAAAAGTCCTACTACTGAACCTTTTTTTAGTAAAGGAATGTGGTAAAGTCTGAATGAATTTATACCATACTGATGTATTTTGTGATCTCCAATTTCTTTTGCCAAGTTGACAATTACTATTGCATCAAATGGGCACTTCTTAATGCAGATTCCACACCCAGTACATAATTCTTCAGAAATTACCGCTTTGCCATCTTCAGGTCTTTGAACAATGCATTCTCCGCCTGTTTTATTGACAGGACAATATACTATACATTCCAATCCACATTTCTTTGGTTGACAGAGTTCTTCGTCCAACACTGCTACTCTGTGAGTAGAATTAGAGTTCATTTGTAACTGTACTATTACTTATGAGAGAATATATTATAATTGTTGATGCCGTAATCAATAGGATACTGCTATTTTATTACTTATTTGCTTATTTTTGTAATGGAATGTTTTGTTTCTAGAAATACTAAAAAGTATCAGTTTATTGAGAAATTTTAGATGGGTGATCCATACTGTAATGACCCAAGGTGTCAGAGGAACCGGAATGGAGAGAGACATAAGGCACACCTAATATCTGAAAAACTAGCGAATATCTACTTAGGTGAAAATTATTGTAATGACCCAAGGTGTCAGAGGAATCGGAATGGAGAGAGACACGAAGCACACAATGAGAGTATCATTCTAAAAGAAACGATCGCTGAAAGGTCATTTGATACTATTGAGAAATTTCCGTACTGTAACGACGCAAGGTGCCAGACAAACAGGGGAGGAGAGAAACATAGACGCCATACCCCAGACAATCCATATTTTTATAATATTAAATATATGGGCGGTCACAAAGCATATCCCAGTCATTCAGGTACTAGAATGTACTTTTATGAAGAAAGAATAGAGGTTGATAGTCCCAAATTAGTTATTCCATATAGGTCTATGAAAAACATTGAAAACATAACTGAAAGGAGAATTTCGATTTTGAGAGTAGTTGTTCTTGGCCTAATTTTCGTTCCACTTGCTATAGTTGGTGCTTTGTGGAAGAAGAATCATATCTACACCATCATTCGTTTCAATGATAATTCTGATGATCAAATGATTATTGTGGATTTTGAACAAAATCTCGATTCGGCTCAATCAGTAATTTATAATAGAATGTTAGAATTCCGAAACAAAAGATAGCAGTGAATAGTATGATTAGGGATTGGCGGCACGATAATGGAATTAATATGGCAGTCATTATCAATCTTAAACTTGACAATGATAACGAAATGACATTCTAAGTTATTGACCATTAATTTTGATAGAAAGATATGCACATTTAGGCATCATTTAATCATATTATGTAGCATAAGCAAAGCAACATTAAATTATACCCTATTGCTTTACATGATCAAGCCGGCCATAGTAATAGGGTGCGACCCGGTCCCATTCCGAACCCGGAAGTCAAACCTGTTATCGCTGCTGTGTTACTGATCTACGTGAGTGGTTGGGAAGCAGCAGTGCTGGTATTTTAAAATCATGGCATTCCAATCTGTCTTATCAAATGCTGTTTAGCGGGTCATATTTTCTCCAACATGCACCTCCGAAAGCAAATCTTGTATGTTCATGGCTATATTATCAAGAAATTCATAAAGAAAAACAAATTCCCTTGGATGCCAGATCTTACACTCAATTAAGCAAGCCATGTTAACTACGCGAACTGAAACAGTTCTCGTGACTTCTGATTTTAAGCTCTGAAATAAGAAATTGCTATTGTGCTGGTCTTTAGTCAATCTAGATGCTAAAATGCTCCCGCTCCAACCTGCTTCATCCACGACCCCATCATTCAAACTATACCAGAGTTTTGAATTCAAAAGATTTTGATGATTGAGTTCGTTTTCAATTAAGTACTGATTTTGAACAAGACAATAGACATTATGAAAAGGTCCCATTCTTACAACATCTTCTGAACCAACATAATCTATACTTCCTGAAAGCATCCGAATAAAGCCGTCTCTATTACCCAACCATTTTTCGAAATACGGCCTGTATCGTAGTGGTATGTCAGAATCATATCGTCCAATTCTACATTTTATATCATCCAAGCCCAATAAGTCAATTATTTCTTTAATTTGAAGAATTGGCAAGGATATCATAACTGCTAGTTACGTTGTAGCTTTTGTATTCATTGTTCTGCATTGTGGCTTGCAATATATTTGATAATTGTTCTGATACCAAAACCAGTAGCTCCTTTCGGATTATATGTTTTCTCCTTGGTGCCCTCCTGGTTCCAGGCTGTCCCAGCAATGTCCAAATGTACCCAAGGAATATCCTCAACAAAGTTGGATAAAAATGCCGCACCAGTAATAGCCCCTGCTGGTTTTCCTCCAATATTTTTCATGTCTGCATTAGTGCTTATCAACTGTTCTTTGTAATCCTCAAACAGTGGAAGTTCCCAAATTTTCTCACCAGTTTGGTTGGAACACTCAAGAATTTTCGTTACCAATTCTTTATTGTTTCCTACTAGTGCTGCTACATTTGACCCAAGGGCTATTATTGCAGCTCCTGTTAAGGTCGCCATGTCGATTATCGCTCTGGGTGCAAACGTTTTCACTGCAAAAGCAAGTGCATCTCCCAGAATTATCCTACCTTCTGCATCAGTGCTTAAAACTTCTACAGTTTTACTATTATACATCCTGATTATATCGCCAGGTCTATATGAGTTACCTGACGGCATGTTTTCTACAGCTGGTATTATACCAATTACATTTATATCAAAATTGAGATCAGATACAGCTTTCATTATACCAATTACATTGCATCCTCCGCATTTGTCATACTTCATCTCCTCCATATTTTCAGAAGGCTTGATCGAAATTCCACCAGTGTCAAACGTCACAGCCTTTCCAACAATTACAATTGGCTTGTCATTTTTTATTGAACCAGAATACTCTATTACTATTAATTTAGGAGAGCTAGAACTTCCTCTACCTACAGCCAGGATTCCTCCAAATCCGTAGGATTCCATCTCCTCCTTTTCAATCACTCTTACCTTGGTTTTCTTATTTTCTGACAGTTTCTCTGAGAAATTTGCAAGGACTCTTGGTGAACAATCATTTGGTGGCAAATTACTAATATCGCGGGTGAATATCACTGCATCCGATAGCACTGAGGAGTTTCTGATAGCATTTTGATTAGTATCTAGATCCTTTCCTATCAAGATCCTAACTTGATTTAGATCAGTGCCCTCTTCATCCTTCTTGTAGTTATTAAACGAATAGTTCGATAATTTGACTCCCTCTACTATAGCCGATAAGTGATCTTTATCCATCTCCATGAAAGGAACCAGTACGAATTCGTTTATGGACAATTCTTTTGATTTATTGACTGCTTTACCGGTCAAATTCCTGGTTTTTTCAGAATCTAAATTTTTCTTATCTCCCATTCCTAAAAGTAAAACTCGTTTAATGTTAGACCCCACAGTATTGTGGATGACACATATTGATCCCTCCTTGGCTGTAAATTCTCTCGTTTCAACAATCTCTCTTATTATAGGATCAAAATCAGCGGTAATTTCTGAAAGCGACAAGGATGAAACTTGATCTGTAAAGACATAATTCACCAATAGTTGAGTTTTCAATGAAGAAATATTATTCTCAGCTTCAATTATTACCATGTTCAAAATCAGAAGTATACTTTATTTTAAAGTATTGAAGCCGCAACCAAAACTCATATCTTAGATTCATATGAACAATTTAGAGACATTAAATAAAAGAAATCAAAATACAATTAAAAATGTATTAGAAAACTGAAAATAAATCCTCTCGCTTAAATTCTATTGGCCAATAGAGATCCTGAGATTAATCCTATCTTGATACTATATCGATAAATGTGTAAGAATCAAGAATAAGAATCTAGGATATTTATTAAATATCTATAAGTGTGAGTAATGTCAAATCGATGAAGAACAGATATGGTCAATATAGTTAACAGAACTAATCATAGCCTTCATGATATTCCATCAGAACTTAGAGAATTTCTAAAAAATGATACCTATTCATTACTTGTTAAGGGTCTATCGGGAACAGGAAAAAGTACCTTTTCTCTGAGTATTCTACATTCATTAAAAGCAAAAAACAATTTTTTCTATATTTCCACCAGATCTTCTCCAAAACAAATGTTCGAACACTATCCGTGGCTACGAAAATTCATTAAAGACCCAAATAAAGATATTGACAGTCCAGATGTCGGACAAAACCTTTCAGCTTTTGAAGATGCTCGCTTGGACGAGCCTGAATCACTATTTGAAAGGGTAACTAATCAGCTGATGGATGTTAAGAACCCCGTGATAATAATTGATAGCTGGGATTCTGTTGCTTCATTAATGGATAGAGAAGCCCGATTAAACAATGAAAGAGTACTCCAAACATGGAGAGAAAGAGCTAAGGCAAAATTGATTTTTACAAGTGAGGAATCAGTAGAATCCAGTCTAGAATATATCGTCGACGGTGTTGTAGAATTAAATTATGAACTTAATGATGGCATACGAACTCGAAGTTTATTTCTTAAAAAATTAAGGGGAATCCCAATCAAGAGATCAGTCTATTTCTTCACTCTAAAAGATAGAATATTGCGATGTTTTGATAGTTACGATGCTAGGGACTTTAGGATCAATAAGAAAGACAAGATTACTAAAGAAACACCCTATTCTACGCAACTATTGCAAACAGGATATCAGGATCTTGACAATTATATTGGAGGAACTTTACCACAAAGAGGATTGATAACTATTGAAAAGGAGGACACTTTATCAAGTGATATTATAGTACTATTTTTGAACGATTTACTCTATAATTTTTCGATGAGGCGTTATCCCCTACTCTTGGATTCTGGATTAAAAGATGTTTTGACAGATATGCACAAATCAAAAAATCAAAACTTCAAGTTACACGTGATGGATGAACTCCGTTCAACAGAAAGGTCTGCTCAAGATAGAATAAAACGAAAAAATAACTTCTACAAGTATGTGGATAAAGCGGTTTCAGGACTTGAAAATATGGAAAAAATAGTCGCTATGGTAGAATCAAAATCATTAGATAACTTCATATCAGGTACTTCTGATATTAATGATTGTTGTAAATTCATTAAAAGTAAATTTGAACTTTCATTTCTAATTCTAAATTCAGATAATAATCTACAAAGATATTACCCTGTATCAGATATTCATCTCAAATTTATACTAATTTGTGGAACTCTTTTCTTGAAATGTTCGACACCTGCTTCAGCATTATTTGGTATAAAGGTTGTTAATTCAGTCCCTCAGATCCAATTAGATCATGTTTTGTAGCTTTATGCCGTAGGATTCTTCCTCAGATCTCTCTTCTAAAGACATAGGTAGCAGATGCATCATTTGTTCATAATAGTCAAGAAATGCGCTTCCCTTGTTTGTAACTTTATACACCATCTTTGTTCCATTATTATGCTCCATTATAAGGCCAAAATTCAATAGGGAATCAATATAGTTTCTACACTGGTCATTACTTAACATCGCCTTATACATTATTTTTGTTCTTGTTTCTTCTCTGATTGCAGATCTCAATATTGCTGCTATGACCCCGTACTTACTTCTATTTTTCATTGCCCAATAACTGAAGTTATACAATATAACTGGGGTGAAACTATTAAATAGAAACTTAAATGACAAAATTCAACTACAATAATTAGAATAACCTTTTATTCTTTTTATATATCCCATTCTTGTTCCATAAAATAAGACTAATGAATGTTTGATTAAATTTTGCTCTAAAAAATCATATGATTTTTGTTCCTATACACAATTACCAGAATGGTCCATATTGTTTTGATTAAGTAAACAATCTGTCATGACTGGTTTTATTTTTTGAAATTTTATTCTTCCCTTGTTTATTTTTCCAGTCTTCTGCATTGAAACCGTTTTGGATTTCATCAACAAAATATGATCGCTACAAACTAAACCGATCATATATTCCTCATTTTCTGATAATATGGAAACAATATGCGAGGGAGGCAGAGTACATATTCGCCCTTTGATCATTATAGAACATCTTTCTGGAACCATTCTAAATTATAGATTCTGATCTTTTATATGTTATAATCCTTTGTTTCTATATGAAAAATATTATTCTATAAAATGCTATTTTTAGAATAAAATAATAAAACCAATTTTGAAAAAAAATTGGCATAGATTTTCACATTACCCTATTGTTGACTGTCTAAAATTGTTTTTATTTCCTTGCATCTTTTCCTTAAAGAAACCGTGGAAATATCGGCCACCTGGCATACTTCAACCTGGCGCAAAAATTCATTGCAATCGTGTGAAGCAATGTAAATAATAGCTCCGGCAAAAGCACGTGGATTTTTTCCAATTGAAATTCTGCTATGTTGGACAAGTGAAAAAATTCTTATGGCTTCCCTTTTCGTCTTTTCTGTAAGCTTTAATCTATTTGAAATAAGGGTTACATAATCAATTCCTTGAATAACAGGAATCTTTAATGATAGTTCCTTTAGAATCAATTTATAATGCGACATTATTTCCTTACTTGGAATATTACAAACATTGGCTATATCTGATATTGTTTTTGGTATTGATATCTCCCTACAAGCTGCATATATGGAGGCTGCAACAAGGGAAACGGTAGACCTTCCTTTTGCTAACTTTCGCATTGCAGCTTTGCGATATATGTATGCTGCATTTTCCATAACGGCAGGACTCAGATAGAGCTTGTCGCCAAAATTATTGAGATATTTTAATGCTTTATCTAAGTTCCTTGATATTGAATCATTAAGCTGTGATCTATTATTCCATGTTCTTAATCTTTGAATCGTTTCTTTTTGGACGGGATCGAGCATTTTGCCTCGTCCATCAGTGTCATTTAGTCCGATTAAGGTAGAAAGTCCCTTGTGACTGATTGTTAATGATTCTGGCATCCCTATACGAGATTTATCCTTGTATTCTCCTTTCTCAAAATAGGGCAGATCGTTATTATAGATTTTTTCGTTAGAAACACAACCACATGTACTACAAACATATTCACTTGAGAGTACGTCTAAAACAAGAGTATAGTTTTGACATTGAGTGCATTGCACTTTATTAGCTTGGTTTGATTCTAAGGATTCATTATTTCTAACATGTTTGATATTTTCTAAAGCCATCTTTACTCTACTCTACCAGCTTCTTTTATTATCAATAGTTTTTCTAGAAATTAGAAATAACTTGCATTATTATCAAATAGTATCGAAATACCTAGATATTAGTCCATAATATTCAGAATTACGAGGAAAAATCGTATTTTTATTTCTTAAATAAGAATCTATAAATGTTTAGTTTAGTAAGAAGTATCAATTACAGATCCGTAGTTAGGATATGCAAGTTAGTTGTAAGTATTATTACCAGTAATAGAAAATGCGCTTAGCGATGATATAAAAAGATGGTCAGCTATGTCGAAATCTGGCAAAAAGTCCTACTTGTTGCTATCACGTTAGAATTCATAACTTATTTGGGATCCTGGATAAAATAATGTTCTCTTGAATACTGTCTTCAGTATAGTATCTGATCATCCGGACCTGCTGATGATGGATTTGATTTAGTATTGTTTTAAGATTTTAAATAGATATATATTCTTGACTTATCGATATTATTCAATAACGTTCTTTACCTACAATATAAACGTATAATATAGCAGAACGTTATATTATTCATGACAATAGAAATTTCTAAATAACTTGAGGACTCTGCTTTGTCTGATAAACAATAAAGCAAAATGTAGAGATATTTGTATCTAGTAAAGTGTAACAATTATATAATTAGTTATACATAATTAATGCGCGATGAAAGAAACAAGACTGTTAAAAATCCTTGTTGAAGAAAAGGCGTTAGTAAAGTTACTAAAGACAATTGGTTCCGGCAGAGAATATCCAACTAGAGAACTTTTAACAAAGTTGGGTGCCTATGGATATGGACATAAGCTACTTCTTAAGGCACAAAAGCGCGGATTAGTTGATCGAAAGACTGTCAAAAACAAAGTGTTCAATAAACTAACTAACGACGGCAAGAAAATCGTAAAGATAGCAAAGGAAATAGGCGTATAGACGAACAATTCCTCCAAATTTTTATTTCTTAAATTTATTTTAGAACTGAAGATAACTCTAGTATTTTGTTATACCATGAGGGGGATTTTACTACTCCACTAGAAATTAATATACCTTCTGCTCCAAGTTCAATGGCTTTCTCTACATCAGTTTTATCTACGATACCAGCCCCACAAAGAACCTTAACCGTTGATGAAATTCCCTTTACCACTTGTACAGAATACTTTATGATTGAAGGATTCACCTTTGAAACTGCAATACCTTTTCCGATAAGTTCAGGAGGTTCAATGGCTAGGAAATCGGGAGAAAATAGTGAGAGTGCTTCCACTTCCTTTAAATCATCAGCGCATACTATAGAAGTCATATCCAATTCACGTAGGCGTTTTACTAAATTTCTAATTTGTGAATGTTCTATTTTATGTTCACTATGGTTGATTATCGAACCTAACGCTCCATAAGATTTTACAATTTCTGGTATGATAAAGCCCGTAGTCGCCCCGAGAGATGCATCGTCTACATGTTGGCTTACTATTGGAACTTTTAATTTGGATAGGGTCATAATACTAGAAGGTGGTGGAGCGATGATGATTTCCTTATGATTCAACAGTGATACGTTCTTTGCATCTTCAACAATCTTTATTGAATTATCTCCTGATATCTCATTGTAATTTTTGAGATTTATTACCAGTGGATTTGAAAAAGAATTCATAATAGAATTTTAGGAGAGGTTTTCAAACTTGCTGTTTAGTTTTTCCATCCGAGCTTCGTAACCCTTGTTGTATTCGAGTTCATCCGGAACGAGTGTAGCGGGATGAATAAATCCTTGATTTCTCATAATCATTGCTCTTTCTGAGGCCCATAGCCTTTGCAGATCCCAATCTGACGTCCCAAAACCATCATGCGGTCCAGTAAAAACTCCATTATGCATACTAAACACAAGACACGATACAATTGGAATGGCATAATTCAAACTGGCGGCAGAATTGAGCTTAACTGGCATTAATGGCATGTGATGGCTTCCTCTTGTATTTCCGGCAACATAATGAGGATTATTGAATGCGCTTCCTGCTTCTTCTGTCGCAGGAAAATTTTTTTGAGTTCTCACTATTGCAATCGGATCATCCTTACCAACATAAGTTCCTGCTATGTTATGCAATCTATCAGTTGATGCAGAAACTATCTGCTCTCCATCGGATGATAGAATCGAGTGCACTACATACCTACCCGGATACATCAAAGCCGTTTCCAATTCTGGCTTATCTTGCCATAATTTTAGGCCCGCAACTTTGCCTGTCATAACATCCATTATTCGAAACTTAACTCCCTCTGCCAATTTTTCGTTTATCAACAAACCTGTACTGCTTCTTGCATCTACAAACATTCTCCACAATGGAAAATTAAAAGCACCTGGCTCGGTCTTATCAGCAGCAAAAACACAAAAGACTTCACTAGGCCTTTCTTCTATGTCCATTTCAGCGACCCCGGGACCCATACCTCTCACATTCCCCGAAAAAGCGTCTTTCAACAAATCTTGTCCAGCCCCATACAAGCCCTGATCCTTTGCAATTTTAGTTCCTTCCGTGAATGCATCCCATGCCATTTTATGAATTTCTTTGCTGTCTGTTCCTCTCGTATGCGTCAAAATAATATGTATGTCATCTCCGGTATACCCAATGTAATAATCTAGTAACAATTTAGAGTTCTCTTTTACTACTCTGTTTACGGCTTCTACTAATTCATCACTCGGTCTAGTATGGCCACCAATAGCTCCAATATCCGCTTTTATTGCAGAAAGTGTAATTTTCATATTCCGTAGACTATTAAATAGATGGAGTTTAAAATTCTTATGATTTAGGTTTTTGCATCCCCCTTCACACCTAAAGAATCCATGTGAAAAAAATAAATTCATTCATAGGGAATACTTAAACGTCTACTCGTATAACCAACAGCGAATATATCCGTCTTCGTGATTTATCACTGGTGGTTCATTACGACATTTTTCTTTTGCATAAGGGCAACCATCATAGAATTTACATCCCGTCTCTTTTGGTTCTTGTGATTTTTCCCCCATGTCTTGCGGTCTATTTTCCTTATTTTTAATATTCGGAATTGATGTCACAAGTTTTTCTGTGTAAGGGTGCTTTGGGTGTTTATAAATTTCATAGGATTTTCCCAACTCCACTATTTGTCCCCGATACATTATAGCTATGGTTTCTGATACTTCTGATATTACTCCTAAGTCATGGGAAATGAATACTATTGACATATTGTGATCTGATTTTAATTTTTTTAGCAGGTTGATGATCTGAGATTGTACCATTACGTCCAAGGAGGTAGTGGGTTCATCTGCAACCAATATCTTGGGGTTCAGTAACAATGCCATTGCTATTGAAATTCGTTGCTTCATACCCCCACTCAATTCATGAGGATACTTTTTCGTAACGCTAGGCTCTAAGAGAACGCTTTTCAAAGAATCTGCAATAATTTGCAGGTCATCCGTAGAGTAACCATGTTGCTTCAAGATTTCCTTCATTTGTGATCCAACAGTAAATACTGGATCTAAGGAATTAAGGGCACCTTGAAAGATCATTGAAATTTTCTTCCATCTAATCCTTTTATCAAATTCGTCATCTGATATCTTGGTAAGGTCTTGACCATCCAGAATAATTTGACCATCAATGATTTTGCCAGGGTATGGGACTGATCGTAAAAGGGCCGCTCCTAATGTACTCTTTCCACATCCAGATTCACCCACAATTCCTATTGACTGATTTTTTTCAAGACTAAAACTAACATCATCAACAGCCTTAACTGTACCAAAATTAGATAGATAATAAACACTTAAACCATTTACGGCTAGAGCAAAAGTCAAACAAGTCTTAATCGATCTTAACCGTATAAGTATCTATTTTATAGAATCTAACTATTGGACATATATATGGTAAAAATATTAGACAACCTGATGATTAGTTGAAAGTACCCATTTGCATATTCGATGCCAAGACAGGAGTTTTGTGTCCAAAATGTGAAAGCAGGTTGAAAAATGGGGAGCTATCCACTATTGACGTAGAATCTTCGATCAAACTTATCAAACTCTCGCAAAAGAATCTAGATATAGATAAATTGAATTTAATAGGAACTCAAAAAATTGATGAAGATTATGTGCTTATTTTAAAGGATTCAAACGTAGGTCACATAAACTCTAATGATAAATTAATGAGTTCGATTGAAAAGGAATTTAACGGAAAAGTATGGTTTGTTGAAGCGAACAGCTCGATTAGAAAGTTTCTAGAAAATCTCTTTTTTCCAATAAGAATTTTGAAAACTAACATGATTTGGTTGCCGGATGGGAACCAGGTAACACAGGTTACTATTGACGGTAAAGATTACGAAAAATTCTTTAATATAATTGAAAAAATAAAAAAAATTGTAAATGAAATTAGAAAAGTAGAACTTATTGTTGAGATCGCAGGAAAGTAATAGGTTGCGACATGAGTATTCTATGAACCGGACATTTGCTTCATCAATCGACAAAAACCACATTGGTCAAAATCTAACTTTCGTTGGATGGCTTGAGGATTTCAGAGATATGGGAAAAATTGGATTCATAAGCGTTAGAGACATGACTGGAAACTTTCAGGGAGTACTTACTGGGGAGCTGTTATCAGGACTTAGGGAAATGCCAAGGCAAAGTGTTATCGTGGTAAATGGAACTATTCAAGATACCAGAGCAGAGAATTTTCAGGTTGAAGTTAGAGTAGAAAAAGTGGAGCTTTTGTCAAGGGCAATAAACCCTCTCCCGATTGATCCCACCGGAAGAGTCAAATCTTCACTGGATAAGAGACTAGATTCGAGAGCCCTAGATTTGAGGAACTTTAAGATTTCTAATATTTTTAGAACTAGATCTTATGTACTTCAATTAATTCGTAAATTCCTATATTCGAAGATGTTTGTGGAGGTTAATACTCCCAAAATAATTGGAAGTGCCACTGAGGGCGGTGCGGATCTTTTTGGCTTTGAATATTTCTCAAAGAAGGCATTTTTAGCCCAGAGTCCACAGTTATACAAGGAACAACTCACTCTGGGACTTGAAAGAGTATTTGAAATTTCTTCATATTATAGAGCTGAACCATCACATACTGTAAGACATCTTTCAGAATTTGTAAGTGTGGATTTGGAAGCCGCATTCCTAGAATATGGTGATATTATGGAGATTGTTCAAGATTTAGTTATCTCTACAATAAATGATCTGTTTGTTCATTATGATAGACAGATGAGATATTTTAAAAATAAACTGGACATTATGGTTGATAAGATTCCAAGAATTACGTATGAAAAGTGTCTGGAGGATTTGAAAAGTTTAGGAGAAAAAATAGAATTTGGGGATGATCTTTCTGATCCTTCATTAAAAAAACTTGGTGAGATATATCCCAAATTTTACTTCATAATTGATTGGCCAACAAAATTAAAACCATTTTACATACTTGAACATGAAAAAAAACCTGAGCTTTCAAAGTCATTTGACCTGCAATATGGATATTTGGAAATTGCTTCTGGAGGAACCAGAGAGCACGATTCTGAAAGACTGCAAAATAAGTTACTTGAAACAGGACTTCATCCAAAGAGTTTTTCAGATCATTTACAAACATTTGAATGGGGAATGCCTCCACATTCGGGATGTGGTCTTGGTTTTGACAGGTTCATAATGATCCTCACTAACTCCACAAACATTAGAGAAGTTGTTCTCTATCCTAGAGACACTGAGAGGCTTAGCCCTTAGATATCTCAATTTTTATTTTTTTTAAGTAGTCTTGCACTAACAAAAATGCACTGTATGTCGACTTTGATACATCATATATGAGCCATATCACAGGATTAATCTCCATGAAAGTCAAGTCAGTATCGGAGGGATTTGATCCCTCCAAATGTGAATGGTAGACACCAATAACATCCAGTCCATTATCAGATGCCCATTTGTAGACTTTCATAAGTTCGTCGGAGTCCATGTGAAATGAGTATTCTGAGTGAGCCTTATTTTCCATTTTCATTAATACTTTGACATGGTATTGATCATCAACTATACTTCCTAAAAGTAGAGAGCATGACTCATTGGGGAAATCCTGTTTAGTGGATCGTATTAGGGAGTCAATTTGGTTTTCAGTAACTAGTAATGTTATTTCAGACATATATCTAAATTTCCACACTATTGGATATTGATGCCGATCTTATATTTGATTAATATCAGGTACCTTATTCACTTTATATTTTGTATTTTTTGCACATTCACTCTATGTCCATTTTACCCTACAGTTATTTTTCCCTTCATATGAGGGTGCAAAGTACAGAAATAATCATATTGAGTTTCCTTAAGTGTCAGTGCATCAAGAATGAATGTCGCATTTGGCTTAATGGTCTTTGAATCGAATGTTTTACCATCATCTATTAAACTTGTTATCGTGTGGGGAACATTATCCTTGTTAATCCACTCTATCCCTCCATCTTTTGGTACTGTAACATTAGCCGGTTCAAAACTGGGATTTCCAGGTGCTGACGAGCCAGGAAGAATGGTAGATTTCACGGGATTTGTAATATTTCTAACAGCAGTGGTTTGATTTTGGCTTGCCTCGGCGTTATCAATGTTTTCTTGTTCAGCCTTTGGTGTAACCAAGCCAAATACATAAAACGTAGATGCACCAACTACCGCCGAAGCTACAAATATCACTGCTATGGCCTTAAAGTATGGTGTCCTTTTGTAGGAAGCCACAGTAAGTACGGTAGCAGGTATTGCTATTATCATCATCAACCCAATATAGGCAAAGATACTGGGGATTGTAGTACTAACCGTTACGGCGGCGGCTAAACCAAATGTCACAAGGAAACCCAAAGTTATGAATGTAGCAGATTTGGCTTTTCCTGACGTAGGAAATCCATCTTTGAAAATTCCGGCAGCCAAAAATATCAATCCGATAAACATGGTGAGAATGCTAACGGCATGCATTCCTTCCGTAAATGTATGCGCAATCCCTGAAAGTGAAATACCTACCCCGACAATACCAATACATGTAAGTCCTATTCCTGGAGTTATAAGATCCCAATCAGACATTCTTTAGTACGTGAACTCAAGTTCACATAATTAATCTTTTCTTGTACATGGATACAATCTTTTGCGCTTTTCCAAAATTGAATATTTATCAATCGAAGCCCCAAATCAAAGAAAACGGACATCTTTTAAAATAATGACTAAAAGTTGTTCAAAATCTTCCATCAGTAAGCCGAAGAGTATGAAAAAGTTCCAAACATTTCCAAGCTGAATGAAGAGAAAAAAATCCATTTAGGTTATGTCAAAGCACTTATATTCAAGCAAGATAAGCTTACCATCGTATTTACAAATAAGAGGGTTTGAAAATGCCTAATACTGGTATAGTAAAATATCATGTTAAACTTAAATTTGAAGTTGATGGGATAGTAGAGAAGGCCGACATTATTGGTGCAATATTCGGCCAGACAGAGGGATTACTAGGCCCCGAGATGAATCTAAACGAACTACAGAAAGTATCAAAAGTTGGGAGGATTGAGGTAAATGTTGATACCAAATCCAATACAACCAAGGGGGATGCTTTGCTTCCAATGAGTACCGACATATCCACCGCCGCATTGATATCTGCTGCAATTGAAAGCATAGATAAAGTTGGACCATTTCAGGGTAAGTTCCTGTTAGTAGGAATAGATGATATAAGAGCTATCAAGAAAAAAGTTATCGTGGATAGAGCCAAGAAAATAATCCAAGAATGGGCGACAAAGACAATAAGTGAAGGGGAAGAAATGTTGCGGGATGTGTATGACGCAAGTAAACCCGGAAAACTCACCTCGTTCGGAAAAGCGCAGCTGGCATGCGGTACCGGGGTTTTTGAATCACCGGTCATAATTCTTGTGGAAGGAAGGGCTGACGTCATTAACCTTTTGCGTGCAGGTTTTGATAACTCGATTGCTATTGAGGGAGCTAAAATTGACGAAACAATTACCAACTTGACATCGGGAAAGAAAGTCATAGCATTTCTAGATGGTGATAGAGCCGCTGACTTGATTTTAAAGGAATTACAAGGACTGGTAAAGATTGATAAGGTCCTAAGAGCCCCGACTGGTAAAGAAGTAGAAGAATGTACTCCATTGGAAATAACAGAGATACTTAAGGATGTAATTGAACCTACAGCAGAACAATATGAAGTCCCAATTCAACATCAGAAGGGCGTAAAGAAGTCAAAAACTTATGAGAACAACAATTTGGCTTATCAAGAGCCTTCAAATTTCAATAATGGTGAAAAATTAAAAGATGATCCTCAAATAACCACTGCCGTCAAGGAAGTGTATCCACAAATTAATGAGACGTTAGAGGCAATGATCTTGGATAATTCTATGCAAGTATTATTGAAGGTACCAGTATCGGAAATAATCAAAAGATTGGATTCCTTAGAAGGGGCTAGATTCCTGGTGATGGACGGAATTATCACTCAACGTCTAGTAGATGCTGCATACAGAGCAGGAATTGAGTATGTAGTGGGGCATAGAATGGCCGAATTGAAAAAATCACCAGAAATTACAGTTAGGACTTTTGATCAGATAGGTATTGGCAACTAAAGAACGATGCAAGATATAAAGTCTGAATACGTAATAACCCTAGCTAAACTACTACTTAAGGGAGCAAAGGATAATTTTATTGAATTTACCAGTACTGATATAGGAATTGAAATAAACAAATCACAGCAGGCAGCTTCAAAAATAATCTTAGAATTGCAAGAAATGAAATATGTTGAGCGTATCAAGAAAGGACATGGTTATCTGATCAGGGTAACTGAAGAAGGTATATCGGCTGTCAAAAAGATGTCAGAGTTCCTTTACATGGCATTAGATTCATCACCAGGAAATGTTCATTTTAATGGTACATTAGTCTCTGGGATGGGCGAGGGTAAGTACTACATGAGCCTTGAAGGATATCGCAAGCAGTTTAAAAAAAAAATCGGGTATATCCCATTCCCGGGTACCTTGAATATTAGAATAGTTGATCCCCTATCATTAGAAAATAGAGAAAAAATTGAAAACTTTCGTTTTCATTTTATAGATGGATTCAGGGATTCTGAACGAACTTACGGCTGGGTTAAATGTTACCCTGTAATTATTAATGGGAACGAAGGCATTCAATCAGATCTGTTAATACTCGAGCGAACACATCATGATAACGACATGTTAGAAATTATTGCTCCCGTTAATATCAAAGAAATACTTCATCTAAAGAATGGTGATGATGTTAAGGTTACCTTGCAGACCTCAAAAAATAAGACAGAATCATATGTCATAAATTGAATGACCCAATTCTTCTTTGATCTGAGTGCTTTTAGATCCGGGTATAGGCGTATTTAGGCGAATTATTCTTGTATTTATTCCCCTTTTTGAACAATTGACAGCTATCTCCTTTTCAGTATGTTTTTGATCGTATCCTAAGGCAATAATATCTGGCTTTACAAATTCAACAGTATCATAAAGAGTTCCTTCTCTTCCAATGACTGCATAATCAACAAACCTAATCGACGAAACCAGTTCTCTTCTAAGAATTTCATCATGGTATATTTTTCTCTGTTTGTTTATCTTGAGTGCAGTTGAGCTCCTTGCGACCACCACGATCAATACGTCACCCTGGCTCTTTGCGTCCTTTAACGTATGAATATGACCAGGATGAACTATATCAAATACGCCTCCAATCAATACAATCTTTAGTAACCCTCTACCAAGGAAAGTTAATCTGAGTGTGTCAGATTTTTCTACAAAACCATTTTTTGTCATTTCATCAATTTTGAGTTTAAACATTTCATCCGATATTGTAGTTCGATCCTTCAGATATTCTAATGGCAAAATTTCTGAATCAAGTGAAGAGACATAGATGGCTGTCAGAATAGCTTTGTCCGAAGGTTCTATCATAAATTTGACATTATTAAAGTAATAATGTCTATTTAGTTCTATTCTCAAAATATCATGTTCTTTAAACAAGAAACTTTTGACCAAATCTATCGCCAAGTTAAGCTTTCAGCCTGGAATTTCATCAAGTCACAGAATGCAATAAAATTCAGGATTGACGAGGGTGCAGGAGCCAACTCTTAGAGACAAAGTTAGGTTCGCCGCGCTTGATTTTGTAGCAAGACTAATATCTAAATAATGTAAATTAAAAAAAACAGTAGATGACAATATCGCAAGTAGGTGCACATCCCTTATCAAAGGGTATCAAGATTTCCACAGTTGATAGTAAACAAATTGTAAGTGGGACTGCCTTGATAAAGCGTGGTTTTGCTCACATGCAAAAACACGGTGTAATAATGGATGTAACTAATGTAGAGCAGGCTCAAATAGCTGAGGATGCCGGAGCAGTAGCAGTCATGGTTTTAGATAAACTCCCTTATGATGTAAGACATGCTGGTGGAGTAGCCAGAACTGCTAGCGTAAAAGTAATTCAAGCAGTATTAGATTCTGTGAGCATACCCATAATGGCTAAATGCAGAATCGGGCATTCCTCGGAAGCCAGTATACTTGAGGAGACAGGCGTCGACATGATAGATGAGAGTGAAGTACTCAGTCCTGCTGATGAAAGCAGGCATATTTGGAAGTGGAATTACACAACACCTTTTGTGAACGGAGCCAAGAATTTAGGAGAAGCTCTAAGAAGGATAGAGGAAGGCGCTGCATTGATAAGAACAAAAGGTGAACCCGGTACAGGAGATGTTTTACAGGCAGTAACTCACATACGAATGGTAAACAATGAAATCAGAAAATTAAAGGGAATTTACGATAACAATGATGATCAAGAACTAATCAAGATTTCGAGGGAGATACAATCTTCCTTTGAGATAGTTAAAGAAACAGGAAGGATTGGAAGACTTCCTGTTGTAAATTTTGCTGCTGGAGGAATATCGACACCAGCAGATGCGGCACTGTTAATGAAGCTTGGTTGTGATGGAATTTTTGTAGGTTCGGGAATATTCAAAGCAGAAGATCCACTTGAAAGAGCTAAAGCAGTTGTCATTGCAACCACCTATTTTGACGATCCCAAGACAGTTCTTGAGGCACAAAAAATGATCGATGAGAAAAAATCAATGCTTGGTCTTGACACAAAGAATTTAGATTTAAGGATGCAAGAAAGAGGACCTACAATATGAATAACGAGTTACTCATTGGAGTATTGGCTCTCCAAGGGGATGTAGAAGAAAATATCAAGGCAACAGCAGATGCATTAAGTGATATGAGCCTGAAAGGAAAAGTAATTTCAGTTCGTTACCCTGATGAGATATTGAAAGTTGATGGATTGATTATTCCTGGCGGCGAAAGCACCGTGATGGGTTTATTACTCTCAATAAAGAATGGGTTGTTAGACTCGATAACCAAAGTACTACAAAATAGATTACCCATTATGGGAACATGTGCAGGTATGATAGTTTTGGCTAAAAAATCATATGATAAAGTTGTCGGAAACAAGAAACAATTATTGTTAGGCGCGTTGGATATCGAAATTGAGAGGAATTCATTTGGAAGGCAGTATGATTCATTTGAGTCTACCCTCGAAATTTCGGGAATAGGGAACGATTTTAAGGGAATTTTTATACGCGCACCTACCGTAATTTCCACTGGCTCACGTGTTCAAATTTTGAGCAAATTTGACGGAAAAATAGTAGCCGTTCAGCAAGAAAACATTATTGGGACTTCCTTTCATCCAGAATTATCTGGTGATAATAGAATGCATAGATTGTTTATTGAGTTGATAACAAAATGGAAGAAGGCAAATAACTGTCAGTAAAGATTTTGGTAACAATAATTATTTAGTGGCCATTAAATTAAGTGCAGAACCAGCTTTGAACCATTCTATTTGAGATGAGTTATATGAATGCCTTAACATGATTTCATCATTTGTGGTGTTACTGTGGTGGATAATACCTCTAAGATATTTATCCTCCTGGAAATTTTTAAGGTCTAATATGCTTAGCCTGTCATCCTCTAATACCTTGTCATAGTCTGCAGGGTCCACGAATGTAAGAGCTAATATTCCTTGTTTTTTCAAGTTTGTCTCATGTATCCTCGCAAAGTTCTTTGCAATTACGGCACAACAGCCAAGATAGCGCGGAGTCATTGCGGCGTGCTCTCTACTGCTCCCTTCTCCGTAGTTATTATCTCCAATTATTACCCATCTTATTCTTCTTGAATTGTATTCACGTGCTATGTTGGCCAACAATTCTATTTCTTGATTCAATGTGTTCTTACCTTTTCCTACTTGATCTTGATGAAAGGCATTAACGGCGCCAAGGAGAAGATTGTCGCTTATCTTGTCTAGATGACCTCTGTACATCAACCACGGACCAGCCGGTGAGATATGATCAGTGGTACACTTGCCTTTAATCTTGACGAGAATTGGTACCTTTTCAAAATCCTTTTTATCCCACTGAGGGAATGGCTCGAGTTTTTGTAGTCTGGAACTGTTTGGG
>DATBMS010000020.1:0-2725 GCA_036554685.1 Nitrososphaeraceae archaeon | reverse complement strand
TCAGACAAATTGGTAGTAGGTATATTTTGTTGTTCTTCAGTCTGTGTAGTTTCAGACAAATTGGTAGTAGGTATATTTTGTTGTTCTTCAGTCTGTACAGGTGGCAACATTTCTTCATTATTATAATTAGGAACTCCGTTTACTACTACACTATACCAGCGTGGAGGTGCAGTCGTACATGATAACTTTGAAGTTATCTTGTTCTCGCCTTCTGTAATCTGCGTATAATTAGCGCGTAATACAAACTCCCACTGGGAATAATCGTTTGTACCATCCGTTCCTTTTGCAAAAGCACTTTGATAGGGACGAACATCATTGACTATCACAGAAACTGCGCAATTTTTCAGAGTATTGTCTGAAGATACACCTGTTATTATCAATTCCTGTCCTGTACCTACGGTTTGGGTTGTGATAGGGTTAACTATCTTTATCATCTCCAATGGTATTACAGAAGGCGATAACTGCGAGGAATTCTGGCTAAATAATAACTGATTCGCCGAATATGTCAAAATAATAAGAAAGACGATACCAATAATCAAAAAGGATTGTATCGTAGCTCTCAACCGAAATATAAAGGACCTTAAACTAGTTAAATCTTTATAGTTAACCGACTCCTCGGTCCTAAAGCATGCTGTTAATGATTTCACCAGATTTCATCAACTAGTCTCCTTCGGAACAAGACATCTGACTATTGATAACCTGACTAATGATATTCAAAATATAATGACTATGGTATACTATTTGAATAAGTACTATTTGGGTTACCGGATGGCAAAGTCTGATTACTATTTCCAGCAAATCCAGATTGTTGATCTTATTGTTGCTGTCCCATTGAAGGTTGTTTAGTTATTTGCGATTGAGCAGAACTTATGGTTGGAAAACAAATGCGAGTGAATTTCACTGTGGTAGCAATATAAAATAACTCTTACCCCATCGCTATTCCTATCACTTCAAATTTTATTAAATGGATGCATTACGTTGCCGATGCAAGTGAAATTTGTTGATTCTAACGGAACCAATAGTAGTATCACAATTCTGAATTAACTTATATATTATTTTTCCCTCAAGACTTAATTATTATATATTACAAGATAAATACATGAACTCCAAAGGGATACCTTTTATAATTACAACTTTGTCGATGCTAATCTTTGGAGAGACTATTATGTCTTCATATGCCACGCTCGGAATAGAAATGACCACATCAAGCATTTGGAGCGATTGGTGTTACATATCGGCGTTTCCGGAAGAGAGACCGGTTTGCTTCCCAAGTCGTGAGGAGTGCAAGAAAGCTGAGTCATTAGACCAATTCAAATCAGATCCTTGTTTCAATCACAAGTCATAAACAAACTGGCTTAAGGAATAATAATACTTATCGATACCAAAAAGGTAATCCCTTATTAAAAAGGTATAAAATGACAGTAAAACGTAAGGTAAATATTAGAACTACTACTATACGAAAATATACTTGCAATACAAACTAGGGAATCCTTTCGAAAGGTATATGATATTCTTGGATCCATATTTTACAATTTTCAAAAAATTTATATCACCTATTTTAGATGATTCGTTCCTTATTGTAGAACACTAAATAGGTTTTCAAATTACCAGACCATATATCTTAAATATTTTAGAAAATATCAAGGTTTCAGTGGCATAACTATATTAGATACGTTTATTTAAAACCAGTCAATAATTTGTCAACATATTCTTTTATCAATCCAGTCATTTTTTTTCTTACGAATTCCTCTGTTATTTCATTCTTAGTATAACTAAGTTCTACTGGATGACCATCACCTAGCGTCCCTTCTTCAAGAATATGTATTCTATCCTTCCTAGGAAAGAAAGTAATCCTTCTTACAGAGTCTTGTTTTGATATCTTGATAGAACCCTTTAATTGAAATGTTATACCTTCATGTAACTGATATGGTTCTTCTATGGCACAATTCAGGTACACATTTTCTTGTTTAGATTCAAGAAATTTTTTATACTCAATCATTATAGGTAGAATAATTTTTTCAATTATTTCACTGAACTCTTTATCAGGAACCAACTCGGCACCTTTTTGTTTTTTGTTTTCTATCCTTTGCCGTTTCAGTTTCTTTTCTAATTTATGAAGTGATTGACCTAATTCATCGTCTATGCTTTTCAATTCCAAGGAATATTTGATTATCTAATATTATAGTATTTCACGAGAAGATCACGCCAAAATTAAACTAATGATATTTTATTATTCAATTTAAAACCTGGATCTATTTGAGGAGGTGGGCAAGACAGGTAAGGTCTTTATCTTATAACGTATAGGTTCTATTATGATACGGACAATAGGCTTTGAATCTGGCAGGCTAATCTCAGTGACAGACAATATTGATAAATTCATGGACGATATGACAAAGCAGCATGGTAGCACATTCAGACTTATTGATATTAAATTTTCCTCTGCATCCAAACTTTTACAGGACGGAAGACAAGATTCAGATGTCAATTATTCTGCACTGGTTATATATGAAGTATAGTTATCAGACCAGATCATTGTAATTTACTTTCCGCTTGTTTCATTTCCAGTATTCTGACAGACTAATTCTGCTAAAATTGTATTATCGCTTGGCAAACTCTTTAGAAAATCTCCAACAGAGCCATTAGTATTTATTGCTTGATTGGGCAACTTTGTGAAATTTCCGTTAGTACATGTTCCGTTCTCATATAGTATTGAATGAATAAATTG
>DATBMS010000004.1:0-2716 GCA_036554685.1 Nitrososphaeraceae archaeon | reverse complement strand
GTTAACGTTCGATATTCATTTGAATCAGTTCTATAATAGTCTGCAAAGTCTGCACTTAGACCGATACTTCTCATGATTTGGATCATCTCTTTTTCTAGATCATCTAATGATATTCTACAGAGTCTAAGAAATTCCTCTCTGTCTGTTTGTCGCATCCTTATTTTGTGTTTTTTTTCAGTGTAAATCTCAACAGGCAGTCCATTTCTGTCTATACCAATTGGAAAATAAACATTATAGCCAAACATTCTTGATGTTCGAGCTATCATGTCAATTTGGGCATAATGTGCCGCAGCTCCAATATGCCAGGGCCGTCCTGATGGATAAGGCGGTGGGGTATCAATTACATAATTTTTATTATCAGATACTTTGAAATCGTAGATTCTTTTATCTAGCCAATTTTGCAAAATGGCGTTTTCAATATTCGAGTTCCATATCTTTTCATTAATTTTTTGTTGCATCTTTTGGTTAGAACTAATCCACTAGACGGCTTCTATTTAAATTCATGGTTCAATGTTAAATTAATGGATGATTTGCAGTCTGACTCGAAATATTATTGCCGCATCATGATATCCGTTCTATAATAAAGACTCTCGCTAATTACCTAATGTTTGCCAGAATATGAGCCCCTTTATTCACACCTTCGTAAATATAAACACCAAGAGCTTCGATATTTGGAGGCATTTTTGAGGATAGTAGTTTTATTATTACGGAGGAAAGATTCTCAACTGTCGCCTCTCCAGGCATCAGAAAGGTTGTATCTTTTGGAAGTTGTAGATTGAAAAATCCGCGAGGACCATTAAATGAGACGTAGTAATGAAGACTATCTTCTTTGTAAACGTATTTCTTGTTGATAAAGAACTTGTGATCCAACGTTGTAAGGGCATCTTTAATGATTCTCTTTGCGTCACTAAAATCGATAACTAGATTGTTCACCATTTTTCCAATGATCTCAACCATAACGGTAGACGTGTGACCATGTAGAATTGAACATTTTTCAACGAGCGGTAAAATATGAGCATAGTCAAAAGCTAGTGATGAATCTTCTAAAAATATAGAGCCAATCTGATCCCCTTCCGAATCAACAAAGGATATTGTTTCAAAATCACCAGATTTGACGCCAAATTTAGATTTACCAATCCCTATGATATCAAGATCAGGATTATTCTTTTTTATCTCATCAAATTTCTCTAGGTCTTGAGCGGAATCTAATATTTCAATGTATTTGTTATCAACCTTAAAGTCAACTAGGACCTCTTTTCCATCTGGGAGGCTTATCTTAAAATCGTACTCATAGTCTTGGCCTAAGAATGAAAGTAATCTTGAGAAAGATAATTCTGTCTTGGTCCTAAGTAAGTTTCCCTTTCCATCGATATATTTGAGATCTTCATCCAGAATTGTCTTCTTCATTAGTTTTATTTCAAAGAATCCAGATATATACAAGTTACTTTTAATATTAGATCAATTTCAATAATTCAAGAAATAGTTCATTAGCATTAGCATTTTCACCAATAGAACTCGTCTTGTTTATCAAACGAAATCACAAATAATCCCTGGCCTAGTAATAATAAAGACATAAATGAAATTATTTTTGGTTATAACATATTGTACAATTCCGACCTAATTGACGCATTATTTACAACTGTATCTGATAATTTGAGGGGGATAAATAAGATTGGAATAGCCTTTTCAGGCGGGATAGATAGTACATTACTCGCTAAAATTTGTAAAAATTTGAATATCGATACTACATTATTGACTATTGGTTTTCCTGATTCTAATGACATAGAATTTTCAAAATCAATATCACGGAAAATCAATATGAATCACGAAGTTTTAGAAATAGATAAGGATGACTTTTTGGAATTTTCGAAAAAAATTAGAAATGACATGACCTGTAGGAATTTATCTCATATTGAAAACTGCATTGCCTTTAGTTATGTTGCTCAATTAGCAAGTAATAATGATCTGAATGTTGTACTCACTGCTAATGGTTTTGATGAATTGTTCTGTGGGTACAATAATTTCAGATTCATATTCAATCAAGGACATGAAACTATCAGGAAGACTATTGAGTCAAAAATCTTGAATGAATTAGAATTAATAAATGAAATAAAGCAGGCGGTAGAAAAATATAATGTCAAGATAATTCAACCATTCCTATCAGAAGGATTTATTTCTATAGCAATGAAGTTTCCTATTTATGACAAAATAGTTAGCGATGATGATTTTTTAAGAAAGCATATAATCAGAAAAATTGCGTTATCTTTTGAGATACCTCCAGAGGTAGTGATAAGAAGAAAAAAAGCGTTACAATACGGTTCTCTAATCCACAAAAATTATAAAGGAATAGATTATCGTAACTTGTAGTTCTTGCGTACTTTATCGGACCGTTTTATGACATTATTTATTATTCTTGTCGATGCAGCCAGATGAGTGTTTGGATCAAATATTGCTCTTAATTCATTCTTGTTTAAATGTTCTCCAATAGTAGGATCGTTTATTATCGCTTCCTTAAAGTCTCTATCATCAACTAGAGTCTCAAAAGCTACACGTTGTATGCTATCATAGGCTTTCATTCGAGGGATACCCTTCTTTACTAGGGCCTCAAGAATAAACTCAGCAAAAATTCTTCCCTTTGTTGTATTTATGTTATCTAGAATTCTTTGACTACTTACAGTTAATCCTTCAATTACCCTTATCATATTATTGACCATTT
>DATBMS010000064.1:0-21283 GCA_036554685.1 Nitrososphaeraceae archaeon | reverse complement strand
ATACAATAAAAAAATTCAAAGTAATTAATTCAGAAGAAAACTTTGATTTAGGACTAGTAAATAATTCCGAGGAAAATCAAGTATATAATTCATATTCTTTCACTTTTAGCGGTAAATTGGAATCGGGTCAAAGTATTATTTCAAGAGAAATAGGTATCATTACAAAAGATAAACTATACTATATTCAGTATTATTCCAGCCCTGAAACGTATAATGAATACAACCCTGTATTACAAAATATTATTTCAAGTATTACTTTTGATACTGGTTTCCAAGATTTTACTAGTCCTGACATTGATACTGTAACGTTTCACACATATTATAGCGATTTTCCTCCATTTAATATAAAATATCCAAATGATTGGGCTACCAATGACAAAGACCCGACTGCAGATGTTCGATTCTATGAGATTTCAGAAGATAATCCATCTTCTATCCATATATCGCATGAATTTTTGACCACTAAATTAGCACTTGAGAAATATACCTCAAAGTCTATTTCTGAGTTAAGGAATGGTTTATCTAATTTTAAATTGATATCGAATTCGAAAGATCTATTGTTCGGAAACGACGCAACTAAGTTGGTATATACTATCACCGTGGACAATATAGATTTAAAAGTGCTACAAATTTTCTCGATTTTTGGTGATACTGTTTATGTAATAACTTATGTCGCCAGTAATCAAAACTATGCAACCGATCTGCAAATTGGACAAAGAATGATTGATTCCTTTGAAATAACCGGTTCGATTGTTTCACTCAGTGGACATTATAGTGATACACTTTCAGGTCTAGATATATCGTTACCAAAAGATTGGAAGGGATTTGGCAATTACCTTGCGCCAGGCTTCAATTTGTCTTTCGTTTATCCACAAGAAATAATTGACAAAATGAAGAATGATTACACTACCGAGAATGTAAGATCGGATAGAATTGCCTTAATGGGAATAGGATATTATGATACCAAGGAAGTTAACGATGAAGAGTCACTCGGTGAATTCTTATATTCTGACTATGTATGCGAAGAATTTGATTACAAGACATCTACAATCAACAATATGAGCGGAATGGCTGTTTCAAGTGAGTGCAAATTTGGTGAAACTTCAATGAAAGTAATCGGATTTAATTTTCAAACTCTAGACGGACGACAAATTATGATTTTCTATGGTGCAGACCCCTTGACCTATAAAAAATATGTCAGTGAATTTTTAGATTCCCTGAAAACACTAAAAATTCCTAACACTGTGCCTATCAGTGATCCTCAAATTCCATTTCAAAATGCTTAGTAGTTCCAGCAATCACATTTTTTGTATCCGATAATAAAAAGAATAAAAATTATGGCGACAGAAATATAGTTAACTTAGTTGAAATTCATTGAATCGACGGATATTCATCACAAGACATCCAGTCAACGACGATCTATCTTGAACTGTTTTTTGGGTTGCTGCAGGCTAATCAATAGCTGCTTAAGTTCCTCGTCGGTCAGAGCCCTATTCAGTTTTCCCGATGATGCAGCAGTTATAAGATAATTCTCTACGGCAAGTGCAAGTTCGGGTTTAACCATTCTAATATTCATGAGTCGTTGTCGGGCGTCTTGGTCAAGTAAGACCATAAGTGCCTTTTGTCTCATCATTAATTCAGCTTCGCGTCTCTTTGCTTCTTCTGGATTATCTGATGGTGAAACAGACATGCTCTTGTCACAATTAATAATTGTCTAGCCGTACCTACCTAGCTCTGGCCTCGAATTGACAAGATTCTTGTATATGTCCGTAGCCATTCTATCGACCTTTTTCGTTCCTTCATCAGAAATTGTTCTGCCCTTACTCTTTTTAGATATATAACCTGCAACTTCAAGTTGTTGCAAGGCCTTTCTTACTATAGCACCACCAGCTTTTTTATGATGTGCAATATTGTATCCAACTTGCTTCTTACCGCCATATTCGCTTCTAAGATCAGAAATACCAATTGGACCGTTAATGTACACTTTCCGTAACAATGATGCACATCTGATATACCACCAATCTCTATTTTGGGGGATCTTTTCTGCATGACATCCTGTCTTTACAAACTGGGACCATTGAGGAGCTTCAATTTTTTTATCCTTTTTCAAATTTTCTGCCAAATGAGTAATTAATTCATCGGCAGGAATATCATAAGCCTTAACCATAATATTCTATAACATTCTTGGAAATTCCCTTATAAATCATTTTATTCAGATCAGCCCATGGTATACTAATCTTATGTCGATCAAAACGCAGTACTTAATCTCAATTCTTCAACAAATTAGATTAATGAATAATATATTTTGAATTGAAATGTCAGGGAATTGCAAGTATTTGACGAATGGGTAGGGGCAATAGACCAGCGGTTCTTTTCCATTAGTAGAGTTTAGCGCAAAGTATGATTACAAATATTGTATCGAACAAAATGGACTTGAAATATCGCCTTAGCTTGCAATTATTTTTCGATAAACGTGTTTACATTTCATACAAGTAATTCTGATACTTTTCGCCTTTGATCTGCCAATTCTTATTCTTGAATTAACTCCGGGGACTATGAATTCCTTACAATTTCTGCAAAATAGCTGACGAATCAAATATGGCATCCTTATTCTAACACGCATTGCTATTTTTGCAGCCAGTCTTGCATAAGATTGCGACAATTTTTCATCATTATTAATTTCTCTCAGTGCATTATCGATAAGTATGTCTATCCTTTCAGTTGCTATTCTTTCAATATTCTTCTTATTCATTAAATTCAATTCCCATATGAGCTAAGTAGTCAGGCTATATCTATTGTATTAAAATGCTATCAAATAAATGTAATATTGACAAACCAGTTTTGTGTTAATTTGATTGTATTCGCTTGTGATTGCTGAAGCGGCAATAGAACTAGTACCTCAAATTCTTAGAAATCATCCCTCTGTAAAGAATCATTCTAAAAGAGCAGGCAGAGATTCTAATGAAATTTTCCTAGATATTAGTTATCATCATAAGGCCATGGTTGAAGGGAATATTAAACAATGGTGGAAACGTGGCAGACCAGATATAGTGCATTTCGATCTCGTAGAAGCCCTCTCAACCCCGCTATTCAAGCAGAAAAACCTGCAAGTTTACGTATCTACGTTCGATAATAAATTGATAACAATAAGTCAAGATCTGAGAATACCCAAAAACTATTTTAGATTTGAGAGACTAATGATCGATATTTTTAACAAACATAAAAACAAGAACTCGCCAGATTTGATTGAATTTCAAGAGAATGTTAGTTTTAATAATTTAATAAAGAAAATAATTAGACCGGATCGAGTTATTGGATTCTCTGTAAAAGGAACAAAAAGCAAAATAAGCGATATTCTCCGAAATAACACAATCGATACCTCAAAGAATTACTGTCTTGTAGTCGGAGGCTTCCAACGGGGACATTTTTCAGAAGCAATAACTAGAGCATGTAACGCGGTATATTCGATAAGTCCATTTAGTTTAGAATCACATGTGGTGATTGCAAGGGTCCTTTATGAATGTGAAAATAATATTTAGTGAAATATTGCATCTACCATAAAAGCAACAAAAAGTGCTGTCAAATAGGGACTCGAAATTTTGAAAAGGAGCCATGAAGCATTCTCACTGGGTTTCGCTAAAAGCCATAACGACGTGACTATCATGACAATACCTCCCAAAATGGCGGTGATAAAGTAAATTAGACCAAATTGGTTTAAGAAGAAAGGTATTAAGCTAATTATCACCATTAGAAGAGTCGTACCGGCTATAACTTGCACAGCTCTTTTTTCGCCGGCAACTACGGGGAGCATTGGTACTCCAGCTTTTGTATAATCTTTTTTTACGTGCAATGCCAAGCTCCAAATGTGTGTTGGTATCCAAAAGAAAACCAACGCGGCCATCGCTAACCCTATTTCTATATTTTCTGTTGTAACTGCCACATATCCGATCAACGCTGGGACGGCCCCAGAGAATCCTCCAAGAATTATATTGGTTTGACTCTTTCTTTTCAACCACTTACTGTATACTATAATATTGTCGAAAAGACCAAATGCCATGAGCCCCAAGACCAAATAGTTTATTGACCACGCACAGAACAACGAAATAGCTGCTAAAAGTAAACCAAAAATAAGCGCGTTCCTAGGTGAAATTCTTCCAGAAGGAATGGGACGGGCTTTAGTCCTATCCATAATAGCATCTATATCACGATCATTATATCCAGTCAAGGCATCTGCCGCTGCAGATCCTGCAACAATACCCACGAGAAGAAAGATCCATTGGAGCGGGGATAGAAAGTTATCAGTCGAATAGGAGGCTGTTATCGCTGATCCAAATGTAGTAAAAACCAAGAGATACCAAATTTTTGGCTTCGTCAATTCATAATAATTTTTGAGCCGATCAGTGACAGTTACTTGTGGAATCAATAATTTGGACCTCGACAGATTTATGGTTAGAGGCAATATGAATGCTCATTTATTTAAACTTGAACTAATTGGGCAATATTGGATTATCCAGAATTCAAAAAAAGAATAGAGGATACGAATAAAGGATATTGTGTGATAATTTATTTAGGTACTATTATGTGTGAAATCAAAAATTCCCGTCAGACCGTCGCACGATAAGAACATCAACCTGCAAATTTTGTATTCCATGTCAACGTGAACTTTCACTTCCTATCTACAATGATCCCGAATTTAATTTTCCTAAAACTATAAAAGAGGCATCATAAAATCTATGGTATTCTACTAAGGTGATATGTAAGTTGGAATCAATTCAAGCAACAGCTGGTGGAATGCCAGTTTTAATTTTGAAAGAAGGAACCAAAGAAAGTAAAGGTAAAGAAGCACAACGAAATAACTTTGTCGCAGCCAAATTAATTGCCGAAATGGTAAAAACATGTCTAGGTCCACGTGGCATGGATAAGATGCTGGTAGATACACTTGGCGATGTTACAATTACTAATGATGGGGCTACCATCCTTAAAGAAATGGATGTTCAACATCCAGCGGCAAAAATGATGGTTGAGGTAGCCAAATCTGTCGACAACGAAGTGGGAGATGGTACGACATCCTCAGTTATTTTTGCTGGAGCTTTACTGGAAAAAGCGGAGGAGTTAGTAAACAAAGATGTACATCCTTCAGTTATTGTAGATGGCTATACTGCTGCGGCGGAAAAAGCTCTGGAATTTTTGCAAAAAATAGGAATGAAAATTGATGTAAATGATAAAAATGCCTTGACGAACATTGCAAGAACAAGCATGTATTCCAAACTTGTTTCTGATGATAGTCCTACGTTAGCTAAGATGGTAGTGGATGCCGCAAAACAAGTTGCCGAAAGTGTCGATGACGGCAAGAAATTAAGAGTAGATTTGGATAATATTAAAGTAGAAAAGAAAGCAGGAACATCCATCAGAGATAGCAAACTAGTCAAAGGAATTGTTCTGGATAAAGAAGTTGTACATGCAGGCATGCCAAAGAAGATAGATAAAGCAAAGATAGCCCTGATAAATTCTGCGTTAGAAATAGAGAAAACAGAAATGAGTGCTGAGATAAGAATTAATGATCCTCAGCAAATGCAAATGTTCCTTGAAGAGGAAAATAGAATGTTGAAGGCAATGGTTGATAAGGTTAAGGGAGTTGGTGCGAACGTTCTTTTATGTCAAAAGGGAATAGATGATCTTGCACAGCATTATTTAGCAAAAGAAAACGTACTAGCCGTAAGACGAGTCAAAGAAAGCGACATGTTAAAACTATCCAAGGCAACTGGCTCAAGGATTGTTAACAATTTGGATGATTTTACTTCCAAAGATTTGGGTTCAGCCGATCTTGTAGAGGAAAGGAAAGTTGAAACAGATAAGTGGGTTTTCATTGAAGGATGCAAGAATCCAAAAGCTGTTACAATCTTGGTTAGAGGGGGGTCTCAAAGAGTTGTTGACGAAGCCGATAGGTCAATTCACGATGCATTAATGGTAGTTAAAGACGTTTTAGAAAACCCAGTTGCAGTGGCAGGAGGTGGTGCGCCAGAAGCCTATGTAGCCAATGAATTGCGCCAATGGTCTGGTAACATGGAAGGAAGAGCACAGTTGGCTGTTCAAAAGTTTGCTGATGCTTTAGATACAATTCCTCTAGCATTGGCAGTAAATGCCGGAATGGATCCAATTGATACCATGACTACACTTAGAGCCAAACAAAGTAAGGGCTCAAAATGGACAGGAATAGACGTTATTAATACTGTTGTTACTGATATGCACAAACAGAACGTAATAGAACCCATAGCCGTTAAACAACAAATAATAAAATCTGCAGCAGAAGCTGCGAATATGATCTTAAGAATTGATGATGTAATAGCCTCAAGCAAATCCAAGATGCCTGCTGGTCCCCCTGGCGGAATGGGCGGAATGGGCGGAATGGGCGGAATGGGCGGAATGGGCGGAATGGGCGGAATGGATATGGAGTAATTTTATTTTAATCTCATATCAAATCTTTACTAGACAATTCAATAATTATCATTTCATCTTGGGGAACTAGAACGTTTTAATAAAAATGTCCGCATAATGCTACTTAAGTAATGTTCGAAAAATTAAAACAGTTTGATTTTGATGGCAAAATTGTTGTGCTTCCTGATTTTTTTTTAGACAGAATTATTAAGATAAATTCTAAAGATGAACTCTTTAGAATGATAAACAGCAAGACAACAGCCGGAGGCGGAAGTATAAGGGGAGCAAATACTTTTGATATTAAAGGAGGTAATGCAGTAAATGTCGCTTATTGTTTGGCAAAAATGGGACTATCTGTCACATTATTTACTATCGCAGATAATATTGGAACATCTGTGCTTCGCACGGTTTTCTCAAAGTTTGGGGAAGGTATTGATTTACAAATAAAAAATGGTAAACATGGATCTACGACATCATTCGAGTTTCACGAGAACAAGGAATCTAATGCTAATGTAATGATAAGTGATGTAGGTGATAATAGAAATTTTGGTCCTGAAATGATAAGTCTTCAGAGTGACCTAGATATAATAAATTCTGCGAAAAGCATTGTCCTGACAAATTGGGGTAGTAATCTTAAAGGGACTGATTTAGCCAATTATCTATTTACTAATTCTCCCAGAGCATTTCATTTCTTAGATCCTGCTGATATAGAAACCAGAAAAGAAGAATTTAGAGACGCACTAAAGCAACTAGATCACACAATAGACGCACTAAGCATTAATGAAAATGAATGCACTTCCCTCCTAAAAGCATGTAATCTTGATTCCCAATTGTCATTAGATTTACATCAAATTGACAATGTAAAGTTAGCAGTGAAAGCATTGTCTTCCGAATTTGGACTTAAGATCGATCTCCATGCAAGGATCGGCGCAGCATGGTCTGATGGAAAGGATGTCCTATTTGCTAACTCATTCTATACAGTTCCCAAGAAACTAACTGGCTCTGGAGATTGTTGGGATGCTGCGGATCTTGTGGGATATTTAGCAGGTCTAGATGCAACTGAAAGGTTATTGTTTTCAAATGCGTATGCTTCATTATATATTAGAAAAAGCGAATTTGAACCTCCAACAATAAATGACGCAGTGGAATTCGTTCAGGACAATTTTTGATAAATTATTGTGGTTCTATAGTAGCAGGCGGCTTGCTTGATACTGAATAAGTAACCCAAGTAACGCCATTAACCTCATTGGTTATCCTATTGCTAATTTTAGCTATCAAATCATATGGTATTCGAGACCAGTCAGCAGTCATTGCATCCAACGATTCAACAATCCTTATTGTTACTATATGACCATATATTCTTTCATCACCAAGTACACCGACTGCTAAATCATCCCCAACGGCCGCATATGCTTGCCATACTTTATCATACCAACCTGATATCATTAATTCATTTTCAACAATACTGCTAGCATGTCTTACAATTCTAATTTTTTCATCAGTGACTTCCCCGATAATTCTAACTGCCAATCCTGGACCAGGGAAAGGATGTCTTTTTATGAATTCACGGGGGATATCCAGTAAAACAGCAATTTGTCTCACTTCATCCTTATACAAACTCCTAAAAGGTTCTAATACTTTTAAATCTAGCCATTCCGGTAAACCTCCGACATTATGGTGAGTCTTAATTACTGAAGCCGGTCCCTTAGAAAAACCGCTTTCGATAACATCCGGATATAATGTTCCTTGGGCAAGCCATTGAAATGGCCCATAGTCTTTTGTTACTCCCAAAAATACTTGAGCGAATTCTTCTCCAATAATTTTTCTTTTTTGTTCAGGATCTTCAATCCCTTTTAACGTTGTTAAAAATCGTTCCTCTGCGTTAATGGTGACAGTTTTGATACCTAGATATTTGTTTATTAATTCAGGAACCAGTGATTCTTCATTTAATCTTAATAATCCATTATTGACAAAAACACAAGTCAAATTGCCACTAATCGCCTTATTTAGTAAAACAGCCAGAGTTGTTGAGTCGATTCCACCACTAATCGCACATAGTACTTTATCATCATGAACTTTGCTTCTGATATCCTTAATGGAAAAGTCAATAAAACCTTGCATGGTCCAATCTGGTTTTGCATTACTTATAGAATGTGAAAAATTTCTTAAAATTCTATTTCCTTCTTCAGTATGTGATACTTCTGGATGGAACTGGATTCCATAAAATTTTTTATTTCGATTTGCTATTGCAGCAGAAAGGGAATTATCCGTATGTGCTAGTATTTCAAAATCGTTCGGAATGCTTTCAGCTGCGTCGGCGTGACTCATCCAACATTTTATTTTCTTATTGATTCCTTTAAACAAGTCCAAGTTATCATCAATTATCAAATCGGCATAACCATATTCCCTATTATCAAAACGTCTTATTTTGCCATGAAATTCATCAACAATAAGTTGGTGACCATAACATATTCCTAAAACTGGTACTCCCATCTCAAAAATTTTCTTATCTGGTTTTGGGGAACCATTTAAATATACACTTGAAGGACCTCCAGATAGCACTATTCCTTTTGGATCTAAATTTTTAATCAAGCTTATAGGTGAATCATAAGGCAAGAGTTCACAATAAACATTCGATTCACGAATTCGTCTACAGATTAGATGGCTGTATTGCGATCCAAAATCTAGTACTACAATTTTATCCATAACTATGTTAAATTCCTTTTTCTAACATTCTTGTAAACACCCACGTTGCTGTGTTAAAAATCTCATTAAGCCGTTCTCTTTCTCTATAATTGGAAATCGTAACACTTTTGATTTTTCCATTTTCGTCATTATCAACTTTATAGTCAATGATTTCAGATTCATCTATTTCGCCTTTTTGAATCTTTTCTTTATCTTTTGACTTCATTCCTTCTAATATGCGGTTTAAGAAAAAAGATTTGAATGGAGGTGTATTAATATTCAAATTGATATCATTTAACAACGGTATTCTTACATAGGTGGAGGTATACTCTGCGTTTGATATCAGAAGATTATCTTTTGCACGTCTCAAGGATCTTATCTCTATGTCTTGACTATCATCTTGTTCGTAATCTGTATTTGTAGATTTTGTAGTTGAATCAATACTAGGTTTGCTTTGGACAGTTTCTTCTTTATGAAGGGATTGGTATTCAGATGCATTTCTGTCCTTCAAATTAGAAGCAGAAGATTCGAGATGTGATGCGGTTATAAAGCTTGTTTTTTTTAACAAAGAATCAACTATTAGTAGAGTGTCACGAAGTTTATCGAGCTCCTCTTTTTTATTGGTAACTTCTTTAACTAACCATTCACGCACTTCTGCTGCACGGCGAATATCATCTTCTGAAAAGGTGGACATGACATGATTCAATATATTAAAAACATATAATAGTTTTTCACATTATTTAGAAGGGAAAGAATCTCTTAATTTCATAACTAAATTAAAGAATATCTCAAGGTTGAGACTTGATACCTCTTATTCTGGTGGCTGATTTGTTAACCAATTTGGATTGAGATTGCTTTCCTAGCATTTCGAGCAATTTCTTTGCAAATTTTAACTTTTTTCGTTTAAGATCAATATCTACGTCTTTATTATTTGTTGAGAATTTTCTTGGCATGTTGTCAAAATCCATACCTATTAAAGTAATGCTTTTTGCCCTCATTTCTTCAGCCAAAAAGACGCTTCTGTCTCCGTCAGTAAATCCACCAAAATTATATACGTTCTCTGTCGGCATTACCTGAGTTGTACCTACTACTTTACTAAATTTAGGAACATGTTTTTCCAAATTCTCCATATTATCACCGTGTGCATGGATAACCATTATTGCTCCAAATTTATTAGCCATCCTTAGATATTTTGGATTTCCATCAAGGTCCGATACCACTATATCCGGTTTAATCTTCTTATTCAATAAAATCTCAACCACACCATCGGCAGCTATTTTTACATATTTTTTATTCTTCCTGATAAACTCGATATTTTTTTCCAGACTAGGACCTGCTCCAATTACAAGTACTTCCTTTCCTTGTATTTTCTTTTGAATCTTAGACACCTGCAATGCATTTCTCTTTATCATATGACTCAGCATTTCAGCTGCCTTCTGATCTGTTTCTGTACTATATCCAAATTCCGTCCTTATCTGCTGATAAAAAGGGAACCACTCAATGAATTTCACATTTAGAAATAAAAGAAGGTTATTAATAGATTGTTTGATTTACGAAAGCGATGATAGTAGAAAACCAATTATTTCGGACATTTTTTACATAAAAACATACTAATTTATTATAATCTAAGATCATTGCAATTAAGCTTGCTCTAAAAAAAACCATAACATTATCCAGTTAGAAGATCTGATGAAAAATGACTATATTGCATATATTTACGGTTCTGGAATAGTTCGTAAGGATGTTTATCGATTTCAGCTCAATAGCTACCTCTGTAGGGATAGGAGGGTTAGCTACCTCTGTAGGGATAGGAGGATTTTTGGGATTCTTGATGGGATATGCTATAAAGAAAATATTAAAAATAATCATTGTTGTCGCCGGATTATTGGTAGGTATCATGTACTATTTGCAATACAACGGACTAATTGCGCTAAATTGGGCAAAGGTCGAAGCCGCATTAGGAAGTGCCATGACTAATTTTAATGGCTTTACTCTTAGCACTCCATTTCTTCCCGGTATAAGCGACCAAATCTTGGATGCCATATCAAATTCGGGCATTCCGCTGACAGGAGGTTTTGCAGCGGGATTTGCCTTCGGTTTGAGTAAAGGTTAGAAATAATATCAGAGATGAATTTTTCGATGGCCCTCTTCATTTTCGTGTAACAATTATAATACATCTGCTTTCATGTACTTAATATGAAGAAAAAGACATCCGGCATGGTATTTCCGGGTGAATATATAGCAGAAATTGAAGAATTTGAAGCAGGTAATCATACCTTCGCTCTTGATGGGACTATCAGATCAAGTGTATTAGGGAAGAAGGAATATGATTTTAAGAGAAGAACCATTAAAATTGATCCAATTAATCCTCAAGAATTACCCAAAATAGGAGATGTCGTTATGGGATTCGTAGAAATGTTATTTGGATCTATGATATCAGTCAAGTTATTTTCTGTTAATAACAAATTGTATACTAAAGGCTTATCTGCCATTGCTTCAGCAAGAACGGGAAACAATAAGGGATGGAATCGAGATCGATATAATAGGAAACCAAAATCGATTTATCGAATTGGCGACATTATCAGGGGTCAAATTACCAGTCTGATGAATTCTTCAATTCATATCGCAGTAGATGGAACTAATTTTGGCCTGTTATACTCCTTATGTTTGAACTGTGGTGGAGATACAGTTAGAATAAACAATGGTATAAAATGTATAGAATGCAGTTCATATGAAGAGAAGAGAGTGGCAAACGAGTATGGAACTAGTCTCTTGAAAGCCTTCCACCAAACATGAGTTAAGGAAGGACCCATATAGATTTCACCAAACAAGACACTTATTCAGATAAAATTTTTAATACCTTTTCTGCATGCTAATAGATGAACGAGCATTCATTTACAGGCAAAAAAATCGAACCTCCGCTTATTTCAAAGAATATGACCATAACACAATTGGTTGATTTTTTCGGATCTACCGGTTACAATGCAAGACGACTCTTTGAAGCTGCAAATATTATGAAGGAAATGATTGATAGTGGTTGTACCATTTGCTTAACCCTTGCGGGAGCGTTGACCCCAATAGGAATGGGGAATACAATCAAAACGCTTATTGAAAATGGCTTTGTAGATTGGATAGTAACAACTGGGGCCAATGTTTACCATGACCTTCATTTCGCTTACGATTTACCCGTAAGGCAAGGTCATTTTCAGGTTGACGATGACGTGCTCTTTTCCAAACAAATTGTACGAATTTACGATGTATATATAAAAGAAGTAGGCACTTTGCAGGCTCAGGACATTATTATTCAAAGAGAAGTAAAGAAAATCGAAAAAGACTTTGCTAAAACATATTCTACTGCAGATATGTCACATAAACTTGGTAAGGCAGCTCTTGAAAATTCAACAAATCCAGAAAAATCATTTCTTATTTCAGCATTCAAAAATGATGTACCAGTCTTCATTCCTGCAGTAAGTGATTCTTCTATAGGACTCAATATGCTACCCTTGATATTTGAAGATGTGACGAGATTTCCAAATGTTATGTTGGATATTGCTGAATCAACAGCGATACTTTGGAAGAGTAAAGTTTCTGGTGGTATAGAGTTAGGCGGGGGAGTTCCAAAAAATTTTTTCCAACAAACCGGACCTGCATTATACCAAATACTGAAACTTAAGGAGGGCGGACACGATTATGTAATACAAATTACTGATGCTCGACCTGATACCGGTGGTTTATCTGGAGCGACTATACAGGAAGGAAAAAGCTGGGGCAAAATAAAAACCTCTCATAGAAACAATGTAATTGTCTATGGAGATTCTTCAATTTGTTTCCCAATAATTTGCTCTTATGTCTTGTCAGAATGCAAGAAACGCCCAAGAAAGAGACTATATTCAAAGAAAAATGGTTGGGTGGAGGAGATGAAAAAAGAATATTTGAAAAATAAATAATTTTTACAACCAAAAATCCAAATTCATTCAACATAGAAAGGATGGCATTTTTAATCAGCATGGGTGTTCAGATAACACCTTATTACTGAGTATTATCAGCCTTCACAGTTATGCCTATGTTGAAAACCATTATGGCATATTATTTATCATGCCTATGCTATATAACTATATTCAAAATTAACTATATTGTGCATATTCCAAATAGATCTGTTTCATTCTGCAGATTATGAGTTGATTGATGTCTACAATCAGAAAAACATTAAAGACGTTGTACAGTTTAAAGATGAAATGAAACAATGTTAAATTATTCAAATATTAGATTAGGAAAATGGAATCTTTGTGATTTAGTCGATGATAGGTCAACAGGGAACTTTGTAAAGTTAGTTGATAACATCAAAAAAGATGTCAAGGAATTTGAAGATAACCGGCAAATCCTAAAACCAGATCTGAACTCCTCGAGTTTTGAAAGATTAGTTCATGAGATTGAGAATATTCTGGAAACTCTTAGCAGAGTCAATAGTTTTGCCCAACTTAAATACGCTGCCGATACTTCATCCAATGAAGCTGCAGCTCTGGTTCTTGAAACCGAAAAATTGAGTTCACAGATTAGTAACAAAATTTTATTCTTTGATTTATGGTTCAAGAAAGGACTTGACAAGAATAATGCTCAACGATTAATTGATAGCATCTCCGGTGTATATAGGGAATATTTAAAACATAAAAGATTGATCGCGAAATATTCACTTAATGAGTCTGAAGAAAAGATTATCAACACTCTCGAGGTAACCGGTCCAAGTGCCCTTGTAAAAATATATGATAGAATGACTAATAATTTTGAATTTACAGTAATAAAAAAACATGGAAATAGGAAGAGGACCAAAATATTCACAAATAAAGAAAAACTGCTTTCTTTGGTAAGGAGCTCTAAAACAAATGAGAGGGAATCTGCATACAAGGCACTATTCAAAACCTATGAGAAAAATAGTGGGGTTCTAGGGGAAATTTACCAAAATTTAGTAACTCAATGGAGAGATGAAAATATTTCTATTAGAGGGTTCAAATCTCCTATTTCAGTTAGAAATATTCATAATAATATAGATGATACCACAGTAGAGACACTTTTGGCAGTTTGTAAAGAAAATGCGAACTTATTTCACGATTATTTTATCGAAAAAGCTAAATTAGTTGGTATGAAAAAACTAAGACGTTATGATCTCTATGCTCCAATTTCAAGCAAAAATATCCCTAAATTTACGTTTAAGAATGCTGCAAGATTAGTCTTGGATACTTTTCATAAATTTGATCCAAGTTTTGGCTTGTACACAGAGCGCTTGTTTAAGGAAAATCATATTGATTCTGAAATCAGGAATGGAAAAACTGGGGGTGCATTTTGCTATGCTGTTGCCCCGAAAAGGACTCCTTATGTACTCTTAAATTTTGATGGAATGATGAGAGATGTTTCAACTATGGCTCATGAATTTGGACATGCAATACATAGTATGCATGCTTCGGATAAACCAATTTTGGTCTCACATGCTCCCCTTCCATTGGCGGAAACTGCATCTGTATTTGGAGAGATGCTTCTCAATGAAGAAATTTACAAGAAGCTAAATAGGGAAAAGAAAAAGATTTTCTTGGCAGAACAAATTGATGATATCTATGCAACTGTTATGCGACAGGCATTTTTTACAATTTTTGAAATAGAAGCCCATAAGCAAATTGTAGAAAAAAGTGTTACTATTGATATTATCTCCGATCTGTATATGAAAAACTTAAAAACGCAATTTGGAAATTCAATACGTATTTCAGAGGATTTTAAATGGGAATGGCTTTACATCCCACATTTTTATCATACTCCTTTCTATTGCTATGCCTATTCCTTTGGAAATTTGCTTGTTCTCTCACTATATCAGCAATTTAGAGAGGAGGGTAAATCCTTCGTTTCAAATTACCTCAAGATATTATCTGCAGGAGGATCTGAAAAACCAGAAACATTGCTTAAGGATTCCGGATTTGATATCACTAAGGCATCTTTTTGGCAACAAGGTTTTGATCTCATAAAAATGAAGATTGATAAGTTAAAGGAAGAGGAAAAATAAAGTATAAATTTTTCATATCCAGATTCTTGAATTGGCATAAATTGCTGTCTAATTAAGAAAAAGATAGCTTGCTCCTATCTAATTTACAAAATGTTGCTGAAAAGCAGATACTTTATAGATTAGTTTTTACAATGTGAGAGTATTGAAGAAGTTTTGCGGTATATGTGGAAAGGAATTACCTACAAATACCGAATACTTTCTCTGCGAAAAGTGTCATAAAGGAGTAATCATTTCAGAAGATAAATTTGATTACATGGAAAATTCAAGACTTTATTATTAGATTTTGATGATATTGAAAGTGGAAATTCAAGCCTATCTGCGGTATCTGAAAATCTGGATTTAACAGGAAGAGTTCAATGAGGATATCTTTACCAATTTTTGCTACGTCTTGCTCTATCCCAATTCAATTAGCTTGGTTTTATTTGGAATCTTGGCCAGCGTCAATAAAACAACTGAGACCTCATAGGTACTAAACTTATATTCAGTACATAAGTAAACCTATCCTAGAGGACAAGATCGAATGCTAATGAAGATTCATGATGAATTCATTGCTAAATTAAATTTCGCGAAGAGGGATGGACTCATCCCGGTGATAGTCCAAGATATTAAGACTAAAGATATCTTAATGCTGGCCTATGCTAATAGAACTGCAATAGAGAATACAGTTAAAACAGGCAACGCTTGGTTCTGGAGTGTATCTCGTAACAAACTCTGGATGAAAGGAGAAGAATCTGGAAATATTCAAGATGTGAAAGATATCTTGGTTGATTGCGATCTTGATTCATTGGTTTATCTCGTAGACTCAAAAAATCCTGCATGTCATACAGGAAATAGAACATGTTTCCACAATAGACTATACCCTCTCTAAAATTGAAGTTATTTTCAATAATCATGTATTAATTATATTGTATATTCTGAATAATTGCGATTTTTTGATCTAATTCACATTTAATGTTTATAAAATTTTGAAGCAAAAAAATTAAGTAATACTAAAATTACTATTAGTGATATTTATTACCACATATTCGGTGATAGTTGATTATACATGGGTTGTATTCGATTTCTAAAATGCAGAGAGTGTGGCGCTGAATATACTCCTGTATTCAAGTACATATGTGAAGAGTGTTTCGGTCCTCTCGATGTTATATATAATATTCCTACGGATTTAAGCAAGCACACTTTCTCGTCCCGACAAGATAAAACATATTGGCGCTATTTCGAACTCTTGCCAATTGCTGATAAGAACTGTATCGTGAATATTCATGCTGGATTCACACCCCTGCAACATGCTGAGGAATTGGGGACCCATATAGGAAATCTTAAGAATCTCTTCATAAAGAACGATTCTGTAAACCCAACCTTTTCATTCAAAGATAGACCTGCAGGTGTGGCCATTTCAAAATCTAGAGAAATTAAACTCAAAGCAGTAGGATGCGCATCAACTGGAAATTTGGCTTCAGCAACTGCTGCGCATGCTGCTAAAGCACACTTGCCATGTTTTATTTTTGCACCATCGGATATTGAAAAAGCAAAGATTGCGCAGGCATTGTCTTATGGTGCCAAATATGTTGCAGTTGAAGGTACTTATGACGATGCCAATAGGGTCGCGTCAATAATAGGAGATTCAAAGGGCATAGGGATTGTAAATATTAATATGAGACCATATTATGTGGAAGGCTCGAAGACGTTGGCATTTGAAGTAGCCGAACAACTTAACTGGGAACTTCCAGATCATCTCATTATTCCAGTAGGGAGCGGTGCGATGTTAAATGCAATTTGTAAAGGATTTGAGGAGTTACATCAAATAGGACTTGTCGACGACGTTTCAAATCTAAAGGTTACTGCCGCACAACCACACGGTTGTGCTCCAATAGTTGATGCTTTTAAGAAAAATACTGGTGAAATTGTTCCTGTAGAAAGACCGGATACCATAGCAAAGAGTTTAGCAATCGGGGATCCTGGGGACGGCGTTTATGTTTTAAGAAGATTGAAACAATACGGTGGTATTGCTGAAGAAGCTAATGATAATGAAATTGTTGAGGGAATTATGACACTTGCAAAAACTGAAGGTATTTTTACTGAACCTGCGGGTGGAGTCTCAATAGCCGTACTCAAAAAACTGGTTGATGATGGATTTATAGAGCGAGATGAAAAAGTAGTATGTTATGTTACTGGTAATGGATTGAAATCTATTGAAGCAATAATAAGTGCATTGCCCAAACTTGACGTCGTCAAGCCAGATGTACAAACAGTATCCGCAATGATTTCATAGGAAATGATGAGCACAGAATGACAAATATCGAATTTATAATTCCATCAGTACTTACTAAGGGTAACGGAGAAAAAAAGATTCCATTAGATGCCATAGATCTGCAAGATGCGTTTACCAAAGTAACAGAACAGCTCGGGGAAGATTTTAAACGCAAAGTTTTGGATTTAAACGGAAAACCGCGATCGCTAATTAACATTTACATTAACGGAAAAAATATGCGATTTAGTAATGATGGCATGGCAACCAAACTTAACAGTGGTGATTCCATTTATATTCTACCGGCTGTAGCAGGAGGTTCTGAACTAAAGAACGAGGATTTACAACGATACTCCAGACAGATAATGCTAGATGAAATAGGATTCGTTGGATTGGAAAAACTTAGAAAGGCAAAAGTATGCGTTGTTGGGGTTGGAGGTATCGGCAATCCTGTAGTTACACAACTGACTGCAATGGGTGTCGGAAAATTGAAGATAGTGGATAGAGATATTATAGAAATTTCCAACTTACATAGGCAGCATCTTTATACAGAAAATGATATAGGTAGAGTAAAAGTTGAAGCTGCAAAAGAAAGACTTGAAAAAATAAATTCAAGTGTCGAGATTGAAGCGCTTCCTAATTCTGTTACTAAATATACTGCCCAAAGCATTGTTGATGGATTTGATATAGTCGTGGATGCACTAGATAGTATAGATGCTAGATATGCACTAAATGACGCATGTATTAAACTAAATATCCCTCTAATCTATGCTGGCGCTTTAGGCATGTTAGGTTCAATTTGCACAATAATTCCAAATAAAACCGCATGTCTTAGGTGTATCTTTCCCGCGTTAGCTGAGGATGATATGCCAACTTGTAGTACTGAAGGTGTTCATCCATCAATTTTGTATCTTGTCGGAGGTATCCAAGTTTCAGAGGCAGTCAAGATCATTCTGGGTGAAAAACCAACACTAGAAAATAAACTGCTGTATGTAGATCTAAACGATCTCTCATTAGAAAAGGTTTCAGTGTTTAGACAAGAAGAATGTCCTTCATGTGGAATAAAAAGAATTGATAATAATCATCTGGAAACAAAGCAATTGATAATTGAAGAACTATGCGGTCGTGATCGAGGAAAGAGAACGTACACTGTTACGCCCGCACATATATCAACATCACTAAACCTGATAGGAATTGAAAAGAGTGCAGAAAAACTGGGATATACGATTAAGACAAAAGGCGAACTAGGATTAACCATCATGAGCAGCAATTCTGACAATCTTTCAATAAGCTTCATGACCAGTGGGGCAGCTACTATTGTTGGAGCTAAAAGTGAGGACGAAGCACTGTCAATTTACAAGAGCATTGTAGATGACATAGTATCTTAATTTTCAATAATATTTATGCTAAAGTACATCGAAAATATGATCAATCATTTAGATTTTCAAAATGAAATTTGTTCCTACTTTTAGCGATAAATGGAATTATCATCTTATTTATCAAGTCATCATAATTTTTCTCTTTATCGATTGTTAGGAGGAGAAAATAATCGTTACTAATGGGAATAGTAATCCTAGTTACATTTTCATATCTTCCAACAGCATAATTTAGTTTTCCTATTTTTGATTGAAATTTGATCCTAGTTCTATATCTTGACACGGCTGCAGCTGCATACTCCTCGCTTTCCTCCTCTGACATTAATGGTTTTAATCCTTCGCGTTGTTCCACATTAATTAGGACACCATATTTATTCGAAATACCAATCCACCGTAGAGAACTGTCCAAATTTAATAATTCTTCACTGAACGTATAAATGAAATCATAATCAATCGGCAATTTTATTAATTATCTTTACTATTTCTTATATTTAAGCAAAATTTAAGATTAAAAATGAGATTAGCGCGATTTAGAGTTAGCAGATGATTAAAGTTGTTCAATTATATTATCGTTAAATTCAATAATCTTTAGATTCTTAGAAAAAATATGAGTGTCCTGAATTATGCCTTGCATGAAATCATCGGCAACTACTATCACGTTATCAAAAAAATTATGTGATAGAAAATTTTCTAATGAACTGACGAAAGTCGGATATTCTTTAGCATTATTGAAATCAAATTTTTTTCTGGCAATCAGGTTATGTGCGGCAGGATAGACATCTGAAATTTCAGATGGGATGATGCCAATAAAAGGATTATAAGCGCAAATCTGAGAATCTGAAAATTTACTTGACAATTTGAGATACTCTTGAGAACAATAAAAGGGCGAAATCTGTGTGTCAGGAAATAGAATGATCTTTTTCTTATCCGTACTAAGTGAACTAAAGATCTTTCTTACTCTACAGGCTTCTGGTCGATATTGATCGATTGATTCCATAAAAAATATCGCTTTTTTCTTGAACACTGGAGTACCATCTTCTAAGTGTTTGTAATTGACAAATAATTTAAAGGCCTCCATTAATTTGGGATGAGCTCGTGCCTTTTGTCCAACATATTCCCAAAGTCTTCCTTCCATGATTGCCTGTTTTACCGATAAAACTTCTGACCTCAATACGTAGAGATTATGTTTGGCCAATTTGTCTATCTTTTCATCATGTTCGAGTCCAACAAATTCCTTAACTGTCATACTAATGCAAATTGGACATTGACATGAAAGATATGTCAACTTATCCAATCTTGAAGTTCCATTTGGATGCATGTACCTGTTATCTCTTGCATACAACAAGTATGATGCAGAATCAAAAGTATCACACCCTAATGCTACTGCCAATGATATCGTTAATGGATGCCCTGCTCCGAATAGATGAATGGGCTTGGACATAACTGTTGTTTTAAGAGTTGCTATCATATCAGCCAAAATTGCAAATTCGTATGATTCTAGTAATTGCACAGGACTTCCAAGAGCCATCATTTCATATCCCATTTCATCAAGTAATCCCGCGGATCTTTTTACCAAGTCAAGATGTTCTGCTCCTTGGACCGGGCCCACCCAAACAGAGTTTCGACTATTGTTACTCTTGATGAGATTCAGAGTTTCTTGGGAATTTTTCATAGTCTCGTTAACATACCTTTCGGCAATTTCGTAACTCAATCCATATCCTGTTGGCTTGTCAAGAGGTACACAAATATCACTTTGAATATCATTCTCAAATTGGGCAATATACGAAGGCCCTGGTTCAATAGATCCGTATTCTAGCACTTGGTAGCCACCAGAATCTGTCATTATTGGACCATCAAAATTTATTATTTTATGAATACCTCTTTCTCGTGCGACATCGCCATATTGTTTTAACGTGGTATACGCATTTGTAATTACGACTTCAAAACCTAATTTCTTTAAAAACTCGATATCAACGGATTGGGAAACCGGGTGAATAACAGGTATAAAGGCAGGAGTCTCAAAAGTCCCACTAGGAGTCTTAATTTTTCCTATCCTTCCTGCTAGGTCAGAATACCTGACCTCAAATAACAAATTTACTTCTTGAACTCCCTCATGAATTCTTCATATATTGACTTTACCCTATCAGCAGCTAATCCAGAACCTTCTTCTATCCCATATTCGGTTACCTTGATCTTATCCATCACAATTATCGCTTTGACGTCTTCTCTGATTTTTACTAGTCCTGGAAATACTCTTGATAGACGATCTGCAAGACCTTTAAGATCAAAAGGCTTTTCCAAAAGCTTTATTTCTTTCACAAATGATCCGTTTATGATAATTCTCAGAATTCCCTGACCTTCAACATTTTCCAAAACTGTGTCTAATCTTTCGTCGATTGCGCTTAACGTTCCACTATAATTCTTGTCATAAGATGTCTCTATCGAAACTTTTTTTCCTACAAATTGAAGTATTTCTTCATAAAACTTCCTTAT
>DATBMS010000047.1:0-4983 GCA_036554685.1 Nitrososphaeraceae archaeon | reverse complement strand
TAAAAGTATCCCAGTCCTGCGAATTCCAAGCGTCGTCTAAAGTCTTCATCAAGTTCATATTTTCTTCAACACTCATGAACATACTATCAAACCAAAAATAGAAAAGTCTTTCCTGAAATGACTTTGGTTTTCATATGTTTTCCTCATTATATAAGTCATTAATATCTAGAAGAAAGCTAGATACTATGTAGTAGAAACCTAGTACATGTAGAGTTCAGATCCCGATGAACCGTAGAAAGAGGAAAAATTTAAAGCTTGGTAGTTCGTATCTTTATCAGAACCCACTTTTAGAACCAATAGCGTCGCGGGTACCGAGGTGAGAGCTAAGGGAAGTCGATGACTGACTCTTTCTTCGGACCTAATAGTTTGAACGATAGAATTTTATTGTGTTTTATTCAGGACCAAATCTCTATTTATAGAATTCGAGAGTGGAGAAGTCTTGTTTAAATCTGTGAACAACACAATAGTATTAATTGTTTTTGGTGAAGTAGTAGGTAGACTGGTAACGAATTGCTGAAATCCAGTTTTATCTGCCTTGAATCCATTGGGAATTGAAGTTGTTTTAACTAAAGTTCCGTTATCTGTATATATTTCCATGATTCCATTAATTTGCTTGCCAACCGTGTCAGAGTCAGAAACAGAATAAGTAGTAGTGAACTTAACTTGATGTATGTTTTTCCCTGGTAATATTAAAAACTGGGCGTCATTAAACTTGAGATCAATCTCGTTGCCGTGATGAGCAAATATTGATTGCTGTACAATTGAAACAAAAAATATACTAACGATGACTACAACAATAAAATTCCTATGACTACTTGTTTTTTTGGGCCAATTCATTAACATAATCACATTTTTTATTGCCGAGTATAATTTGAATTTTAAATCAAACTGATATATTTTAGTATTTCATCGACTGTTCAGCAAAAAATGCCGGGAGTTCTTCATGTTGCTGGTGGATGTGGAGGGGGTGGGAGCTGTGGCGGATGATTATCTCGCAGATGGAGTGAGGAAATGAATTCAAATACACCCGAAATATTTATCATAACGGAACACTATTTTTTTCTTAAAACTCCAACACAGACTGAAATCAAATTACATAGGAGGAGAAAATTTGAAGAACACGTTAGAAAAGCAATATTGAGATTATCAAAATAAGACACACATTCCTCAACTAATTTCCTAGAAGAGGATCAAAATGAAACGACGACTTGGTTGTGAACTGCCTTAACAGAATGCAGTAAAATTAAGAAAACAGGGACAAAATCACACCACAAAACAATAAAGCTGAATACAAAGTAGTAGAACCCTAGTACATGCAGGGTTCAAATCCCGATGAAACCTAGGCGATTTGAAAACTGTAAAGCTTAGTTGTTCATAACTATATAAGATTCCTTTTTTAGAACCGATAGCGTCGTGGGTACCAAAGAGATCATCAAATCAAAGCTTTTTAATGTGCTAGTTAGATGACTAAGGCCAAATCTTTATCCATGCTTGAAAGAAAGACTGTATTTATATAGAATGGACAAGTTAGATTGATCAGTATGAATTATCAACATATTCACTCAACCATAATGAATCTAGATCCTAATGTCAGGCTGGTTACTATCTGCGACTCTAACGGAAAAATAATGTTCTCCGATCATAAACCGGGAGTCTCTAATTTGCTAACTCCTGAAGAAAGTAAAAAATCCTTGGAAATGGCGATAAATGCCTGGAAGACGCGAAATGAACTGGCTGGGAAAATAGGAAAAGGAAAATATGTTCTGGCAGAATATGAAAAGATAAAAAGGATCACTTTACCTTTGGGGGCAGATCACATGCTCTACATTACGACTGAGCCTCAGGCTGATCATGTCAAAATACTTGACGGAATCTCGAAGGTCTCTTTAGATTGAATAATTAATAGATAGATCAATCCCGTACCTGAAGGATTAGTTTATTTGTTTCTCTAGTATGAGATGAGACTCCCCCGACATCCATCCAATCAGACATTGTTTCTAAAAGAAATGCTAAATACCAAGCAATAGAACCCCAGTACATGCAGGGCACTAATCTCTACGTCCAAACACTTGACGACTTTTAATATTTTGGCCCAATGAACGTTATAGAAAATCTAACTTGCTGCTTCGTATAGTTTACGATACATTATAAACATAAACATCTAGAAATCGGACCAGATGTTACATGTATGTTCTCTCGTCTGAGAATGATGGAGCTATTCTATACAAAATATCAAAAGCAAGTTAAGGAAAGGAAAATTTGTAGAAATAATTGAATGATTTTTTATAGTCTGATTTCCCAAAATGCACCAGTTTTGCAGTGTCTGCAAGGTGGAAAAATTTCTCCAGCGACTATTTGTATTCTTTTTTCGTTTTCTGTGGGTTGACATGCACTGTTTTCCATATGTCCTGCAAAATGATATGTTCCTGTAGAAGGCACGGATTGGTCCGTATGAAATTTTCCCATTACACCAAATATTATTTTGTTTGATATAAGGTTTAAATAGAGAGGAGAGGATTGTAAAGAAAATGGCGAATTATTGTTTTATAGTTCCTACATCTTCCGAAGGAATAGAAGCCATGAAAAAATGGAATGAAGAAAATATTATTAACAATAAAGAACATGACGCAGTTTTCAAAGCAGCAGGAGTATCACGTGAACAGACTTGGGTCCAACATTTGCCACAGGGAGATTTCATAGTTGTCAGTTATGAGACAGATGACCCTGAACATTCATTTAAAGTATTAGCTACATCCAGTGAACCATGGGCTGTTAAGTTTCGTGAACATCTGAAGAAAGCACATGGTTTGGATATTACTCAATCGGCTATGCAACTTAATGAGTCGGTAATTAATTGGGAACAATAAAGATAACAATAAAAAATTTATTATTATTTCTGTAGATTATGTACTCTACCTACAAAGGTAGTTTTCTATAATAGTATCTTAAATAAGAACTATTTCAGAAGCCAAATGTAATCTGTCTCATTGCCAGAAACACTCTTATATAAACCAGTTCTATTATTCAGGAAAGACAATTGTTCGCTTTGTGTATCATTGAATAATATTATTCCATAGAAAACCCAACGGCCATCACCGCTCTTCCTATGTCGGAAGATACCCAACCAATACTTTGCCCATCTGGGGTCTCGAATGTCCCATTACCTTTGCCCTGGAGTAATTTATCAGATAAGTAATTACTTATGAAAGTCTGATTCCAAGTAACATTTCCTACACCTTTTAAAAATCCTTTGTCAGAGAAATGTGACTCTGTAATTCGGAAGGAGTTAATGATATATTCTTTGTTCCCAGGGTTATGCTTGTGCTGGCATTATAAACCGAATCACCTACATTCAAAGGCAGGTTAGCTTCTCCGCCAACACTAGGTGTAAGAGTTTGTGCTAACAAATCTGTGACAAAATGAGGCAAAACTACCATGGTGGAGACAATGAACAAGGATAGTGGTAACGACAGTCTAGTTGTCCTATTCAAATGGAGTTTGTATAGTATGCTTATTTAAATAGATTTGGACTGTAATCATTACAGGAACTAAAAGCTAAATACCAAGTTAGTAGAACCCTAGTACATGCAGGGTTCAAATCCCGACGGCTCCAGACACATCGATGCAATCCTAATTATTATTATCTATTTTTCTAAACGCTCATTTGTAGATTAGTTCCCCAAGGATTATCTATTAGAATTCGCCAACTGCCGTCTGATTGTTGACGTAATACATCTGTAGCTTTCCCAATAATAGTAACTGATTTTCCTTCAGGTCCGCTGCCGTTGAATGACCATTCAGTATTTACGAGAGCGATATCGATAGTATGAATCACTCCATTTACTTTTGAATCTATTTTACCGTTCATATTGATAAAACTCTGTAGTATTCGACGAATATTTTCTATGCCTTTTACAACCTCTCCTGCCTGAGAGACAAAACATGCTTCAGTTTCATACAAGCTTATCAGGGAACTTATATCCCCTGCATTGAATTTTTTCACATATGAAATGAGAAATTCTTTAGGTGTCATTATCTTCTATACTCGTAAGTATCAAAAGAAATGTTTTTCGCTATTTTTATTGAAACTATGATACCATCATTTAAAACTCTAATCCTTTCACTTCATTAAGGTGCGACCCATCAAGGACCACTAAATTCTACGACTGAGTAGAACGCATTTTTACCCGAATCATCGAAATTCAAGTAGGGTGTGGATATACGCATTAGCTTTGTTTTGGCCGCTTCGGCAAGTTTCCATATAAACCCTTTTGGAAGCTGTATCTTTGTATCCTGTTCTTCACCAGTAACAGGATTTATGAAACTTTCTACTTGAACATCCATTATATCTGGAATCGAAAAACTACTTTTCTTACCATCTATTTTTGCATTTATATCCACAAATTGTGGCTCAAGAAAATATTTACAAGTAGACGCAAATATTACGAACGGACCATCACCCTTGGCATGACCCGAAAAGATAGTGATGACAGAATTGCGTTGCTGCTCATTTGAATTCCTTGTTATAAATAACTGTACAGTTCCGTTACCTTCATGTATGGCCTTAGGCCAGGAGAATGCCGTTACCACATCAAGATTGTCTAGTTTAACATCGCCAAAGCTTCCCGCCTGAATATGATATAATGTCAAAGCCCTACAGAATCCATTTGTTGGAAACCCATTAAAGTTACACGGACAACCATAATCACAGTTGCAAGTCTCTACGTAATCGGCCTTCATATGCCACTTCGAAATAGAAGTTTGAGCTGATGTCATTAATAGTGTAAAGGATATTAGGATTTTAAGTATTTCCGAGATCCAGGCAATTGAAACAATAAAAGATACTTGAAAAAATAAATATCCTTACATATTAAGACTGTCTGTCATGTCGGGTTTTTTATCCATTTCAGATTTACTTTCATTAACGCCATGATTCATCACATTTTGTGACATTTCCATTTCAGCTGCAGAATTACTTTCCAT
>DATBMS010000011.1:0-3942 GCA_036554685.1 Nitrososphaeraceae archaeon | reverse complement strand
TGTAACGAGTGCTGACATTCATTTGGGTGAAAATGGAGTTAATGGTGAAACAGTAGTTGATCTCTTAAAGGACAGCAAAAAGAATGGTATAAAACAGGAAACATCAATAAGAGGAAACATCACAAGTTCTGATCTTAAAGGTTCACTTGATGGAAAAGTCCTCAAAGACCTGATTCTTGCTATGAAAAATAGCACCACTTATATCAATATTGACACACCCTATCATGAGAATGGCGAGATTAGAGGACAGATTATCAATCTTGATAGTAATTCCACCAAAGTCAACTAGAGTTGTGATATGCAGGCAGACATTCTATCAAGTATTGAAGTTTGGGAATATGCATACTATATTTACATATAATTGAAAATTCTTGTTACACTACATTGATTGTTACACTACATTGATATATGCTTGATTCCAAAATCTCGTAGACTAATCTATGGCGGAACAAGATCCAAATCCTCTTCCATATGGCGCATTACAATATTATCAGATCCATTATCTTATTGAGCCAGTAAATATTACAAATCCATCAGCGTATATGGCAAAGTGCAAAGCAAAATCCAAAGGGCATAATGAAGAAAAGAGGATCACTGAAATAGAATGGATAGGAGGAAGACTTGCTGAAAGACTGACATCAGATAATGAGCTCACCGAAATGCTAAAATCGGTAATGCTGAATGAAGGAGAAATTAGTATTGATCCCCAAAAGGATAGGGTTAGAGTGTATACCAAATGGAAAAGAGAGGATAGACTTGAATTTGATCCTGAATTCTTTCAAGTGGTAGAAAGAATAGCTAGAACCATCAAGAAATTAGAATCATAACCAGACATCTTTCATTTCATTTTTCCTGAAAATAGATTTTCCTTGATTATTTGCACCAAGAAAATTTCGCTGATTCAAAAGTTTAGATAAATCTGATTGCCAAGATCAAATTCAATATGTACATATTAAGGACCACTAAAAGTACCGTATGGTACTGAAATCTGCCAGACTAAATAAAAATGTAGAATTAGTAAGAAAAATAAAGAGTGGCAAACTCAGAATTGCAATTTATGGTCTGGGTCATGTAGGTGCACCCTTGGCGGCTGCTTGGCTTAGAGCAGGTGCCCATGTTATTGGAGTTGATAAATCAAAGAAAGTGTTGACCGAGGCAAGAAAAGGCAGGACTACAATACCAGAGCCTCATGTAAATGAGGCATTCAAACGTGGTATTGGTTTAGGACGATTCAAACTATACGATGATCCAATCAAGGCATCGGAGGATTCTTATTTTAAAATGATTTGTGTTCCTGTCTTATCGCAAGATCAGGATTTGTCAGCAGATCTCTCCGCAGTATCAGAAGTAGCCACGATGATTGGAAAAGGATTGAAAAAAAATGATGTAGTATCCCTTAATCCCAGCGTTCCTCCTGGAACTACTGAAGATATTGTAATACCCATAATTGAAAAGGAAAGCCGGCTTCATGTAACAAGCGATTTTTGCATGATATATAATCCTGAAAGAATTTATGAAGGACGCGCAGTCAAAGATATTGAAGAAAATTATCCGGCAATAGTATCGGCCGTCGGTCCAAAAGGTAAGGATATAGCATATACCATTTATTCACAAATTTTCAAAAAGGGGGTATTACTATTAGATAGTATTAGAACTGCCGAAGCTGAAAAATTATTTGAGGGAGTTTATAGAGACGTCAATATCGCCTTGGCAAATGAATTGGCAAAATTTTGCGAAGCTGCAGGAATTGATTTTTGGCAAGCAAGGGAAGCTGCAAATTCTCAGCCATACTGCCACATACACAAGCCTGGGATCGGAGTTGGAGGAGCATGTATACCAGTGTATCCACAATTTGTACTTGATGTAGCTAAAAAAATTAATGTCCTATGTGAAGTAACGAACATAAGTAGATCAATCAATGACGGTATGCCAGCTTATTGCGTAAGACAGGCTATCAAATTATTAAAATTTTCAGAACTTCCTAAAGCTACAGTAACTATATTGGGACTTGCCTTTAGGGGAGATGTTTCAGATACTAGATTATCACCCACTTACTCTATAATAAAAGAACTTCAAAGGTTTGGAGTAAAGAATATTATTATTCATGATCCCCTTGTTAGTGACGATCCAAGTTTATCAAATTTCCAGAATGTAATCTTAACCTCCGATCTAAAAAGATCAATAAGAAATACCGATCTCGTCATTTTGTCGACAGATCACCAGGAATACAAGAAATTAGGAAAGATATTCTTTGGAAACATTCCCGTTTATGACGGTCGAGGATTATTAGAGACAAATTTGGGAAATAAACAGAAGATGCTTACAATCGGTCAAGGGAACAATAAAATCAAATTCTGAACAAGATATAACATGTAACTAATTCGACCTATTTTCTCTGAAATTCAATACATTTTTTTATCCACATTTTTGGGAATCGGTTGTCGTAGAAATGCAGGTGCATATAGGAAGCGATGCTATTATGAGTCAAGATTCCATCATGTTTACCACCATCCATACCAATCCCACGTTTCATCGAAAATACGAATTTGGAGTCTGACGCCAAATCTTCTATTTTAGAGTAGTGAAATTCATGGCCTCGGATATTTTTTATGTTACCAAAAGCAGAATTCAAGTCCGCATTTGTATAGTTTAGGGTTAGTCGCCCTGTCATTTCCGTTCTTGCGTCAACTAGTCCCACCATTCGAAAAATTTTCTTTGAATTTTTATATCCAGTAATTGATTTGGTGAGATACATAAGGCCTCCACACTCGCCGTATATTGGAATTCCTTGTTCACCTGATTTTTTTATTGATTTTAGCATTGATTGATTTGCATTTAGTTTGTCTGCCATTACTTCGGGAAATCCACCGCCCAAAACTATTCCCGAAATGCCTTCAGGAATACTGGTATCACTGATAGGACTGAAATATGTGATGTCTGCTCCAAAATTCCTCAAGATATCTAAATTCTCATTGTAGTAAAAATTAAAAGAGTTATCAAGCGCTACTGCGATTTTAACAAGTTTTGGAACTCTCCGTTCACCACTAATCTGTTTGTTCAGCTTTGATTTTAATTTTCTTAGTTTTATGAGGGAAATAATTTTGTCGTAGTAAATATCCTCTGATACTTTATTTGCCAGTTCAACTATTTTATTTCTTTTTGATGGTTCTAATTCGTCAGAAGGAATTAAACCCAGATGACGTTCATCCATTTTCAAGTCCTTATCTCTTTTAACTATACCTAATATAGGAACTTTTAACGAATTCCTGCATGCTTCAATCAGATATTTTTCATGTTTGGGCCCTGCAACATTATTAAGGATTATCCCAATAATTCTTAATTTTTTATCAAAATTCAAGTAACCAAAAATCATCGCGGCGATGGAACGCGCTGCCTTTGCTGCGTCTACTACTAGTATAATTGGGGCATCCAAAATCTTTGCAACATACGCTGTGCTGGCAAAATCATTTCTTCCAGACATGCCATCGAACAATCCCATAACTCCTTCAATTATACCGATATCAACATCTTTGGTAGCGTTCTCAACCGTTGAGAAAATGCCATCTCTGCCCATAAACCAAGCATCCAGTGTTCGAGATTCTTTGCCGGTAATTATTTTGTGATAGCTAGGGTCAATGAAATCTGGTCCGATCTTAAAGGGTTGAACCAGTACACCTTTCTTTTTCTTAAAAGCATGCATGATAGCCAAAGATATTGTCGTCTTGCCTACTCCACTAGTTGTCCCTGCGATAACTAATAGTGGCCGGGGAGTTACCAAATAATTTACCTAATTAATATAAGGCAACCAATATTTATGATATTAGTTTTAATATCTAAAGTACTGCCAGCTTCATCCTTGGTTAAAACATTACTGACAGTAACAATATATATTCAATAAACGAAAAAATTTATTCCTATCTCAAATGTCTAAACAGTTTTCAC
>DATBMS010000042.1:0-2300 GCA_036554685.1 Nitrososphaeraceae archaeon | reverse complement strand
TGGACTACCAGTTGAGATTTACACTGAAAAAAAACACAAGATAAGGATGAGACAGACTGACAGAGAGGAATTTCTTGAACTCTGTAGAATATCATTAGATGATCTAGAAAAAGAAATGATCCAAATCATGAAAAGTATCGGTCTAAGTGCCGACTTTGCAGACTATTATAGAACTGATTCAAATGAATATCGCACGTTAACTCAGAGTACTTTTATTGATTTATGGAGAAGAGGTCTTGTTTATTCTGCAAATCGACCCAACAACTATTGTCCAAACTGTGGCACTACAATTGCCGACGCTGAAATAACTTATGAAGAAAGAAAGACAAATCTGGTACATTTGAGATTTAAGTTAAAAAATGAAAATGAAGATTTGATTGTGGCTACAACCCGGCCTGAATTAATTTTTGCATGCCAATGTGTTATAGTAAATCCTAACGATACTAGATATGAGAAAATGCACAAGAAGGAAGTAATATTACCCCTATTTAATAGAGAAGTAAAAATCTTACCCCATCATTCAGCAAAATCGGAATTTGGTTCGGGAGCTGTGATGGTTTGTAGTTATGGAGATCTTAATGATGTGCAGGTGTTTAGAGAATTTGGTTTGAAGGAAATTGTTGCGATTGATCAACATGGCAAAATAAGTGAAAATGGAGGTACTTATTCCACGCTGTCAATAGATAATGCAAGAAGAAAAATCATTGAAGATTTAGAAAGTGGCGGCCACATTGTCAAGCAAGAATCTATCTTACATAGGATACCGATGTGCGAAAGAAGTAAATCCCCAGTAGAGATAATCCCAATGCAGGATTATTACATTAAACAGCTTGATTTTCTTCCCAAACTTAGAGAATTTGCATCTTCTCTGAAATTTTATCCAGAGTCTCACAGACAGATATTGTTGAATTGGCTAGATTCAGTTGCAATAGATTGGCCGATATCCAGAAGGAGATTTTATGGAACAGAAATTCCTATATGGTATTGTAATAAATGTAAAGAACCAACGTTACCTGTACCTGGTAAATATTATAGGCCCTGGAAAGACAAAGCACCATTTGATAAATGTATCAAGTGTGGCCATAATGAGTTTACAGGTGATGATAGAACTTTTGATACTTGGATGGATTCAAGTATATCTCCTCTATTTGTGACCAAATATGGTAAAGATGGAGAGTTTTTTGCAAAAACATACCCAACACAAATAAGGCCTCAAGCTAAAGACATTGTGCGAACTTGGCTGTATTACACAATGTTACGATGCTATCAATTGACAGATAAGCTTGCCTGGAGTGATGTCTGGATTATGGGATATGGAGTAGATGAGTATGGAGAAAAGATGAGTAAAAGTAAAGGAAATGTTATTGATCCTTTTCCTGTAATTAGTAAACATGGAGCAGACACATTTAGATTCTGGTCTGCAATTGAGGCAAATCATGGTCAAGACTTTAGGTGTTCTGAACAAAAGATTGCGGAGGCACAAAAATTTCTAACAAAATTATGGAACATTGGAAGATTTGTCTCCTCATTTGAATTCATTGAGGAAGTTAAAGTAGATTTATTGCCTTCTGATAAGTGGATTTTAGGAGAGTTATCAAAATTAGTGGCTGAATGTGTTAAAGGTTATAGAGAATATAACTTTTTTATTCCAGCTTCACAAATTAGAGATTTTACATGGAATACTTTCGCATCCCACTACCTTGAATTGGTAAAATCACGCGCATACAACGATCAAATCCAAAACAACAGATACTCTGCATTGTATGCGCTTCACAAATGTTTTTCAGTGATATTGTTACTATTAGCTCCCATTTGCCCATTTATTACTGATAAATTATGGACTACAATTTATTCTAAAGAAAGTATTCATCTAAAAGAATTTCCAACTCAGAGTGATGACTATGTAGATATGTGTAAATTTACAAAAGCCATTATAGATTTTAATTCATCAATTTGGACAACAAAAAGAGAATCAACTGACGAAAATGGTAAGCGATATTCATTAAGGGATCCTATAAAGGCAAAGATTCCAGATGACCTATCTCAGTTTAAAGATGATCTAAAGGAAATGCATAATATTCAAGATTAATTATAGATATCTGGTAACATATGAAAGCTGTTCCTATATACAGTCATGGTGGTCCAAATGTATTGAGATATGAGCAGAATTTTCCAACTCCCGTACCTAATAGCTCTGAGATTCTAATTAAGGTAAAATATTGCGGATTGAATCACCTTGATATATGGACAAGATTGGGAATTCCAGGTGTAACTATTGGTTTTCCTCATATTTGTGGTAG
>DATBMS010000009.1:0-1575 GCA_036554685.1 Nitrososphaeraceae archaeon | reverse complement strand
TACATATCTGTTCACTTTAGTATTATTAATCATTCCTTTGATACCATAATACTATTCCTTCATTTAAGAAATCATAACATGAGTCGCATGATCATGTACCAAAGAATTATTCTGAATCTAAAATCTTGATCCAAATATAGTATAAAAGATACTTTTTGAATGTTAAATTTAATTTGATCAAATCCATATCACTGGCCAAAAATTGTATGAATAATGTGACTTGTTGTTATATTCCTCCATTGAAATAATAATTAGATGTTTTCTATTAGCCCCAAGTAAAATTAGTTGGATACACTGATACCATTATTTAGTTTTCTTACTAATCTTTGGAGGATAGAATATTTACATATCAAAAGTAGGTATTTTACCTTAATTAAATTGATTATCTTCAAGCGCAATCAATATTTTGTAAGGCATGTCTACAACCAGGTTATTCTTGTTAATATCGATTCTAGTTTTAACTGGTGGGATGACATTAATAAATTTGAATACTTTTAATATTGTATTTGCTGTTGAATCAAGATGTGATGCTAAAATCCAATCTGTTTTCGGATGTCCTTTAGGATCTGCTAATGAAGGATCGTTTGCTATTGCATCTGCTAAAACTATAGGAGGAGAGCAGAAAAGTCATAATGTCGGCATCGACGTGACTGAAGCCACTGCTGGTACCAATGTAATCATTTCTGAGAACAATGAAAATAATGCAAACCCAAATATCGAATTTCAGATACCTTCAACCATAAGCGCAATTCCATTTCCATAATCTAATTCAACCCAAATTTCTATTCATATAACTCAAGCTTAGATATATCATGTTATCAAGACTCTTAATTTGATGATATTGTAACGCTTCGTTAGCATAAATCATAATTAATATGCCTGCCAATAAGGCACGTACCATCTTGTTCTTTTATGCCATCATCAAGCTGCAAAACAATCGATTTGATAGCTGGCAGTACACTTACTTGTAATGCTTTGACCAGGAAATACTTTTGAAATAATACAAGAGATCAACTTATGAATAGCTGTTTACTGTATGCCTCCTGTTAGCATTAGCTATATGACTTGTGTCTTTGCTAGAGGATTGTCACGATGCATTATGTGACTCGATAGAATTTAAATGGGTTTCTGACGAACCATTCTGTTATGCAATTAAGCTTGCAATCCAGTACATTATTGAACAATGGAGTAAAGATTCCACGTCTAGGTCTGGGAGTATATCAGGCAACACCTGGAGAATCTACTTTTCGTGCGGTTAAATATGCATTAAAGGTTGGTTATAGACATATTGATACAGCATGGCTATATGGTAATGAGGGAGACGTAGGTAGAGCAATTCTAGAAAGCGGCATAGAAAGAGAAGAGATCTTTATTACTACAAAAGTATGGAATAGCGATCAAGGGTATCGATCTACACTTGTAGCATGCGAAAGGAGTCTACAACGCTTAGGGCTACCCTATGTTGACCTTTACTTGATCCACTGGCCAGTTGAAGGCCAGAGCAAAGAAACTTGGAAAGCAATGATTCAATTATTAAAAGAGGGAAAGACTCGGGCTATTGGAGTAAGTAATTAT
>DATBMS010000026.1:0-3819 GCA_036554685.1 Nitrososphaeraceae archaeon | reverse complement strand
AGTAATGAATACATTCTTGAGAATTAATCCATCATCTGCAGAAATACTGGTTGGAATATTTGAGAAACCAGTTTCATATAGTGCTCTCATTAGCCATTGTCCAGAATCATCTCCTGTGAACAGTCTGCCAGTTCTATTAGCACCATGGGCTCCGGGTGCCAAGCCTATAATTAAGAGTCTTGCGTTAGTATCTCCAAAACCAGTAACTGGTTTTGCCCAATATATTTGATCTGAATATCTTCTAACCTTATTCTTACCAACGTGATGAGTGTAAGTTACTAACCTTTTACAGAGCGAGCAACTTATTATTTCTCTGTTTATACTATCTACGGTAACCAAACGTTTCATCTAAGCATACTATTATTCCACAACATTGCTGGAAGTCAGTTGAATAATTGCTAGATTATTCTGGTACTGAATCAGAGACCAATTTGCCATTCTCTATTTTGATAAACAAATATCGATTATCCTTGAAAATCAAAGTGAGTTCGTCCTTTTGTTCTTCCACATCCAACAACTCTTGTCCCTTGATACCATCAAACTTTGCCATTGAACATATTTCAAATTTAACTATATTTATACTAAGATGAACATCAATTGATAAGGAAAACTAGATTTCCTAAACTTTATGGACTCTGATAGTTTCTGTCTGTCCATGCAACTCAGTTGGCTCTGTGTATAGATGTTTTCCCCATGAGACCTTGATATCTATCTTTATTTCATTTTCTCCTTTCTCTAAGTGATTGCCTTGAAGTTCAATATTTTTAGTTACATCAAACAATAGGGCTTTAGCTTCTTCAATGGTCAATGGATAATAGGGTGTCTCGTCTTTTATTATGGAAATCCAGACTCTATATGATAATTTAGGATTTCTTGTCCAGAATAATACTGCTTTTCTTACGAATTTTATCTTATCAATGGACTTTCCACCTACTCGCACATCTAGAAGAACACTAAGTCGAAAAGCGTTATCATGTTTGTCATATGCCCTTTCCCAATTTTTTTGAGAAAAAATTTCTCTTATCAGGCCGCCTATACTAAAACCCAAATCCAAGCTTAGTGTCGCATTTGAACCTAAGCTCTTATGGGGCGTATTAAGTTTAATATCGGAAATAAGACTTTTCTGCAAGGGCTTCGCAGATGGTATAATTTATATCTTCAATAAGTAGTTGTCTGTATCATGCAGGCAGATTTAGAAAATTACAAGTCAAATGAAGTCAATTTAAATGTCAGCGAAGATATTTCAATTTTATACATCGTGCAACACGAACTATTGAATCAATAGGACGTAGAATTTGCGGGTGTTGTACTTAAGCATCAGTTAAAGGAAGATTTTAGTTTTAGAATTGTGACAAAAAAATCAAAGCCACTAGATGTTTTGCACAAGGCTTTACAGTCCTCATCAGAAAATGCGTTAAAATTTAAGGAATCTATCGAATCGGAAATAAACAAAGAAAAGAGTGCTGGTTCTGCTTGAAATTTTGTCCAAATTGTGAAAGCAGAATGAAGCCAAGAATTGAAGAGAATATTTTGATTTGTCCAAAATGCGGTTTCACGGAAGCAAAGAACGAAATCAAAGCGGTTCCATTGATAGATCAAAGTGGAGCCAGTCTTAAGATAGTTGAATCCGAAAAGGGCCCCAGTGCTCTACCAACTACAAGTATTGATTGTCCCAAGTGTGGAAACAATTTGGCATTTTGGTGGATGCTACAAACGAGATCTGCTGATGAAGCTACGACCCAATTTTACAGGTGCACCAAATGTAGCCACACCTGGAGAAATTATGCCTGAAAAGGGAAATTATGATTCCTGTTGGCTCTAAGAGATTTTCCGAATTATCACAATAAATCCTACGATTCATTATTCTGTAATACTTTTATTCTTGCAAATTTACGAATATGTTAACTTTATAAAATACATAAAAAATAGGAATGTTTAAAATCTTTTAAATCTGCCTCTTGATTGATAAAAGTTGGTATTTTTAGCTAAGACAAAATCACCAGACGAATGGAAGGCGGTAACTTCTGCGATATCTACCTTAGTTGACGAGGCAACATTTGAGGCTACCGTTGAAGGTTTATCGTTTAGAGGTATGGATCCTTCTCACGTAGCATTAATTGACATTAGCTGGCCAAATTCTGCGTTCGATGGATATGAGTGTGATACGGCATTAAAATTTGGTGTTAGAATAGATGAGTTTTCAAAATTAATGAAAAGAGCTGAGAAGAAGGATGCAGTTGAAGTTTCTGTAGAAGAGAATAGTCTGCTTCACATCAGGATTCTAAATGGTTACAAAAGAGAATATAAAATGCGGTTAATTGAAAGTACTGGGGGATCAACTCCCTTACCAAAACTAAATTTCAATTCCAAGATAATTTTAACCCCAGCTTCATTTGATAAGATATTGTCGGATATTGAAGTAGTGTCAGAATATATTTCAATAGAGTCGGATGAAAAGAAGATTACCTTTTCCGGTAAAAGCGATTCAGGTGAAGCTGATATTGTCATTGAATCAGGCAGTGAAGGTCTAGAGGAGTTACAGGTAAAAGACACAAGCAAAGCAACCTATAGTTTGGACTATCTGTCAAAAATCACAAAAGCGATAAGCGCCTCTGGAGGTTCATTGGTGCTTGAATATTCTACAAAAATGCCATTGAGGTTAGAATTTAGAGTGGCCAATGTGGGAAGAATTCATTTCTATCTGGCTCCAAGGGTTCAGGATTAAGAATCACTTCTTGCATTTCAACACCAATAGATAATCAGTAATTGGGATGGTTTACTACCAGGTAGTAATTCGCTATACCAAAAATATCGCATAAGTTCTTTTCAATAAATAATGTACTTATAATCGTACATATATTTCACCATCTTTTTCAGATACTGAAAAAAGTAACAGATTATCAGATTTTGTCCAATTCGGATTTTGTTCCTTCCATTTATTTGGAACATGAAGTAATTTCCCATCATTCAAGTCATATTCAAAGTCATGCATATAGCATATTATCTTTGTTCCCTTTATATCACTCTTAGATAGAGATGCACCCCTGTGTGGGCAGGAATTATTTAAGGCATATAGACGCTCATCAGATCTACATAAAAGAATATCAGAACCCTGAACATTTATTAGCTTCATTGAATTATTTGGAAGTTCTTCACTACTGCATACTTTATATTCCATTATTAAATACTAAACTATTTCCATTCTATAAATTCATTTTTAATATCATGCTAATTAGAATTCTTTTTTGCACATTGACAGTACAATATCATTATAAAGATCATTTGCGTCGTTAGTACACACTTGAAATATTATAGGGTCAGTGAAATTAAGAAAGACGAATTTGTAGGTAAAGATATCAACATTAGGGGGTGGGTTTTTAGAGTTCGTAAACAAAAGGACAAAGCATTCATAATAATTAGAGATGACCGCGGTGGAATAATTCAATGCGTATTGCCTAGTGCAAGTGTTCCGGACATAACGATAGAATCCTCCTTAGAAATTCAAGGCATCTTGTTCAAAGATGAAAGAGCAAAGGAGGGCGGATATGAAATTAGAGGTAATGACGTCAAAATTCATAGTATTGCATACAATGATTTTCCAATAGGAGAATATCAAAGTACGGAACTATTACTGGATTATAGACACTTGACTTTGCGAACAAGAAAGATGATAAACATTGCAAAAATAAGAGCAACTGTTCTCGAAACAGTACGAAATTGGTTCGTTGAAAATGGTTGGATGGAAGTTAACGTTCCTATTTTGGTCAAGAGTGCTGTTGAAGGTGGTTCAACTCTCTTCCCGGTAAAATACTTTAAAGA
>DATBMS010000037.1:0-13199 GCA_036554685.1 Nitrososphaeraceae archaeon | reverse complement strand
TGTAGAGTAGAAGCCACAATTTAGCAATTCAATTCTTTTTTGGTCTCGGTAGGCAGCAATGTAACTACCAATCCTTATTTTTTATTTAATGTTATAACCCTTTAGACTTAAACTTAAAGCGTCTAGTAAATCATCATAACTAGTTTTGTTTTTTATCAAGCGAGTATTCTTGGGTTTATGACTACTCATAATTTTCACAGATTAAACAGTAAGTGCCAACTTCATCAAAATCATGTAATTCACTTGTATGATTACACATACTGCATTTATCTGATATTTTACTCAATAGATTCTTGATTTCTATTAAGGATATAACAATTGGATAACAGTCTTCTAGAAATTAACTTTCGAAGAATTTTCTCGTAATATTATATCCTTTCAATGATAATCGTAATGCATCTAGTAAATCATCATATGAAGTTTGTTCTATATCTAAGGAATATTCTTTTGCTTGCGTAGTTCTCTGCACATATATAAGGATCGACATATCCATATGCTTGTTGTATCGTAAATATCCGACTATTATAATGATGCTTATTTGCTTTAGTATACTATTTTTAACTTCAAACTAAATTTTACTGGATCATTCCAAGAGCCGTAAATTAATTGAAAAATAAGCGAACTAGAATTCATAATTGTATGAGATTTCACTCATTTCAATCGGTTTATAAATGAGAAATGTATGGTAAGAATAATCATCAATGAATTTTGATACTTTGGTTCAAATTGCGGTTGGCTTATTTATTGTCGGCCTCTTTGCAACTATATTTTATGAGAAAATAAACGTAAAATCAAGTCAGGATCCAGAAACAGAAAAATCGAGAAGTTGAATGAGTGTCATTGATGAACAGATCATAGAATCCTTCAAAAGTGAAGGATTTCAAAATTTGACAAAAATTCAAGAAATTTCTATTCCAGTTATCTCCCGTATGCAAAATTGTCTTCTCGTTGCTCCCACAGGGTCTGGGAAGACAGAGGCCTCAATGATTCCAATTTTGTCCCTTCTGGAAAGCGAACGAGCGAATAATGCGGATTTTGTTGAGGATAATGCCATTATTGTGTTGTACATCACACCCTTACGAGCACTAAATAATGACGTTCATCGGAGAATAATTGACTATGCAGTTAAGAGAAATTTTGATGCTCAAATAAGACATGGAGATACAACAAGAACTGCAAGACAGAAATTAGTAAAAAAACCCCCTCACATTCTCATAACTACGCCTGAATCTCTGGGCATAATTCTTACGCAGGAGAAATTCAAAACATATTTGAAACATCTTAGGTGGGTGATAATAGATGAAGTTCACGAATTAATTGGCAATGAGAGAGGAGCTCACCTAACCGTAAGTCTAGAGCGCTTACAAAACATAAGTTCTCATGGTGTGATAAGAATAGGATTGTCTGCAACTGTTGGAAATCTAAAAGATGCTGCAAGTTTTATTGGTGGAACAAACAGAAAGTGTTCCATTCTTGTCGATAGTACAATAAGAAACTATGATATTGATGTAAAATATCTAAAAGGTTCCATAAGTAATGTAGCCAAATTCGTATCAAAATATCTGATCGAAAACAAGATATGTGGATCAGTGTTACTATTCACAAATACTAGAGATGAGGCAGAGTATATAGGTACTACAATAAGAAATCAAAATAATATTCCGATTGAAGTACACCACGGATCTCTTTCAAAAGAAACACGAGAGGAAACTGAAACTAAACTTAGAGAAGGACTAACTAGTGTCGTTGTTTGCACATCTTCTCTTGAGTTAGGGCTGGACATTGGATCTGTAGTACTAGTAATTCATTATGGTTCTTCCAAACAGGTTTCAAAGCTCGTACAAAGGATTGGCAGGAGTAGACATGCTAATTATAAATCAGCCAAAGGGTTGATAATAGCAAACGGCGGAGATGATGAATTAGAATGCCTATCATTAATAAATAGAATGAAGAAGAGATCAATAGAGATACAAGATCCTCACACTAACTCATTAGATGTAGTAGCTCATCATTTAGTCGGATTTGTAATATCAACATCGGAGCCAAAAAAATTGGAGGAGGTTTATCAAATCATTACAAGAGCCTATCCATTTAGGGAACTTCCTTTTTCTGATTTGGAGCAATGTGCGGTATTATTGGACAGTTTTAAGATCATAAAGTATGATTCCAAGAATCAGACCTATTCTCGAAGAATAAAAGCATACAAGTATTTTTTTGAAAATATTTCTACTATACCAAATATAGTAAAATTTGAAGTTTTCGATGTGATAAGAAAGAAGAGAATAGGAACTCTAGATCAACAGTTTATAGGTGAATTTGGAGAAAGGGGCAACGTGTTTATCTTAAAAGGAACTCAATGGAGAATAATAAGTGTTGATGATAACAAACTCCAAGTCAATGTAGAGCAAGTTTTCGGATCTCCTATAAATATACCTCACTGGGTTGGCGAAATGATCCCGGTTGATTATGAAACTGCTGTAGAAGTAGGTAAGCTCAGAAATAAAGTTCTCGAGGATAGTAATTTTAAGTTTGAATCAGACATTAGGAACACACTACAAAAAATTCCCATAGTTCCAGATGCCAGGAACATCGTTATAGAGAGTGTCATTTCTAAAAACGGAGTTGTAATCCATTCGACATTAGGTACAAAAATAAACAATACGTTGTCATCACTATTATCCACTTTTCTTGCATCGTATGTAGGACATCTAGTAGAAACAAAGTCAGATCCCTATAGAATCCTATTAAGTTCGTCCGTTAGATTGTCAAAAGGAAATATTGAAAAAATTTTTTATGATGAATATGATGTTGAGACAATAGTTATCACTTCTTTAACTAACACATATAATTTGAATTGGAGAGTTTGGATGGTATCAAAGAGATTTGGTCTCGTTGATAAAAATGCGGTCTACGATAAGAGATTGGCCCGTTTTATATATGACAGATATTCTAAAACTGCAATAAGCAAGGAATCCATAAGAGAGTTGATTCATGATAAGTTTGATATAAAATCTACGCAAGAAGTTCTGCGAAAAATAAGGAAGAAAGAAATATCAATACATTGGCTAGAATTATCAGATTTTTCTCCACTGGCTCAGAGTATTGTAGAACATCATTCCAAATCGTCATCTACGCCCTTAAGCATTGAGCGCGGAGTCCTAGAACTCATAAAGGATAGACTTGATAAAACCAAACATCGGCTGATATGCATCCGATGTGGCAAGTGGGAAAGATTGGTTGAAACAAGGGAAGTAACGGACTCCATATCTTGCAAAAAATGCGGATCGAGACTAATTACAAGTACTTTTTCTTCTGATTATGAACTTTCTCAAATAATCTCGAATAAGTTAAGGGGATCGGAAATCAATTCAGAACAGAATCACAAATTTGAAAGGGCATGGAAAGCTGCGTCGTTGATTAACAATTTTGGTAAGAAAGCATTAACAGTACTATCAGGTTACGGAATAGGAGTTGAAACTGCTGCACGCATATTGCGAAATTATGTTGACGATGAAAATTTATACAAGAATATATACGATGCGGAAAGACAGTATGTTACAACTAGAGGGTTTTGGAACGATAATTAATTAGCTAAAGACAAAAAAATTTAATGAAATTGCACCGGTAAGGTAAACTGGTCTGGTTTAAACTGTCTTTAATGGGAGCAGCTTTTCATTATTGTGGTTTTGATATGCCTTGCAATTCACAAAAAAAATTTGAACTGCTATTAACCAGTTAATTTAATAATCTGGTATGCCTGATTGTTGTCCTGAAGTTGAGGGAAGTGTTGATGAACCTGCTCCTACCGACTGGTTTCCAGTTTCGTTCGCAGTTTGATTTCCTACTTGTGTAGTATTGCTTTGACCAAATACCGCTGTCGTTTGCATTGCTATTAGACCACTCATTATTGTGCAGACTCCTAATGCTAGGAGTAATGTGAATATTCTATCGTTTGTCATATATGTGATAGTTTTTTAATATTTATAAGGAGCCAATTAATAGGGACACTTTTCTACCGGTGATTTTAGTGTCGGTGGACAATGTTGTTCCAATTGTTATAAGTCTTATTGGTCATAATAATATGCGATCTTCCGAAATGATAATAGTATTAGAGAAGAATAAGATAACCCCTGAAATAAGAAATAAGTTAGTTAAAAAAGGACTAACACTAATTGGAATGTCGGATAAAGAAATAATATTTAGGAAGTCAATTCATTACTTTCTCTAAAAATATAATTAATGTATCCTTAAGTGGAGCGATGATTCAAGAAGTTACCAAATGAACCATTAGCCCTTCACTGAGTAATCTTATCAGGAACAATATACTTTAAAATTACTTTTCCTGTTAGCATTTCATCCACCTTTAGTTTAAATTTATCTGAGGCACTTTTTACTTCATATCCTACATAGAGGCCCACGATTAGAATGATAATAAAAATCATTATACTGATTTTGGTTTTTGCTTTCAGTATTATCAAAATACCGTAATCAAATCTCGCTTAAAAGGTTATAACTTAGTCAAGATTTCTCAAGTCATGGATAATGAAGATCATATTGGAAAGATTGAAACCTGTAGCGAATGTAACCAACAAAAAAAGATAGGTCTTGCAACAGATCAAGGAACAGATTCAAAAGGAAACCGCCACTCACCTTATTTAAAATGTGAAGATTGTGTGTTGCTGGACCTCAAAAAAGATGGAACGGAGAGTAGAAGAATTACTTAAGAAAGCAACAAACTAGTTCCTCAGATTTACTTGATAGTTTCCAGCGATTTCATATGAAGCAAAATTATTATAAGTATTCATCTCTAATTTCTATCTATCTATGTTTCACATTCTTCCATTAAACTTCAATAAAGTTCTGAATCTGATTCTCATAATCGGTCTAGTAGTACTCTCCTACTTGATTCTGCGGATAGTAATGGATCATTAATTAGTTCCCTGTTACTCTTTGACGTATCTTAACTCTCTTTTCTTGCGTTCTGTCTTATGACTATCTACCGAAATAAATATAGATTCTGAATTCTCAAAGGGTGTTCTTACCTTCTCCAATGAATCTTTTATTTCTGATTCATAGTGTGCTTCATAGATATGAAATATATTTCCACATTCATAACACAGTACAAATACATCATAGTTTGGAGGTTTTATTTCACTTTTCTTTAAAATTCTAGGTTGTAGTTTATTATGAATAAGGGATTCGATTTTATTTCGTTAGGTACATTACAGAATTCCATACCACTTTTATTTCATATCCCTGATTTACGTAATATATGATTGATGGTATTTCTTGACCACAATTCATTTTTATAATTACTATATGTTCGTCATGGTAAGGTACACAATCTGTTTGTAGTGGATCAAATTTTAGTGGATCAAATTCGGATGTTTGACCTGCAATATTTCCGGTCTCACCTATCAATAAACTTATTAGCAGAACAAATAAGGATCCTATGAACCTTAAGCACATCTCTTATTGTCCTCTACAGGTGCTGGTGGGATCTTATTATCCATTTCTGATCTTTCCCTCTCCATATAGCACTTCACATATTAAATTCTCACGTTGCTAATTCAATCTATGACTGTAGATCAAATTCTACAACAAGAAGTTAAGGATACCAAGGTTTATCTTTCTCGTGAAAAAGAAGAATCTTCAAACGAGATCTCAAAAGGATCGAATTGATAGATTAGGTTTTAGAAAATATGAAAAACCCTATCACGATATGCCAACTTATTGAGTCAAAATTGAATGGAACTTTTAAAGATAAATCAAACGCACGATATTTTTGAAGCCGATAAATGCATAGTGAATTAAGATTAATGGAGTGGATATTTTATCAAGTTTGTAGTAAGAAAAGTTTAGCCACTCTTTAAATGTATCATTGGTGATTGAATTCCGGCAAATGTCGACAGTAATTAGGAAACATGCAGTGAAATACACCACAGACAAAGTACTTATAAAATTGTTAACCGTCTTTAGCAATTACTATACGAGACATTGGATTGTGGGAGGATTGGTTGTCGTATGGTCAATAACACTTATCCAGTCCTCCCATGCTAGCATATAGTAGTAAATATTGTTTTTAGTTGTGGATCCATGAGATCCGCTAGAGTTACTCTCTAGGAGATAATAGGCTATTATATATAGTATTGGCGGTACTCACTCACAGGAGATAAGATCAGCATGAACAAAGTCCCGTTAATCGTATATCCTACTAAGGAACTAGCAAGTACAAAGCAGATATTTAGTAAATTTTTGGTCACACCATATGTTGCAATTTAGGGGGAGACAAACCAATAATTCCTCCAAAGATTTAAGATTAAAGGAAAATTATTTCAAGGGCTCAAGAATTTGCAAGTACTGTGGTATTAACATGGACATTAAGGACCTTGATATGTTATATTTCTTTCATGATACGTGCTGGCAAGAATATAGAAAAAATGGTGAAGTCTACCCAATGCCCAATCATGAAGGCTAAAGTTTAAAAGGTTATAATATTGATAGATCAGGCTTGAGTCTGAAAAACTACATTCTGAATTAAGATTTCCAGTTCCTTCTATTTCTTCTGTTTTTTGTTCCAAAATGCTGAACTAAACTGAACTAAATGAGAATTTCAAAATAAACCATTCTGCCGTATCATGAACTATCACAAAATACTGCCAAATACTGACAATTAGTGCCAATTAGTTCCATATAAAAGTGGCTGACATTTTAAGTTCAAAATCAGCCATTCTAGTCCAATTTTGGCGGAAGAACACAAATGTGCAATATAGTGCAATAAAGAGGAGTAATTTCTTTCCTAATTACTAGAATCATACCCTATCTGGTCTTTCTCACAAAACCTTATTTGTAATAACGCTTAGAATTAATAAAGGAAATGTGAGTGATGATAAAAATTTACAGTTTTTATGTTTTGGTTACTCTTTCTATCTTTTCTATTGCCATGACGGGTTTTCAGTCCTACGGCGTAGAAGAAATTTGGGAAGATTATGAAAATATGGAGGAAATGGTCAAGGACATTAGAAATGGGGATAAAGATGACGACAAAGTGGATTATAATAAATTTAAGGATTCTACTGTTTACAAGAATGAAGACGAGGATTTAAGAAATTGTATAGATTTGGCTAACAAGGTAGGAGAGAAATTGGGAGATTATGAAATTGTACGCTGCTTTGAGGATACGAATTACTTTAAAGAAAAATATACCGATAATGATGGGACCAAAAATATGGAAGAGGTAAATCTGCAGGAGCAGAATGAGCAAGAACAGGCAGAACAGGATAATCAAAATCAGACTCTAAGTAGAGCAAAGGCAAACACAAGTCAACAACAACAGGATGAGCAGGAACAAGAGCGGCAGGAACCGGATCATAATCAGACTCTAAGTAGAGCAAAGGCAAACACAAGTCAACAACAACAGGATGAGCAGGAACAGCAGGTGCAGGAACAAGGACAGCAGGAATTGGATAGTCAAAATCAGACTCTAAGTGGAGCAGAGGAAGATTCAGGTCAGACACAGGCTTCTCAATCTGATTCCACTTCTCAGGAAGGATGTGACTCTTCATACCCAGAGATATGCATTACAACCTATTCTGCAAAGTTGGGTTGTGGTGATATTCCCTTCAGGAATTTCAAGGTTTTATTACCCGACCCCCACGGCTTTGATTCGGATGGAGATGGTATTGGTTGTGAAGGTTGATGAATATGGTTCGCGTCACCAGCTAATTATAATTCTATAGTCGTTTCGTTGGTAACATCCTCAATATAATATCATCTAATAGATAAAGTATAAATATTTACCACTGGGAGGATACACAAAACTTGACAAATTTTGGAGTTTAAAATCACATGTTCATATTAATGGCTACATTTATATGTTAATATCCAATATTTTTACAAAAGATTACTAATTGATGAATCTTTTCTGAGTGTCAGTTCTAATTTTCCCTCTCTACCAGTATTTAGAAGAGCGCCAATAATCCTTACTCTATCACCAACTTTTAGCTTTTCTACTTCATTGCTGCTATCCCGCCAACCAACAAGTCGAATTTCACCAGTATCGTCCCCTATTAGAGTATCGGCAACTGAAACCAATTCCCCATTTTTCGTGTTTACTTGCGTGGTATTTGGTTGCTGTAAAATAATCGATTCTATAATATATGAATCACCCACTGTCTTGATGTCTTTTATTTTAGAAATACATTCTTCAATCACAGGAAACGAGTCATTTTCTACTAATTCTAAATACGAGTCTTCCTTTAGAAATACCATGTTGCCAAAAATCCTGCTAGGAATGCAGTCCATAATCGAATTGAGAGTTACCTTATTGGATAGTCCCTGGAAATTGACATAAACCAAGTTTTTATCCTTATCTATCCCAATAAAATTTACAGCACCGTTTTCAGTTCTGCCATCAGTTATTATTCTTATTGAATGAACTTCATAGTCCTGGGGTTTTTCCTTCAACTCAATGATGGTACCTTCGTCTCCATGAATCTCGTAGTCACCATTACCATATTGCAAGTTACCTTCCTTTATTCGAGCTCCGATAATTCTAACTGGAAAATTTATTTGAAAAAATTTTGGTAAACTATCCTCGTCAATGTTCCATAATGCAACCCTTAATTTTCTATCCCCCGATTCATTTGATAACATAGTTTGCAATGATTTTTTCCGCTCTCCTCGTGAATCAGAAAATTCTATTATCCTAGGAATAGAACTTACTAGTCCGGATATTACTACGTTCTCTTGTTCTGATTTAACGTTATCAATGCTTGATGTTATATCATCTAGATCCGGAATAGTAATATCGTTACCTTCGTAAGGATAAATATTTCCACCTTCACCAATATTTATTATTGGTTTTCCGTTGAGGGCGCTTTTTACGTAACAATTTCTTATTTGTATCATATCGCCAGGCTTTAATCTATTCTCTTCAATCACGTGTGTTAAATTATCCCACAACCTTACTTTTATGCTTCCACCAGCATCATATACAGATATAGTTCTATTTTCAATCCTTTCGTTTGTTTCTTTTTTTGTAAAAACCCTAACTGGGTAAGTACTAAGAAGTCTAACGGTCAAATCCAAGTCTCTAGCGCCAATATAGAGATCCTTGATTCCTCTTTTTGTTCGCTGAACATTATCAAAAGAGGCGCCTAAATCAGCAGCCACGAGGAACAATGCACCCTGATCAGTTAAGTAACCGGCCCCTATCTTCCTCTTTTTTTCTTCTATGAGCTCTTTTAATTGTTCTAAATTAATATCTGGTTTCTGTTCTAAGAGCATGTCAATCATTTTCTTAAAGTCAAGTGACAATCTAGATTTAACCTCCAAATACTAAATTCAATCTCTTGCCTATATGTTTTGAGAATCCAGTAGAAATTGGAAATGTTGACTCAGGTTTAGAGGGGTTCACATTGCCTCCGATTAGGTCTTTAACTTCCAGACTTTTCGTATTATGAAACATAAGAATCCAGGAGTGAATGAATCTTATTCAAGCCAAGATCAGAAATATATCCACCTAGTCTTGGACCGCTATCTGCGTTTATTAACATCTTGTACATCAGTTTAAAGATTTTCCTCGGTTGCTCTTCGTTTTCCTTTGAAGTTTCATAAATCATTTGTTGAATTTTTTCAGGATCCAGATCTGACTCTGAATTTGCGATTTCGAGGCTTTCTAGTATTTTTCTAATTATCATTTTTTCCTTATCAGTCAATACCACATCAAATTTTTCTGTCGAGATATGATCGTCTGACCAGTTACATGCCAGTTGAATTTTTTGTTCCAAATCAAAAGTCAGCTCAGTTGCAACTTTATATTTTACCAATCTATCAAAGATTTTCTTTATTCTATCAGAGCCTGAAAAAAAAGATGCCTGCTGAACCATCAGCATGTACGGAACGTGCTGTAATGGTTTATCGGAGGTTTTCAGATGATTAACATATTCATATAGTCCTTTTGTTTTAACTAGTTTTTCCTCATTATCTTCTTTCTTTTTACCAAAGTAAATATCCTCACAGATGTCGTACTCTTCCATTAAGGTAGAAATATCATCTGTACCAACTTGTCTGGTTCCAGTAATTCTTTTGAATAAGAGTAACAAAAGAGATTGAGGGGTTCCATATCGTAACCATACTTGAGGAGTAAGCACATTTCCTTTGGACTTGCTTATCTTCTTACCTCCTTTATCAAGGAACATCTCATATTTTACATGCAGTGGATGAGCGTAATGTAGTACAACATCCGAGACCCAGTCATTTACTCTTACCGATTCCATTATATCTTTACCATAAGCCTCATAACGTATGTCAAGAGCACTCCATCTTGCAGCAAATTCTACCTTCCATGCAAGTTTTCCCTTACCCACAGATATCGGAATTTCGCCGGTATATCCACATCCTTTTACATCATTGTTACCTAACTTGGTCCTATTACATATGTAGCTAACTTTTTTCTCTTCTCTTATGTATTTTTCGGCGTGTGCTACATAAAGCCTTCCACATGATTCACAGATTGGAAAATAAGGAAGGGATTCCTTATATTTTGATTGGCCTACAATTTCCTCAATTTTGTTACCAAGATCAGGAGCGTGTGATAAGATCATATCTATCTGGTTTGTCAACATGCCATTTCCATATACTTTTGCCGCGTTTAGAAACTTGTAATTTATCCCAAGTCTATCTAATGCATCAAGTAACAAGCTACTCATGTGAGATCCGTACGAGTCATGACACTGACCAATAGGATCTGGAATATTAGAAACGGGTTTGCCAATATAATCACTCAACCATTCAGGAAGACCTGATGGGATTTTTCTCAATCCGTCCAAATCATCAGAATATGCTATTAACTTTGAATCATAACCTAAATTTTTAATGGCAAGGGCAACTCCGTATGCCCTCACAGCATCCCCCAGACTACCTATATGTGGAAAACCAGATGCGCCTAGACCGCTCTCTACTAGAATTAACTTTAATGATCTTCCAACATCTTTTTCTCTTTTAATAATCGTAGATGCAAGCTTATCGATCCAAGTTCCTTTTCCTATGATTTCTCTCTTCATATTTCGTTACAAATCCTTTGATACATATGGCCCATTCAGTTTATATCCAAATTTCTTATAGTACTCTCTAGTACCTATTGCACTTATGATGGAAATAGAATTCAATCCGAATTCATTTTTTACAATTTTTTCAGCATTTTCCAGTAATCTAGAACCATATCCCTTGTGTTGAGACGTATTCATCATGAAATCACTATTATTCCCAATATCCACAACTTGCCCAAGCACATGTAGTTCACGAACAATAGCTGAGGGATTTCCTTCATTGTCTTTCAATTCTGGTCTATGGGGTTTCGCTAATTTTCTTAATCTTAAAAATGCGAATAAAATATTTTTGTCATAGTCCTCTAAGCTTAAAAATACTTCTTTACCATCTGAAGAATCATAATCAATTCGTTTGAGACTTATTCGGATATCCTTGTAATTTGCTAATTTTTTTATTCCTACTTCTCTACATCTAATGCAGTTGCATTGCAAACCTTGCTCTCTCAATTTTTGCTGAAGTATCTGCCTAATATTACTGCTGTTATAACCACTAAGGATATTTTCTGATTCTATCTCACGTTGAATTCGCATAATTCTAACCCATGACGGAATAATCTTTTTTATTTCAAGTAACAATGCTGTGAACACATCGTCCGGATACGTCTTGTAAAGACCCTGTTCATACAATTTAGCCAGTCCAGTATCTCTCAAAAGTAACGTAGGATATATTTTTAGCATATCAGGTTTTAGGCGTGGATCCTCAAATAATTTCTTGAAATCTTCAAGATCTTTCTGTGGATTAGAACCAGGAAGTCCAGGCATCATATGCGCAACGATTTTGTATCCAGAATCCTTTGCAATTTGGAATGACCGATAGACATCTGCAATAGTGTGACCACGGTTAATATTCTTGTATACATTTTCACTTAATGTTTGGACGCCTATTTCAACTCGAGTTATACCAAGTTCAAGCATTAAATCAACGTGTATTTCCTTACAATAATCTGGTTTTGTTTCGACGGTAAATCCTACGCAACGGATGTCACTGGTTTCATTAAGTTTTTGTGCTTTTTGTAAAGATGTAGACTCAAAACCGTTCAAAGTATCAAAACATTTTTTCATAAAATCTCTTTGATAATCTTGTGGCATGAATGGGAATGTTCCACCAACGATAACTAATTCTACCTTTGAAATGTTATGTCCCCTTGAAAATTCCTGTTCCAATTTTGAGGTAATCTGATATTTTGGATCAAAATCAAATTTTTGTGCCAGTTTAGTTACAGGTTCCTTTCCTGTATAACTTAAGGGAATATTGAATTCCTTCCCACCAGGACAGTAAATACATCTTCCATGTGGACAGTCATATGGCTTTGCCATAACAGTAATTACTAGTACGCCAGACGCAGTCTTGATAGGTTTAACCATCATTGTTTTTCGTATTTTACTGCCAATTGGTAAATGTTTTACTATATCTTGAAATTTGGGAGTTTTCGATAGGTGATATTCTGATGAGGCGCCTCTAATATATGAAGATATATCTTTTAGTGAGAGTTCCTCAAGTGGACTTAATTTACTAGCTATTTCCATACATGCTAAATCATAATCGTAACACTCATTTTGCAAAATAGAATCAAATGTACTCCTCATCTATGACATCATCGTTTATCAGTACATTTATTTCTTTATACTACAATGTCTGAAATCTCAGATATTTGAACCAACCATTCAGGAAAATCTTATATTTACATTGAAGTTCAAATACAATTATTGCATATTGGAAAATGATCCAGGAATTCTCCATAACAAATAACATGCATATTTGTGAGTTCGTGATGAACGTAGTATTTATGGAATTTATATTTTCGTGATAGACACTGACCTAAGTAAAAACCTTCGTGAAGAATTATTCTTATTTTCTTAAAAATCCTAGTACAGTCACATGACAATATAGAGGTTAAGGAATTCCTAATACTTTCTTCACGAGATCAAGATCAAGAGTATGATTTCTTTCTGTAGATACCAAGGGACCAGTAACATTAGTTGTAGCGTTTATTGTTGGAACTTCAGTTGGGGCAGTAACATTAGTTGTAGCGTTTATTGTTGGAACTTCAGTTGGGGCAGTAACATTAGTTGTAGCGTATATTGTTG
>DATBMS010000005.1:0-6072 GCA_036554685.1 Nitrososphaeraceae archaeon | reverse complement strand
AACAAAATATACCTACTACCAATTTGTCTGAAACTACACAGACTGAAGAACAACAAAATATACCTACTACCAATTTGTCTGAAACTACACAGACTGAAGAACAACAAAATATACCTACTACCAATTTGTCTGAGACTAGTGATATAGATGGTAACAATAATGTATTACATGTTTCAATTCTTCCTCTTAAAAATCCCGTCGCGAGGGGTGATTCTCAAAATACTACAATAACTGTTACCAACTCTGCTTCAAGACCAGTTGCAAATGCCGAAATAAACGGAAATTTAATATATCCAGGAGATAACTACGAGAAAGAATTTAGTGGAATAACGGACTCGCAGGGAATATTTGTTTATTCCTGGATTATCGGAGAGAATGGAGATGTTGGACCGCTATCCATAGAGGTAGAAGTATCTAGTCAAGGATATCCTTCCGCATCTGCTACAAGTTCTTTTGAAATTGTGGAGCCGTCTGAAGCATCAGACGATCCTTTTGATTGAGAACTAGATTCCTTAAGATAATGGCAGATAATTGTTGTTGTTATAATCTTAGTAAGGTATCTAGATCTAAATTACAATATTCTAAGAATCTGGTAATGCAGTATTCATATTTTTTTATAAAGATAAAATATGTTTCGTACTTTGCAATATCGGCATAATCTTTAAAGTCAAAAAACCATATTAAAACAAGTAATTATTTAACTAATTTTATCTATAGTACTATCTTCCTTAAAGTAAATAAACTATAACAAGTTTTAAAAATTAATTACAATGGATAATACAGATTTAAAGGTGGTCGTCGAATCTCCTGAAGAAAGGAGAAGAAGGTTCCTTATAGAATTTGAAAAACCCTTCAAATGTGAGAAGTGTAACGAACGATTTAAGAAAAAGAAATATCTAAAAGAGCACAAAATAGAAGTTCATTCTTATTAAATTTCTTCATCACTGATCGGCATCTCAATAGCTGGATAAATTCAAATGGTTTTTGCGCTAGGAATTTGTAATTGACCAGTTTGATAAAAATTACAAAAAGTAATTTAGGGAATCAACTATTATTGTATCTCAATCTTGAAAATATACACTAAAACAGGCGATAAAGGAGATACGGGATTGATTGATGGTTCAAGGACCTCCAAATCTAATTTAAGAATAATAGCATATGGAGAAGTTGATGAAGCAAATTCTCATATCGGTTTTATGATATCAAATATTCAAAGAAACTCGATTTTTGATGATATAAAAAAAATACTCGTGGATATTCAACAGGATTTATTCGTGTTGGGAGCAGAATTGGCCAATCCAAAAAGTTTGAATGATGACAAGATCTTAGTTAAAAAAGAAATGATTTCTGCTATTGAGAGGAGTATTGACGATTTTGAATCTGAGCTGCCAGCGATAAGTTATTTCATCCTCCCGGGTGGAACTACTGAATCATCTTTACTACATATTTGTAGGACTGTTATCAGACGTGCTGAAAGATCTGCAGTAGCACTATCTAAAGAACAAAAAATAAACCAGGATATTCTCACTTATCTAAACAGATTATCGGATTTGCTCTTTGTTCTCGCAAGAGTGACAAATAAGCGACAGAAATGTACTGATATTCCCTGGAAGTCAAATTGAGGTTTAAAGATTCAAGTCACTTTTATAAGTGCATTAATAGGTTGAACCTAGATGATTCAAAGACATTTATTGTGACTAAACTTAGGTAAGTCAACCTCTTATATCTAATTACTTATACTGGTAATACTCTTTAACACAAATCGACACCAGCCGGTGGGGCACTCTACGCAGGGAGTCCTAGTTCCACCGGTTTTGGTTATATTTTTTATTGTACATCTTTCGAATACGCCAACTCATAATTAGATAAAAGAACATCCATTTCATATCATTAGATATATTAATCCGGGAAAATTAAAGTAACGGGAGATAAATGGTTAATATATTAGGTTCTGTATTTAGTTTAACCTTAGTGGTCGTATTCTTGACTACATTTTCTATTAGTTCTTTGGCTCAGAATTCAGATCTACAGAATATGGCTACAAACATTTTTAATGATAAAATATTAACTGTTCCCAATAAGGTAAAGAACTTTATTGTTCTAATTCCGAATGAAGCCCATGAGTCACCAATCTTACCAAAGGAACAGAGACTCATAAACCAGCCATATGTTCCACAGAACTTAGTAGTGGGCCCAAAAACAAATATCATCTGGTTTTCAGGAGATGTTGGTCATTCACGCAAAGTAACTTTAACTGATGATAACTCGAAAGAAATCTTTGATTCTACCTTAAAATTCAATTCTGCTAGTAAGCCTTTATCTATAAACCAAAGTGGGAAATTTACTTATCATGAAGAGCACGCAAATAGTCAAGACCCAGATTTTGTTATGGAAGGAACCATAACTATTGCCAGTTCCGATTCACCATCGAATATCAGTAACAATGTTAATGACACTCAACCTGATATTGACACAATGGCAGTTCTTATGGTTCCGACTGAGGATATCAGGAAACATTCTGAGATAATCGATAAAAATAATATCAATATACTTGATCAATATACATTTAAAGACCTCAGGGAAACTGGAAGTGGAGGGAAAAATCAGACATTGCTTGTGTTGGGCAGTAATAATCCACCAGATGAAACAATCGCAGTATTGAAGAAAATTACATCAACACTACCGTACAGTTAATCTATGATCTTTCATAATAGTCACAGTTTCATAGTAGATTTGAATATTACAATCAATTAAGAAAAATAGGTGAGAATGAAATTAATGAAATATAGGAAGACTTTTCATTATATTCATAAAGTATAACTTTCATAGTAACTATTTTTCCTTCTACTGCCTATGCATGGTAATTTTGAAAAGGGTTTAGCGTCTAGGATTACAAATCTTCAAATGTTCATTTGCCGGGTGCAAAGGTAGAACCATCAATTAAATCAGCCATATGATGAGTTAATTAGATTTAAATACAAATTAGCATACCAAAAATACTGCGGTTAAGAATTGGAACAGATGAGAAATGTTCTGCTGTTGATTTTCATCACAACAATCTTGGCCATAGTAAGCTGTGCGGTATTGTATTTTCTTGATCATATTCTTTCTATATTATTGATCGTCTTTGAATACACCTTAAAGATTCCTCAAGCTCCTAATCAGACAATCTCATGACATACATTAGGTACATAATGTTGACATAATTGCATTATATTAATATGAATTAGAATTCACTATACGGTATGAATCTAAACAGTAGTCAAAAGTTAGACCTTGTATCTTTTTTTCGTGTTGTTTGCAATCTTAAAAAAATAAAGCGATCTGGATGGATACACAAATCTAATGTATTATCACCAGAATCGGTGGCGGATCACTCATATTCAATGTGTATGATGTCTATGGTCTTGTCAGAAATAATAGATCTGGACACAGAACATATCATGAAAATGGCCAATCTGCATGATCTGGCTGAATCATTCGTTGGAGACAACATGCCTGATAAGATATCTTATAAAGAGAAAGTATTGCTAGAAGATAAGGCTATGAGAAAAATTATTTCCAAGCTACCTAGCTTTCTTCGTGGAAAATATCTCGATATTTGGAATGAATATATTGATAATAGTACAGTCAGTGCTAAATTTGTACACAATATGGACAAGTTGGAGATGGCTCTACAAGCAAAGGAGTATGAGTTTGACGGATACTCGAAACAATCTTTACAAATTTTCTTAAAATCTGCCACAGATTACATTTCTAATGATGGTTTTGATGTTGTCTTTGAAATTTTGCAAACCATAAGTTATGATTCGAAAAAAATATGAATAACTGCAGTATTTTGTATAGATTATACTCCAGAAAATCGTACTTGATTAGGTATTCACAAGTGTAACTTTCGAAGCCATCACAAGTTATTCGTACTTATCTGACTTTGCTTCTGCCTCTTTTAACGATTCGAGTATCCTCGCGTTTACATCATCCATATTCAAATTTTCTTTAAGGTAACCTGCAAAATCAGTAGGTGTAATTATGCCAAGTGGTTTAGTTACATCGTCCCCCTCTACAACGAGCAAATGTCTAACATTATTCTGTATCATTATATCGGCGGCAACTCCGACTTCTGAAAGTGCGTCTGTAGTAACTAGCACATCAGACAGAATATCTTTAACATTCGTATTTTTGCTGCTTGAATCATTAGCACAAACCTTTCTTACTAAATCCCGTTCTGTTATGATCCCAATGGGTTTGTTACTACTGTTCACTACCACTAATGAACTAATGTTCTTATCGCGCATTTTCTTTGCCGCATCTCGGACTGAACTAGATCCTTCAATGGTCTGAAGTTTGTTGGTCATTAATTCACCAATTGTTGTCAATATGCCTGTTTACCGAAGTATGTAATGCTAAACAAGTATTAAAATGATTTACTTTAACTGTCATTAACTGTCAATGCATCAGTTCTATTGAATTCCATAAATTATCGTATATATGGATGTAAACTTTTATCTGGAATTAAAGGGATTCTTATATAGAAACCTGGAGAGAAATTGTTTACAAATCCGGCTTTACTTTAGTTTTTACCTTAATTTTAATCATCAAATACAAATTCCTTTATTTTACCGTTATTTGCATAAATCGTATGTATTTCTTTACCACTAGTAGTTTCTATAACAGCAAAGCCCGATTCATTTGACGCAAACGTCATATTAGAGTAACGTTGGTTTATTGCGGCAGGTATTGCGCCTCCCATTCCATAAATAGGATAGCAGATATCACCTTTTTGGAACATGGCAATTGTATGAAGATGCGCTTGTATTACACAATCAACACCTTTCTTCAAAAACATGGGATGATATAACTCAAAAAATCCGCACATCTTCCTAGTATCCTTCGTTACCGCTGTACAAACTTCTGGCAATGCTGGTGAATGTATGAAAACTAGTTTATGGTTTGCCATTTGATTTAGAAAACGAGATACACTTTGATACTGCTTTGAGTAATTCTGGAATGGTTTCTCCGAATTCATACCTACCAATAGTACATCGTTAATCTTCTCATACCATATATTGTCATCAACGGCAAAATGATCTGTAATATTTTTCCATAAGGTATTGTTTTCATGATTTCCTCTAATCATTCTTAATTCTGTATATTTTTGTACCTGTTCAAGGAAATCCTGTCCACATATTGAATAGGAAGTCCGTAGATCTGTTTTATTTCTATAGTCTATATCTCCCAGGAATATAAATCGGTCGGTATTGTTTTGTCTTAAATATGATATAACAGAGTCCATCGTTTGTAATGATCTTTGACTACAATCTAAATCTCCTACTGTCACTATTCTAAACGCGTAAGTTTGATTTAATAATGAAATCGCCAAAAACAAAGTCATTACAATAATCAACAATACTATTGCCAACGCACGCACACTACCACCAAGATTTGCTGTTAAGAAGACAATATAAAAATGACCGTTTACGCTTTAATGAAATACTGTGGATCTCATAATAAGGAATTCGTCCCAAGATTAGCACCATTTCAGGAATTGAAGAAGGGATAAAAAAACTCTTACCTTGCTACCAAGTTATGTATATGTCCTGTATGCGATGTTTTTCTATGCTCACATTCTGTTCCTTCAGGAGGATTTAACTCATTGGCAGATACACAAGCATAGAACATATCGCCCTCTTGAATGGTTCCAATTTCAGGAATCTTGTCAAATACTAGTGGTACCATTAGTGTATTATCCTCGGATTGTTTCAGCATCTTTTGTGCATCGATTATCATTGATTGAAATTCACCCTTAATCATGGCAACTACTTTGATGTCCTTTGCGTCCTTTCTATCCGAAAGCGGTATCCAGACATTAATAGTGGGATCCATTATTTGACCACCACTGACAATTTGGAACGTCCCAGAAGACAATGTTTTCTCAGAACCTGAACCTAAACTTATAATATTTTTTCCATCGGTATTTTCAATATTACCTTCAGCACAAGAATAAGATTCCATCTGATCTGTCAATGGATTAAGGGCATATGCGCATACAAAATACTCATCCCTACTGCCTAC
>DATBMS010000008.1:0-13502 GCA_036554685.1 Nitrososphaeraceae archaeon | reverse complement strand
GATCTTGAGGAATTCAGTCCCACGAGATTTGTGGGGCGATTATTGGGTATGGGAGATATTAAAGCAATTTTGGATTTAGCTAAGGATTTAGAATTACAGGCAGATGAAAATCAATCAAAACGGGTACTAAGTGGCAAAATGACGATAGAAGACTTTTATTCACAAATGGAAAGTGTCGGTAAAATGGGATTTAGAAACATTATCGACAATTTGCCAGGTCTGTCTGGAGTAGTTAAGGAGGATCAATTAGATGTAATCCAGGGAAAATTGGAAAAGTGGCGTTATATTATCCAGTCAATGACAAAGGAAGAAAAAAAGAATCCTGAAGTAATTAATGATTCACGAAGAAAGAGGATAGCAAGAGGTTCAGGTGTAGCTGAACACGACGTCAAGGATCTGATAAAGAATTTCAACAACTCAAAGAGCATGATTAAGCAAAGCAAAGGAAGGCAAATGCAAGGTATGCTTAGAAGACTAGGTATAGGATAGAACGATATAACTAATTGAAAAGAAAATCTGAATACAAGTTATGCAATTGGTGTTTAAAAAGACAATGTATTAAAAACTACCCTCTTCAAAAAATTGTTGAGGATTGCAAGATATGTCACGGAATATGGAATCAACTAGACAAGGTATGTAACAAGGCTATCCAGGCAACAAAAGATTATCAATACGATTCTTTCCTTGTTGGATTGACTTTAGACCACAGCTTTTATGACAATGAAGACAAGTTTAGGTCCAGGTTCAGGATAAGAGGAAAAGAAAATATTAAGACGAGTCTCCTGCGTGAAATTAGAAAAAAATTTGCTAATATTTCAAACAAGAAAATTAATTTAAATTATCCTGACATTACTATTAATATACAAATTGGCAGAAAATTAGAAACGATTGTATCTGTCAATTCAACTACGGTTGTCCTTACTGGACGCTATAAGAAGGTTAAAAGGTTTCAAATCAATACCAAAAATACTGACAACAATGATAGCTTAGAAGTTAATCAGCGTCATATTGAAAAAATCTTGAAAAAAGAATTGTTGAGTCGTTTCGATTCTGATTCCATTGTTTTTCGGCCCGTGGGCAAAGAAGAGCCCGAAAGTTTGGTTCTTGGAAATGGAAGACCATTTTATGTATCGATAAAAAATTCAAAAATAATTAGCTTCAAAAATGATTTTTCAATTCAATCTAAGGGAATGATATTCGAAATAAATGAAAGGGTCCGGGTGCTACCAATCTCCTCTCCGGCTTACGTAAAGAAAGTTAAGACAATTGTTTCTTTTCAGGAAAATTTGAGAGCCTCTGAATTAAAGGAAATCAATGATTCAGGAATCAGAATAATCGAAATTGTCAATAGGAGAAGTAAAAATTGGAAATTTATATACCATATGGAATTCAAGTTCAAGACTCAAAAGAGATTACAATTTACAATAATATGTGATAACGGTTTACCTATTAGAAAATTTATTGAAGGCAATGGGAATATTTCACCGAATTTAGAACAGATATTAAATAGAAAATGCAAATGCGATAGATTTGATATCTTGGACATAATGAATGTAGACGACTTGGTAAATTAAGATTATACTATAATAAAACAGAACGATAACATTATCTATTTTGACTTTTGTTTGAATTCCGTAAAACCACATTTACCGCAAGTATTCCTATCCTTATGTTCTGCCATGAAAACTCCCTTTCCACATCTAGGACAATCCCTCTTCTTCCTGGTTACCTTGTCACCAGAAATATCATAGAATGAATATATTTGAGATTTTGAATCTTTCTTTTTATCAGCCATACCATTATTTCCCTACTATTGCTTTGTTTTCCCCTTCTCTGAACTTTGCTGCTTTTCTTTCAGTTTTTGAGCCTTAGCCTCATCAAAGATTTTCCTTCTCTCTCCCTTTTCTATTAGTCTCATTGATAGGTATTTTGGTAAAGTTTCCTTGGCACTCTTTTCATCTTTGTAAATGTGAAAAAAAGCATTAACATCGGTACTTCCCATATTGCATCTGATTTCTATTGGTATAATTGTCTTTGAATCCACTTTATTTGTTTTCGAGATTGCTTCAATTGCATCTTTCTTCTTTATATTTCCTGATACGTTTCTAAACATGACTTGGAGTTCTCTCCGATTCATTAGCTGGTTATCATAATCACGTAAAACTACCAATTCAGTACTCATATTACTGTAAATCGAATCAATTTTTTACTCATATAAGGATTTCCAATTGTGCTCCATGAAACTCTGTCAACTTACAAGTGTACTGTCAGGCCCTGCTTATTTATGTGACAATAATCATTTGATGTAAAACCGATTTTCATTTTGATCATAGCCGAGGTCATTAAGTGTTAGCACTTTATATCCATTATCATACAGGTATTTCATTTCCCTATCAAATAGCTCTTCAGACGTATCATAAGTATTATATTTATCTATTCCATGATAACCCACGATTGGTATTGCTACTATTTTCCCTGCTCTTTCATTGTAGAGTTTCTGTGTTTCGATTAAATTGACAAATTCCAAAAATAACATGTTCGAAATTTCTATGCCATGTGGCTGTAAATAGGGAAAATTGTTATTTACTTCAGAGTGATATCTATCGTGTGACCATTCCCTAATAGCATATTTATGGGTTCGGGTTGGAAGACCCTCAGCGGAGTAGGGATTACAATCCTTTTGATACTTGTAACTTCTTGTTTTAAAACCATGATTTATCCAACCATCACAATTTAGAAACATCAATTTTGAATGACCTGACAAAGCAAAATCAAAATATTTTGAAATAGTTTTTAGTATCGTGACATTCTCCGCACCTCTATTAGAGGGAATTTGAAAGTAAATTGGATTCAATCCTTTATTCTCTAGACATTCCTTTGATTCTGATATTTCATGTACAAGGTCCTGCGAAGACAAGTTCCTTAAATACCTGTGTTGCATACCATGCGATTCTACGTCATGTCCCTCGTTATATAGTGTTCTTATCTGATCCCAATTCATTGGGTTATCGAACTCTTCCAGAACTTCCCTACCATTTAATAGTTCATAGTACCCGTCACCGTCAATAAAACTGCAAATTATGAAAAATGAGGCCTTGAACCCATATTTATCTAGAATTGGTTTGGCATTGGTAAATTGCGTATGGTCCCCCCTGTCAAAAATGATAATTGCAACTTTTTGTAAGTTGGAAGTCTGATTATCATATGGTGAAACAGTTTCATTTACTGGACTCAAATTATCAAGCCTAACAAAATTCAAACTTGCTGCAACAGACTCACCGGCTTTATATTCGGAGGACACACCATATGTTGATTGAAACAGTGTAAAAGAGATTATTAGATTAGCTAAACATAATGCAAATTTTAACACTATATATCTCAATACAGGACAATCACCGGATAAAATTCATGATCTACATAACGAGGATTTAAATTTTGAGTAGTAAAATGTCCAGATAAATTTTCGTTCGATTTTTAGTGCCAACAGGATCTTAGAAAACTCTTAATACGGAGTACAGAAAAAATTCCATGTATGATGTTAGGCATTTCATTATTGCTCCTTGGAGCAATTCTTCTCTTATCAATTTATTTAGTCAATGTAATTCTAGTGGGTCTTACTGAATATGATATATTTGCTTATGCTGCTAGAGCTAAAGTAGCCGAATCCAATCCGACATTGACTGATCCCAATCTTAACGTTGAATTGCTTGTTAATGGACTTAGAGCACCGACTTCGATGATATTCATTGGTGCAAATGATATTTTGGTTACCCAAAAGAATGATGGCACAGTTATAAGAATACTAAATGGAACAAAGGTGATACAACCACTGATTGCAGTTCCAGTTGCTAGTAAAGACGAAAGGGGTCTACTCGGTTTAGACGTATCAAACGATCCGACTGGCAATAAAACCCATGCTTTTTTGTTTTACACAGAAAAAGGACCCGTTAAAGGTGAGGCATTAGGAAACAGAGTTTATAAGTATGAATTAGATAAGAATGCCACTAAATTATCGAATCCACAACTTCTGTTAGATCTTCCATGGAAGCCTGGACCAGGACACAATGGAGGCGTATTGAAGATTGGTCCAGATAACAATATCTATGTAACAATAGGTGATGTGACTGGATCTGATAGCAATGTAAGCCAATTATACGAAACTCAGGCCCAAAATGTCCAAGCTGGGAAAAATCCTGACGGAAGAGCAGGAATTCTTAGGATTACACAGGACGGTAAACCTGTAGATGACAATATACTTGGTGCTTCCTATCCTCTCAATTTGTACTTTGCTTACGGTATAAAGAATAGTTTTGGATTTGATTTTGATCCACTTACAGGAAATTTATGGGATACCGAAAATGGTCCTGACTATGGTGACGAAATAAATTTAGTAGAACCCGGATTTAATAGTGGCTGGAAAAAAATACATGGGATTTGGTATGTAGATGGATCAGAGGCTAAGAGTGGGATCGCGTCGGCTGCCCCAAAGGATTTGGTTGATTTTGATAACAAGGGAACGTACAGTTTGCCAGAACTTACCTGGGACCTTTCTGTTGCCCCAACAGCTCTAACATTTCTTGACACGGAAAAACTTGGTTCTGAATACAAGAATAATATTCTAGTTGGGGATATCAACCTTGGTAATATCTATTACTTTAAATTAAATCAGGATAGAAAATCATTAGATTTGGATAAAGGCCTAACAGATAAAATCGCGCAAAGCAAAGATGAATTATCGGATGTCGTATTTGGACACGGATTCGGAGGCATTACAGATCTGGAAGTTGGACCGGATGGGTTGCTATATGTCCTCGTATATGACAAGAATGACGGAAGAATTTATAGAATTCACTAGTTTTTCGATAAAAATGGTACTACATTATAGTGAGTGAGAAAATCTCACAAGAATAATTTGGCTGTCTCATTATTGATTATTTCAAAATGGTTCCAATAAGAAATTATAAAAAAATTAAATTCCGACAGGGGTCAAATATGATCTAAGACGGTCAACAAAACTACCTTGGCTGACAAATAATAATGACTAGAGTTGGCATAAAATCTGATAAGCAAAGCATTACCTAGTCTCTATAGCATGGACTTTCTGCTATATCATCATGTCTTTGTTGATTCTTACACTTTTGTAAACCTTCAAAACAATGTTGACCATCGCCGACTTGATCATAACAAATGTCCTCGTCTCCCCACGCAACATTATATGAATTAGCATATATCATTGCTGACACTATCGAAACAGTTACCAAGTATGTAATAAGTTTTGTATCCATGATGATGATTTTGCACTGCATATATTAAAAATCTATTGATAGTAATATTCCATGGTTTTTAGGAATTGCGTTATATTCTCTAAAAGTAAAGAGCCAAATACAAAGGAATCCATACGCTCCAGAATTTATTATGTAGTTGTTTTTTTGGCTTGCAATGTTATAATGACCTAATATCTGTTTACAGAATGTGTTCTCTGTATTAGCATACTTTGTCAAGAAATTATATATTATGGAATTATGCTTTTAAGCTTGATAATACAAGGACGCCTGAGATTAGTCTATGGACAAAATGGTATCCGACTCAGTTTAATAATATAAATTAAATTCGTTTTGTATAGTTACTAACTGTAAGGCCCTTTTGATTATTTATTTATATTAATTTTTTGACATTCCACCATTGAATCAAATTGTTAACAACTTCGTTGTGTAATTTTTAAAGTCTTGTTTTTGCACTTGCTTTAGTTGTTCTTCAATATTCATTATTATTCACAATTACTGAATCCAATTAGAGAACTACTAGGAATACGGGTCCGATGGGCTTCGATCCCATGAACTCTGGCTCCGGAGGCTTATGCTTGAAAATCAGCACCCTGTCCTGACTGGGCCACGGACCCATTGAATATTGAAATGTTGAAATATTTAATCATAAATGGAATCTTGAAGGATAACTGTGCTAATCCTGTCCCAAAATTAAGAGTAATATACTGTGTAATATTATGTTCTTTTAGAAAAGTTAATGATATGCAGGACTCAACAGAATAATTTAGTATAGCCTTTGTCTAGCAATGATCCGAGCATTAAGGCGTTTGCAATAGATATTGATGGCACTCTAACCGAAAACGGTGGCGGAATGATCCACTTACCCGCTGTTTCGAAAATGAGATTTCTTGAAAAAATTGGGTATAGGGTATTCTTTGTTACAGGTCGATCCTCAATAGAGGCGTACATATTATCAGTCTTTTTGGGTATGACTAGGATTGCTATAGGGGAGAATGGTGGAGTTGTTTCCAAAGGACCTTCAGATCATACAATCCTTGGAAATAAGGAATTGTGCCTGAAGGGATATAAAGTATTAAAACAAAGCTTATCAAATGTAGATACTAAACCAGTATTTCCCAGATTGTCGGAAGTTGTATTGCAAAGGACCTTTGATATTGAGGAGGGCAAAAAGATACTAAAGGAGAGGGATTTGGAACTAGATATAGTAGACAGCAAATACGCATTTCATATCAATGAATTAGGTGTGAATAAGGCTAAAGGTCTGAAGCTTGCACTAAAGTTGCTAAATATAGAATCAAAAGAAGTTGTGGCAATTGGCGACAGTGAAACTGACATTCCTGTTTTTGGTATCTGTGGATTGAGTATTGCTTTAGGTCATTCTGATGATGAAGTCAAAGTTCATGCAAATCATGTCGTTAATGGTAAGGAAGGAGTGGGTTTGTGTGATGCTATCGACTTTGTCACATTAAATTATTTAAGATAAGAAATGAGTTTTAAGAAATTTATCAGTGAATCCAATGAAGTAATAAAATACGCACTCGGAAAACTAAACATCAAGAATGAATCCTATACTCTTACTGAACCGACCAAAGACGAGTTCGGTGATTTAAGCTGCAACGTTGCATTCTTGCTGACAAAGGAATTACAAAAATCACCCTATGCAATTGCTTCAATGTTGGTTGAACAATATCCTCAATTTCGTAATGGTAAAAATCCAGAATCAAAATCGTACGTATCATCTGTTGTTGCACATGAGAGTGGATATATTAATTTTAAGGCAAACTTTACTTTAATTGGTAAGGAGATGATTGCTGATATTTTAAAAAATGATTATACCTATCTTGATATAGGTAAAAATAAAAAAGTGATTATTGAGCACACCAGTGTTAATCCCAATAAAGCACTGCACGTGGGTCACCTCAGAAACGTGGCAATCGGCGATACCTTGTATAGGGTACTAAAGAACACAAATCATGATGTCACACTATTAAACTACGTGGATGATTCTGGACTTCAAGTCGCTGATATTCTGGTTGGATTTTTATACCTAAAATTTCCAATGAAGCCAGCTAACAGTAATATCAAGTTTGATATATATTGTGGTAACGAGATTTATGTAAAGGTAAATGAGTTGTATGAAAAGGATCCTTCGTTAATTGAAAAAAGAAAAGCATTGGTAAAGAAGTTAGAAGAAGGGGATCCTAAAATAACCTCATTTGCATCTGAAATTACAATTAAAGTGCTCAAAGACCAGCTCAAAACATGCTGGAGGATGAAGGCTCGATACGATTTACTGAATTTTGAATCGCATATAATAAGTTCAAAATTATGGGAAAAGACATTTGAAAAAATGAGAAATGAAAATATTATAATCAAGGAAACTGAAGGTGAAAATATTGGATGTTGGGTGTTTGATTCTGATGATGAGGGAAGCAAGATTATCGTGAGGAGTGATGGTACTGCAACTTATATCGCAAAAGATATTCCTTATGCATTACTAAAGGTTGGAACAATTGAGGATCCATTTAAATATCAAGTTTTCATGAAACAATGGGACGATACAAATCTATGGATTAGTACGACTGACGATTTGAAGGATATGATTCAACCATTTTTCTTTCCCGCAGAAGATTCGATAACTGTGATTGATAATCGGCAAACAAGATTACAAAAAATAATTAAGGAAATCTTAAATAAATTTGAATCAAAATCAAATAGGTATATACATTTGGCTTACGGTCCAGTTTTACTTTCAAGTAGAACAGCAAAGACTCTGGGGATAAATCCCGATAATGTAAAGTCGGTACAAATGTCTGGACGAAAGGGCATATATGTGGACGCGGACTTTGTGCTTGATACTCTGTATGGGAAAGCTAAGGAAGAAACAATGAAGCGAAATCCAGAGATTACCGGAAAAGATCTTGAGAGAACATCGGAAGAGATAGCAATATCGGCTATCAGGTATAGTCTTATTAAGAATGATTTAGAAAAAGAAATTAAATTTGATATGATTGATTCATTAAGTTTGGATGGCAATTCTGGTCCATATTTGCAATATGCATATGCTAGATGTTGTCGCTTAATAGAGAAATCAAATGCAAAATCATTTTCTGGTGATGTATCTCACCTTTCAGATAGAATTGAATTTCGTCTCATAAAGCATCTTTCAAAATACCCAATAGTTATTGAGGACGCTACTAAAAATATGGAACCAAAGCTCATTGCGCAGTACACATATGAACTAGCAACGCTGTTCAACTTATTTTACGAAAAACTACCAATATTGAAAGAGAGTAATGCTGATATATCTGACGCAAGAATTTCTTTAGTTGAAGCGATACGAATAATGCTCGAAATAACTACTTCCTTAATCGGTATTACCCCTCTCGAGAGAATGTAGCTCGATTCATTGGGTTACGGGTGTTGGTGACGGTCATCTAATTTAGTTGTTGAGCTTGCTAATTGGTCCAATTGTACAATTGCTTACGATTGGATTATAAATTCTGAGTTCTTCGCACAATTTTGCTACCTCCTTTTTCGCATTTACTTCTGATTTTGTATTAATGATTATATTATAACATTTGGCAGATCTGACGGATTCAACATTTGAATATCCACTTCTAAAAATGAGATCCTTCTTAATTGTTTCTCCTTCTGGGTCCCCAACCTGATCTTTGTTTTCTATTGTGACAACAACAAGATACCTTCCCATACCAATTTTCTAGGTTATATTTGTCAAAGTATTGGAATAAATTTCTTGTTGTCTCTACGCAATATTTTGCAATCTTTTAAGTTAGGTGGATGCATCAAACATACTCGCATACATTTTCTCAATTTTTTTTCCATCTGAATTAAGTAATATATATCACCAACAAACTTTTATTTTGACTTGATGAAAAGGTAACTATTAGTCTTTAAACAGGTAACACAATAATTGCTCGTACAATCTTTGACTGACATGTCTTAATCAATAAAAATTTCACGACATTTATAAAAAGAAGTTTAGCAACATAGTGTAGGTGTTAGTATATGGTAGTTGAAATTGGTCCAATCTTGCAGGATTTTACGATAATTATGGTCGTTGCCTCCATAATGGCAATGATTTCATACAAACTAAAGCAACCAATGGTAATAGGATATATCATCGCTGGTATGATAATTGGACCTTATACTCCTCCCTTTAGTCTAATACTCAATTTCGATATTCTAAATTTGTTTGCAGAGATTGGAGTCATTCTACTCTTGTTTGTTGTAGGGATGGAATTCCCAATAGAAAAATTGAAAAAAATTGGTAAAAAGGCACTAGTCATAGCCTTTAGCGAGGGACTAGGCACATTTGCGATTGGATATTTCGTATGTCAAGCGTTGAATTATTCTGTTTCTGATAGTCTCTTCTTAGCACTAGCGATTTCAGTAACAAGCACAGTAATTGTAATGCGCATTTTAGAAGAGCTTGACATGATTAAAGAAGAAGCAACAATAATAATTCTGGGTGTTGCTGTAATCGAGGACATTATAATAATATCAATGCTAGCCATAATGCAATCAGTATCTTCTACCGGTGAATTGTCCGGTATAGAATTGATCACATCAGTTGGCACAGTCTTGGCATTTATTGGCGGCGCTTTATTCATAGGCTCAAAGACAATTCCAAAGTTGGTAAATCTCATCGGAAAAACCAATCAACATGATGTCTTAGTTGTTGCGATCCTTGGAGTCGCATTCGGACTCTCATATATTGCATTTGAGATTGGAATATCTGTAGCAACCGGAGCTTTCTTTGCGGGAGTTCTAATTGCAGAATCAAAAGTTCATGCAGTTACCCAAGTGTTAACTACTCCACTTAAAGACATGTTTGGTGCGCTGTTTTTTGTTTCCGTAGGTGCGCTAATGGATATTACACAACTACCAATCTTTATAGTACCAGCCATTATACTAATCTTAGTATCTATAGGTGCAAAATTCTTTACGGTGTATCTAGCATCAAGATCCCAAGGCTACAACACCCAAACGGCCCTACGGACTGCCTTTGGGCTTTCGTCATCAGGTGGAGAGCTCGCACTAGTTGTTGCTAAAGGTGGAAATGACGTGGGCGTTACAAGTTCATTCATATTACCAATGATAGGAACAATGACTATTATTACAACATTTATTACGCCCTATCTCATAAAAATTGGCTGGAAACTTACAGATTATGCTGACAGCTCAGCAGAAAGATTTCCTCTACGTTTCAAAAAAGATAGGAAGTAATCTGAGTTTTCTGACAGAAATGATTTAGTCATTTTTATCATTCAACTGTCGATAATATCATCCGTCGTTTCCTCCTTGCCGTCGTGTCTATGTCCGCCAAGTTGTTCTAAACAAATGGTAAAACCAACATGTGCGCAGTCATCAGATTTACAATGCTTGCAGTAGGGTACGCCCCCTGTCAATTTAACTTCAATATTATTTGATAAGGTTGTGTCATAAAGTATCGTACTCACATCATTGATAAATTTGATTAACACTATTGGATTACCTGAACTATAAGACTTTTTATCAGATGAACCCATCCATTGCATGAACGCTTCAGTTCCATCTTCTATTGTTTCATACTTTGTTATAACGTTATTATCAGGAGGTTCACCTGGATTCGAGTTTTTCTCTTCACCCGAGTTATTATGATTTTCTTTCAATTGGATTGCCTTTCTTTAGAATTAAACTACAAGAACATGAATCATATTTTAACATATTGTCATCATGCTAGTTCGAATGAGAAGATGACTTGCCTCATAATATTATTTCTATCCTTTGTGGTCGAATTATTATTGCGGAGTGAATGGAAATAATATTAGGAAAATTCCTGTTCTGTACTATACCTTGAAACAAGCAGAAAAAGAAATCAACAAAACACTGCCTTATCTAATTAGTAAATGGCACCTGGTTTATAATAAAAAGCTAGACAAAATTTCCAGTCCAATAGCAATATCTCTCGCACAAGCGCGCCAAAGTGTATTGATTTTTCATTCAATATTCGTATTTATTAGTCTCCAGACCAGGAAATTTTCCACAATGTGTATGGTGTATATTTGATCGTCTTAATTTTGTTATTGAGCGTGAATTAGGTATATTTTGACAGGTAAGTCATCTTTAGTCCCAATAAACTTTTAATTATGCGATAAAAAAAATTTAACTCTGCTGACGGTCATGTAGCTCAGCCTGGTTAGAGCGAAGGTTTTGTAAACCTTAGGCCGTGGGTCCAAATCCCACCATGACCTCATTTCTATGAAAATTGACAGCCAAGAAAGAAACTAAATTTGATTTTTTAAACATGATGTATTCTCCAAATTGGTATCGATCGTAGAATTATTGTTTTTTACCAATTTATTATCGGATATACAATAGCCATAAAGGAAATATATTATGAGACTGACAAGCAAAAATGATTACAGTTTAATGTCATAGCATTAAGCAAAAATAATATATAGATGGGTAATATATTGACTATGTTGGACAAAAAAAAGTCTAAGGAAAAAATTAATGCTATGTGTGAGACTGTCTATGTAGCTACCCACCCAACTAGATTAAACATCCTTATTCGACTTGAGTCTGGAAAGGTGTATGCAACCAACTTAGAAGAAATGATAAACGTCGATAGAAAGATTATATCATTTCACTTGTCTAAATTAGAAAAAGCCGGATTGGTTTCTAGTGAATATGGTTTAATGACTTCTTCAAAAACAAGACCAATGGCTGTCAGATACTATTCACTAACAACCGAAGGTGAGAAAATGGTCAAAAAACTCAAGTCAATTTTATCAGATTAAGTTAGGACTTGCCGAATTAGTAATCTGAACCTTGTATACTAATGAAAAATAGACAGATTGAAACTGGCATTTGCTGGATATAGTTATCCAACGAATGCGATTACAGGGTAATACCAAAACATTTTTCTTAGAGGATCATGGTCATTTCCATTGATAACCAATGCCTAATGAGGAAATTAAAGTGAATGATAATGTGTATAAAGTCACGATAAATGATCAAACCAGGATGTATGCTATGAAGCTCAATAGGCTCTATCAGCAAGGATTTAACGACGTTGATAGTTTTGACGAAATAAGCTCTGAAATTTCTAACACCATCAACAATCTTCTAAAGAATGGGTTATCCCCAGAAGTGCGTGAAGAAGACATGGACGGGGCGGTGAAGCAGCTATTACATATGTTTGACAAATCCAAAAAATGAATAAAAAATCCTCAATCTGGAATTCTGTTTTGTAACCACTGCTCTATTGATGTGGGTTACATCTGATTTTATTAACAAAAAAAGCGATAGGCTTCAGAGAAAATAATGTCCTTTAAAGACAAGTGGAACAAAACCCAGCCAGAAAATATGGCGGTAAAAATATTGGAGAGTATTAAGTCACAACCTCCTCTAAAGCCACGAATTGAGGAAGCTCAAAAGAAACTAGAGCTTCAAATCTCAAAATTGGATGGAATCTCTACGAAGATTGTAGAAAAGGATCAGCTTATTTTTAAAAGAATTGTACACTCGATCCAGAATCATGATGGCCAATACGCAAAATTACTTTCAAACGAACTATCACAAATTCGCAAGATGAGCAAAATGGTAGATTCTGCCAAGTTAGCATTGGAACAAATTCAATTAAGACTAAACACTATTACTGAATTAGGAGATGTTGTGGTTACCCTAACACCAGCAATGTCGGTAATAAAGAACATACAAGGAGGCTTATCATCGATGGTTCCTGAAGCAGATCAATCACTCTCTCAAATATCCGATCTCATGGGAGGAATATTATCTGACTCTGCACAGATTCCTAAACACGAAGTAGACAGCGGAAGAGTATTAAGCGAAGAATCAACAAGCATTATCGAAGAAGCTACTACCCTAGTTGAACAAAGCATGAAAGAGAAGTTTCCTGACCTTCCATCCATGAGGATTGATGAAAAGAGTACAGAGGCGTCTACTTACTAGATCCCTATTTTTTATTGCCTGACTTTGCTATTAATTTGATATCCTTCTTTATTCTACTAATTGTAGGGTAGCTGTATCCCTTGTTTCTGTAAGTCTTTATCATGGACTTCCAATTTGCGAGTCGCCATCTAGCTTGTTCCCTTGTTAACATATTGGTTTCTTTTTTTACTAAACTCTTCCTTCCAAGAATCAAATAACCCCCATCCTGCGCTTTTTGTCGATTGTACGCAAATTTGA
>DATBMS010000003.1:0-3078 GCA_036554685.1 Nitrososphaeraceae archaeon | reverse complement strand
TGAAAATTCTTTCCACATAGGCACGAAGTTTCAAAAGTTGCATCTTTTTTGTCATATACTTCAGTCTCTGAAAAATAAGAAGCAATAGAACCGCAATCTGAGCACTTAAAATAATGTTTGTATTTCAAATCTCTTCTAGATTGAAGGGAGACATTTTTATCACTTACTATCGTCTTCTAAGTAGCCTGAGAAATAAGTAACTCGTAATTATCGGGGATAGCAATAAGACAACCTAATCAAAATCGAGTGAGCTTAAGATTTTCCATAAGTTCTCTTTTAAAGTGCAATAAATCTCGATTTCAATCAGGGGAATGGTCGCACGGGTTAATTCGAATGTGCCAATTGTGAATTTTGTATTATAGCTAACATTGTTAATTAATTAATTTCCTAGCTTTTCATTGTGAAGTTCATCCCTAACACGCTCTAGGTTATCTAGATTAAATCATGTAAACAATGTAGAAAACTCCTTGGAAAAAGAAATCTATGGAAAAGAAAGTTAATTTCCATTTAGTATCAATAAACTCATTAGGCTGGCAAGCTTGCTAGAAAAATCCGTAACCTGCAAGTGGACATCCAAATCCGCTACAAAAGTAGTAACATTCTTTAGGCTGATGATTTGTGTCGCAACTCACCGAATGATAAAAACTTTCTGGTTCAGGAGGAACCAGGTGTCAACTCTGAATCGAAAACATACTATTAAAGAATTAGTATAAACCTGTTAAATAACTTGCAGCTCATGTACTGCTAACATGACGAGAAATCGTGACGAATCAAAAGATCCGATGTCCCCTGAAAAAATAGCTGAACACGAACCAACAGCAGTAAAGAGAGACCCAAACGACCAGGAAATCGCTGAAGGTGGAAACACAGGCGCTGATACTCCTGAAGCAAGGGAAAAGCTTAGAAAAAGTGGAATGACAAAGCTATAAGCACCCCATTCGAATTTTTTTTGTTTAATTTGTTTACGCCTTTTCAAATTAAACCCGGCGTCATGACAAGACTATTTCATACATACGAAATAATAAATCATAAACAAGTTAAATCTTTATGAAGGCTTAAATTCCGTAAGATGTGCTAGAATATCATGTATGCAAAAGACAAATGCAGCGTTTGCGGAAACTATACCTATATCATTGCAAAGGTTACCAGTGTTCCGGATATTCTCTATTGTAAGAATTGTAGCGATGCAGAAATTGAGCGTCTTGAGAAAAATTTTATTCTTATGAAGTTTGTTTGCATTAGATGCGGATCCACAAACATAGTAAAGGAAGATCTAAAGGTCGGAATTAACGAGGATGTTATCAATTCGTTCAACGGAATTGTAATCGCAGTGTATGCAGTTGCTCGTTTGGCATGTATTGATTGTAAAAACGTATTTCATGTTAATTTTTTAGACAATGGCCCTAGAACCAAATAGCGCCTTTTTCTGCCGGATATCAAAATCTAATGATAAACTATTACAGCCTCGCCTGGGATAGCAACAATCTATAAAGCCACTAATATCGACGGAGCATAAGTAAAACCAACCAAAACATGCCCCGGCTGCCAATTCCACATTAAATGAGTAGCCCTGCCTCAATAGTTTTATTAAAATTCTTTCGAATTATAACTCCCTATTTTTTGACGAGGGCTGAGTACTTATGAACAACAAATTATAAATTAATTACAAGTTTACGATAAAGTCAAAACCTTGTTTATAAGTAACGCATAAGTAATAATATTCATGACAGATATAAATTCTTCAACAGAAGTCAATGCTGGAGGTTACCTTGCAGTTTTCTTTTACAGAGTTCCAAAAAAGAACTTCAACACTATCTCACAAAATCTTAAGAAGTTTATTCCATGGTTTATAAGCAATGGAGTCAGATTAGAATACTATAACCTTTCCGGAAAAGATACCCAAGAAATAATAGATTCTGCAAATTCGTCTGGAATGAATATGATGGTAAATATTACTAAAACCCTTGCTTCTGAAGACGAAGACATTTGGATGGAGCTACAACACTTTAGAGATAAAAAGCACAGTAAAGAAGTATACGCAAAGATGATGTCAGACAAAACCCTAGAACCTCTAGGTAAGGAGTTTATGGGCCTAATAAGCAAAGATGGAAACCTTATCACTGGTGTATTTAATCGTCTCGAATAATAGTAATCTCAACCTGACAATTATTCCATCCGTGTCCTTGATCTCCCATTTTGGCAGGCATCTCCGTACTCATCACCATTAGTGTTTTTTTTGATCTGGATTTGCTACACTCGGGCAGTTACCCTGCGCGTCATCTGTGCCGTCGTTATCAATGTCAATAAGAATATTCGGTGGTGTCTTTGGTGAATAGTCCTCAACAAAGAATCCTCTCCATTCACCGGGGTCCTTCAATAACTCTTTACAAATCCCTTGTCTTTTACAAAGTGTTGCTCCCAGTAGTATAATTTTCCATACTGCACTCCCTGATACCAAGCTATAAGTTTGAGTTATCTTTGATACCAAAAAACGGAAGGATTAAACCGGGTCACCTGAACTACCCTGGTTTTTATCCCTTTTTACTGCGGTAGGTTCGTGTTCGGCCATATCTTCCGGATTCATAGGCTCTTTGTCACCGGCGTCTTTCTTAAATTGCTCTTTTTCCTTTTCGTTTTCTCCCATAGTATCAGAGATGCAATAAATTATTTAACACTTCGATGTTTGTTAATTTATTTTCAAATTTGTATATTCGTATTCTTTGGACAATTATGATATAATCTTATTATATTATAGAGTATTTTACTTATCAACTTCTGTATAAATGGTACTTTGGGTTTCGGTCCCGTTCCCCTAAGCACTATTGTGGTAGAGGGGAAAGGCCAAATACGGGACTGGCCGAAATAAGCCCCTTACCATACAGAAGACTATAAGTTCGTAATCTATCTTGTCTATGGATTAAGAGTGGAATGATCCAGGCTTAAATTTAAAAAAAGTACGAGATACTAAAAAGGATTGCAGATGGGCATATCCTCTTTCTTATGTTGATTTTTCTTCATCATGTCTATTACTAATTTTATTTTTCTCTGGTCATACTTTGTTCTATTCAACCGATTCTG
>DATBMS010000016.1:0-3790 GCA_036554685.1 Nitrososphaeraceae archaeon | reverse complement strand
TTGGGACCGACTACTTCATTTGATTTTATTAACTTTCCATCAACAAATACGTCTTCACCCTGTTGTAACTTTCGATACAATTCTCCTTTTGGAATGGAGAGTTTGGATGCTTTCGCAACATCAAATATTCCTGGTCTAGGATGTTCAGTAATGCAAAAGGAAAATGCAGGTATTGAGTGGTCAGCATTACAACAGCTAATCTGGTAATCATCTTCAGATGCGATTACTCCTTTCTCCTCAATTGTGTGAATATCTATTTCAAACGCTAATCCAATATTGATAATTCGAAAATTCTCATGAATAAACTCTCTCAATCTGGGTTCACCATAAACATCAATTTTTTTTGTGCGTCCCAAAAGTGACATCGTTTGGAAAAAGCCTATTAGTCCTAAACAATGGTCAATATGCAAATGAGTTATGAAAATCTTCATTTTCTTATTTATTCCCAATTTTGATTGAAGAAAATTCTTTTGCATTCCTTCACCTACATCAAAAATCAATAATTCCCCTCCCCTTTTAACCACTATAGATGATAAGCACCTTTTTTCAGTGGGAATAGCTGCGGATGTTCCAAGAAAAACGATCTTCATGTCGGCCATAAATATTACATCTTTTAGTGATCTGGTAAATTATAAGCGTTTGTTTGAACAGTAACATAAGGAAAAAGCATGATGATTGAGGGATGTGGATTTTGTGAATATTATTTAGTTGAATTAACCTATTATCTTGAAAAAATCTTTTAAGAGTAGCTTTTGGTTTTGAGATAGTACATCGTAGGATTCAATAAATTCCTTTTCTATAGATATCTGTTCTTTTAAAACAGAACGAAATTTATCAATAGTTATTGGGGTTATCGTATCGATTCCTCCAGTAGTGTAAGCATAAATATATGCACTAATAATTTTAATTACAAACGAGGGTATTGTTTTTAATAAAAGTAAAATACTTTTTTTCATGACATCATTACCAGAAATACTACTATTCATATTATTGAAGTAGGACTCGAGTATTGTCGTTCTGATATTTCCCAATTCTTCAATAGACGATGCAACTAAGATTCCTGTTTCTGTCAATTCATAGAATGGAACTCCTTCTAATTGAAGTGCCTTTGGTCCACGCCTTAGTGGCAGACGACCTGCTTCTTTAACCACACCGGAGGGTATCAACACTTCATCGAGATCCTTGAATATTCCAGAATAGATATTCTGCCAAAGAATACCATTACTTTTTGCAATTGCGTGTGCAATGGCAGTACGAGTTTTTAATTCGGGATTTTTTTCCATTGCCAGATGAGTTATAATACCCCTTTGTCTTTTAGCCTCACCAGTGAATTTATTTTTCTTTGTTTTAAAAGTATCAAAGATTGCAATGTGAGGTGTTTTGTGCCTCAAAGGACGCTTTCACCAGCTATTAGGAGCATATTTGCAAATTATCAATCAAGTCTTTTATATTCTAATTGTATGATTTTCTGATTATTATTTCAGTACCTGTCATTTATAGAAAAATATTCAATTTCTGTGAATTTTTATGTCAAAATTATAATTTTTAGATAATTGCCAATTAGCAAGATATCTAAAATTTGTAAGGACCAATTTGTAGTTTATATGAAATCAATAATTGTGTGTTGATCCTTTACATCCTGTCTAAACAATAAATTTAATTCCGCTTGCAGTGTGTCTATTCTGCTAGTCAGATATTCGTTTATCTTGAATTCTGAGCAAATATTTAGTGCCGTTTGGACATACTTTTCAACGGATCCTCGTGATACAGTTTGTAATAATTCATTTTGGCATTCAAGGCACTTACCAACTAATGGCATCCTTCTGTATTTTTGTCCACATTTAGTACACCGAAATGATTGTGATGAATAGGCTCTCAAATTTCCCATGATATCAGGTAGGATATGAGTTGTTAGGACCATTGCCATTACCTCGTCAGCATCAACAGCATTAATTAATTTGGCAGTAGTTATTTGCATCTTTAACTTTTCTTCCATCGTGTTTAAGGTAGAATACAAGCTTTGTGATACATCCAACATGATATTATCCGTAAAATGAGTAAATTTATAATCAAAGAATTGATTTGGTTGTCCCAGACGCTTTTTGACAAGATCAATATTATCGATTACATTGGTCTTTTCCATATCCCATGAAGATCTATAGAAATCCAATGGATATTTTTCATCAACATCTATGTTATGCGCTTGTCTCTGAACTTCGTGTGGAAATACTAGAGGTTGGATAAGTAATGGTGCGTCCATTAATCCACCAATTCTATCGGGTAGATATTCCTTTGAAAAATTTAGAAAGATATCCATTAGTAACATTATAGAATCTGCATCACCATCACAATCTCTTCGTTTGGCAGAATGCCAGATTGGTGAACCAAGGCATACTTGAGAATTGACAAATCCGATAACTCTACCAATTATTCCTACAGATGTATGTGGTGCTAAACCAACAACTAAGTGTCCGATCAGGTCATCTATTGAATTCATCTTGTAAAACGCTTCAATCCCATAAAATCGAGTCAATTCTTCATCTACAAACTGAGCAATTTTTACTAGGTGCTCTGCAGCATGAATTGGTATTATTATATCCTGTATGAAAAGTTCTATTAGTTGATCTGGTGATTCCAATTCATTACCTTTATGATCTTTTAGATATCCGAGAACCTTTAGTTTTGCAATATCTGTTTTGATCCATTTTGGTTTGAAGTGAGTGAGAGGTTCATTTGTTGCGTCAAAACGTATGGTTCCATCCTTGAATGTATAGAGATTGTGTTTCTGTCTAAGAATTCCCTTTTCTAGAGGTTCTGCGCATCTATTCTTACCCATTAAGGCCTTAACTCCTTTTAAGGGCTCGAATGGTTGTATGCTAAGATGCTTCTTTGCTTTTTCAACTGCAAGTTTGAGAGGATAGCTTGTTGGTGAATGTGTTTTTAATCGATTTCCGCAAACAGGGCAAACTTCAGTTGATTCATCACCATTAGCTTCGTACTTGCAGCTGGAACACATTATTCTAATAGGAGTATTAGAGCTACAATCTTGACAACAAACAGAAATTGACGGCGATTTACAATTGATACAAACTCTGTTTGCAATTTCAATATAAAGTGGTTTTTGCATTGCTTTTAGAATATCTCTAGTTGGACCACCATTGGTACCTATCGGGAATAGGACATGAACGGGAGGTTTCATTTTTCTATCCGCTGCTTTTTCCGGCCGTCCCACACGAACAGCAATTGAAGAAGAGAATTTTTCTTTTATACTAATCTTTAGTAACTTAGAAACACGATCTAAAATATGTGTTTTAATAAAATTCGGATCAAAGTCGGAGGGAATTGTTGATCTTAAGAATGAATCAAGATCAGATCCATATTCCAGGCATCTTGCAGTCAACATAGTTAGAATGTAAAGTTGATCAGGATCATCAATTCTTATTTTAGTTTTGTCAAGACAAAGCGAATGGGATATCCCAAGTTTTTCAAAAATTTCCTTTATTCTAGAATCATTAGTAAAGAGCTTTTCATTAGTGTTTTTTATTATGTCTTTGTGCTCCAGTAAGTTGATTATTAGACTCCTAAATTCGTCTTCTGTTAAAGCACTCCAATAAAAAACATATCCAGGAAAAAATGGAATATCAAAATGTTGACTAATTTTGAATGCTTCGATAACGGATGGCCTTTTTTTCAATGGATAATGTGTTAACTCAATCAATCTTTCACCATCAAAACTTGTCGGGTATGAGTTTGGATCAGTTTTGCTTAGCTTATCATCAAGTTCTAGGGC
>DATBMS010000035.1:0-2867 GCA_036554685.1 Nitrososphaeraceae archaeon | reverse complement strand
TACATTTGCACAATTGGAAGGTATTCTCTCTTATAAAACCGATACACAATATTAACTATTAACTTGACAAGTGTTGGGCTACGTCGCGGTTTTATCATAAAGTCACAGCCATAAAGTTTTGTAAACCCAAGTATCTTTAACATTGGAAGGATAGGAGAACCGTGACATCCAACATCCAGTATGTTACAATCACGATCAGCTTGATTGATTATTTCAATCATTCTATTAGTATCCCAGGATTTCTGCAATCCATGATGGGGGAACAGTCCCAGTTCCTCTAGTCGCTTCCTAGCCAAATTAATCTCAGATGAATTTTTCAGGACCGAATTGTAAATCAATTGATATGTGACCTCTCAGAGGAATTTCTGCCTCGATGTAACATACTATGTGGAATATAAAAAAGTACAGGAATGATCCCTTCATTTTTTAAAATCCATGATATTAAAGATTTTCGAAAGTTGTCAACGAAGCCAAAATCAAGATAAGTTAAATTTTTGATATTGGTAATAATTAAGCATAGACACAATCAAATCTAATTTTAGCCACTAAATAATGATTTTTATCCCTTCTGATTTTGAGAATCATGCAATTTGCAAGTTTATGACCTTGGACTATATTTGCAGTTCATCCACTTAAAATTTATTCAAAATATTAATTAGAGGTTTTCCAACACGATCTGGCAGTATCTCTAATGACTCTCTTACTTCTGATCTAGATAAAACCCGTGAAGCGATCATGAGTAGTACAGAGAGGGATAGTATGATTGGAATTCCTATTATATACGTTAGATTGAAATAACCCAAAGTAAATGCAATTGAAGATGGAATCACAAATATTAAGCCAAGTTCCTTCCAAAGTATCATCATCCCTATTCTTCTGGCTATGATAATAGACACAATAACTCCAATTAAAGATCCTGTGGTAAATGCTAAAGCGGCGCCTATACTTCCAAATGAGGGCACGATTGTAAAATAGAACAATACCCTCGGAACATTCAAACCTAGACCCATAGCAAAAACTTGCCAATAGTTACCATACGAGTAAACCAATGTGCTAATTCCCATGAGCAATGTAAGAGGTAATATTGATAATAATATAATCTTCAACGGTATCGAAGCCTGAACATAGTTAGGTCCTATTAGTCCCAATATTTCACTTGAGTATACAATTGCAGTAAAAGATATTGGTAAAGACACAATTAAGCTCATTTTTATTATTCGCCATACAAACCTTTTTCGTTCATCGTCCATAGCACTTACTATTGGAAATGCTACGGAGAATAATGAGTTCTTTATTGCATCAATTGCATAGAATATTGCCATTGCTATGAAGTAGGAGCCAGCTTGATTTGCACCATGGGTTCCAAATACCACTACCGTTCCAAGATGTGCCCCAACCACCGCCAATACTCTTGGTATCCAGCTGGGGACACTTGCGACCAAGATACTTTTGCAGCTTTGGAATAACGATATTGTTGAATGTCTCTTAACTGGAATTAGGCTTGTTACTAAGGTAAATGATAGGAGAATTGTTGCCGACGCGAAACCAATCAAATATCCTAAAGTGATGCCTGCTGCACCGGTACCAAATAGGACCAGTAAAATTGCTAGGACAATTCTAATTAGAGAGCTGATGACCATTATTTTAGGCAACGATTTAATTTTGAGTGAGGCAATCAGTATATTACGCAATAAATTAACGATAACTGATATTCCTATTAAGAGAATCAGTATAACGGTTAGATCAAGTCCAAAGCCAGGAGTTAATGATCCTTTAAATACCAATATCAGTATACTGCTGATTATTATACTTGAGCACACAATAAATAAAGAACCTTTAATGAAGACTTGTGTATCCGCTGCATTTCCTTCTGAAAAGCTCTTTCCTAGGAAACGAGTACTGCCAGTAGGAACTGCCAGATCTATTATCTGTGAAAAAATAATACTTAGGGAAACTACGGTTGAGGCAACTCCAATGACATTTGGAGTGGTTAAACTAGACAGAAAAAGCCATAAAACATACCCAGCTACTGTCCCAATAGTACTTTCAATAAATAGATACGTCGCCTTCTTCCCTATAGTCTCGTTGCCTAATCCCTCTCACCATCCTTTTCTAATCGCTTCTAACAAGATATGTTTGCCCATCAAAAAACACCACCGTATTAGTCTTAAATTTTTTGCCTAGATATTATCTTAGCGATCTTTAATTAGAGTATAAAATGTTAATTTCTGTCTGAAAAGTGCTAATAAACTTAACTTTTGCCTGCCTTTTTAACCTATTTGATCATAATGAACTTTGAACTAGACAATTGGCCATGATGTATTACCTGGCCCATGCCATCAACATTAATTTGTTTTAGTTAAAGTTATTATTTCCTATTTTAGGAATAGTGTGTTCTAATTATTATTAACAACTGTAGAGTTACTTATTTTATCCTTCATACAAATGAACTTTAGAATTAAGATGTCAAGCAATGTACATTTTTGCTTTTTTCTTTTTAATAATTTGTTCTTTCAAGGTGTCATTAAATTTTGTCATGTTTGCAGAAAAATCTCGCAAAACAGAATGTGAATTTTCCGCCGTCATATGGATTTATGGAGGTGAATTTTTTAGAGACGGTATTCCATACACTAGTTTACTTATTTCTGCATCCTTTACACTAATCCCCATTTTGTTAGAATTTATTATCATCGCAGGCTGTCCTCCACAAATTCCTATTTATGGTTTATGACATGTAAGGTGATCAAAAAATTTAGTAGGGATAAGTAGATAAAGTCCTGATAATCAGTCAGATTAATATCAACGTTTGAATTTAACTATCCTTCGATCTAGTCTTAGGGATATTATAATAAGAATTCAACTAATAA
>DATBMS010000067.1:0-12703 GCA_036554685.1 Nitrososphaeraceae archaeon | reverse complement strand
AAGAATGAATGCTACTATTCTATCACTAAACTCTAGTCACGCATCACTTATATCACATCCAGATGAGATTGCTGAATTAATTTTAAATGCAACAAAAGCCAGCGATTCTACACAGTAGATTGCACTTGAAATTGAAATCGGTAATAATACTAAATATATACAATTTGAGTCAGTATTTTAGTATTTTGTTGAGCTAGAAAATACAGTTACAACAAAACTTGAAATAAGAGAAATTTAGTGAGTGCGAACTTTACCTTCCTAATAGCTAGCTCGGTACATATATCTGCTTCAATAATTTGAGTCGAAGAGGGATGCAAAACGTATATTGAGGTTTACATCATCGTCTCTTCAAAACAGCTAACATCATATTTTTTATCAGCAACCAAAATTTTTTATTCTTCAAATTCTCGGAATGATTTATCAGAAGATGGAAAGCGATACCATCAGATAATGCAAGAAAAGCCTTTGCTATCTCTTTAGATTCATCATGACTAGACATTAACATACTACTATTATTCCCTATATTCTCTAACAATTTTTCAATAGAGATTACTACTTTCTCAATACAGCCTTCTAATTCACTTTTTATCTTTTTACTGCGCCTACTGGCACACCACATTTCAAATAGAAAAGCATAAAATTCAGGATGTTGTTGTAAATTCACTAGGTATCTATTCAATATCTCATCTACTACTTCTTCTGCAGAATTTCCTTTGATTCCCACCAAAGAAGATTGTATAAGGCTGCTAGAACTCTTTGCTAATGCCTTACTTACTAGATCTTCCTTATCTGTGAAATAATAATGTAAAATCCCTCTGCTAACATGAGCAGCATTAGATATATCAGCTATAGTAGCATTTTCATAACCTTTAGTAGCAAGTACTTTCAATGAAGCTTGTAAAATATGATTTACTTTTTCTTCTCTACGATTACGATTACGATTAGGCATCTCTCTCATCTTTCAATTATGATGGATAATAACCATCTCTATTAAATATACTGGACAACCAACCAAACATAACAGTATACTATCAAGAAATAACACCTGTCAAACCAAAAATTAAAGGATGATATATACAGAAAAATAAAAAAAAGGAGAGACATAATCATGTTTTAAATTCTAGGTCTTCTTTTGCAGGTTCAGGCTGTTACCTCTTAAATTCTATGATTCGTTTCTCTAGATCCTGAATATTTGTCTCTACTTTCAATACTTGTTTCTCCAGTTCCGCGACTCGTTTCTCTAGATCCAGGATCTTACGGTTTGTCTCGAATTTTTTTAGTTAGACTAACTACTAATTGGCCTGACTTCTGCTAATTGATCTTGGTCTTTGAATCTACATACAAAAGAATAAATAAGCTCAACTCTTCTCTTTGATCATTTGAGGTTTGCCAACTCTTTCCTTAGCTATAATTACAGCCGTCATCCCAATGTATGCAACCTGAAACACTTCTGTAGCAATAAGATGTAAGATCCCAGCGATCCCGCTACAGGCTGCTGCTCCAAAATATAGTAATTTTCTGTTAGCAATCATTTTTGTTGATTTATTAAAATACATGTAACACGTCATTTTATTCTTCAGTTACAGCATAATACAAAAAGATGGCGATCTTAACAATATATTTCTATATATCATTTATTAATTAATAGGCATGAGAAGATCGAGTAATAATGGACCCCGAAAATGAAAATGAGCTAGAGGCTAAAGAAATAATTCTTGGAGAAATACAAAATGTACGTGATAATCCTTCTAAAGTTAGACAAGATAGCTGTGCCGCATGTCATGTTTTATTCACTTTAATTGATAAGATGCAAATAAGTGAATCACGCGCTTCCGATCTGTTATCCCAGATCCTTTTTCATGACCAACAATTGAATGATTCTTTTATAGAAATGGTAGAAAATATTCATATGAAACGAAGGAATATGGCTATTCCATTTGCATTAAAAAATCGTGATGTAAAAGACCGTTATATTGAATCAAACTTTAAGAACTTTCTCGAAGAGATATCATATGATTTCATAAACTATGGGCATGATCTTGTTCTTCGCAAACTGGTGATTTCTGCGATTGCTTTAGAGATCGCGCAGAATATTGGTATCGATTATCATGCAGCTACTGAAGAACTTTATTATTATATGAGAAAAAATGATGATCGTACAAATGCGCTATTATTGGAATTTAATGATCGATTCTATAAAAATATAAAAAGTAAGTGATCTTGGTTATATGTGGATTACAAATGCCTTTAAATGCGCGACTTTAGGTTTAATACAATATTTGAAAGTATGATAATACTATGAAATAGAATATATGCGGCTCTGCCAAGCCCTATTTGGTACATCCCTTATGGTGATGTGCCACTGGTCGGCGTCTCCATTGTAATATGCCACTAGCCGAGGGTCAGCTATCACCGTAATACTGCGCGATTCATCCGGCTGCATTCTTTACAGGAACAGGTGGTAGTGTTAAAGCATTTATTTTGCTAGAATGCAGCTGTTTTTTATACAAATACGGGCATTCAGAAGATAGTGACTAACGGAAGTATTGGAGAATCAACAGATGAGTAGAATGGATATGATGCATGTCATGATTTATGGATTTCATCCATCACCATTGCCATATACTCTTTGATGTCACCCTCCGTCATCGAAGCTTCAACTCCAGTCTTTTCAGTTAATACATCTGCATGCTTCTTTGCAATCTTTAAAACAGTTGATTGTAACTCTTGTTCCATATGAGCTGATCCTATACTATCCAAAAACTTTGTTTGATCAGTTATAGACTTTCTAATGGAGAGTCGCAGTGTAGTATCTTGAGATACAGTAACTGCTGAAGAGTATAAACCTATGTATATTAAATAGCAAGATAATCCGATAAACGAGACGGAAACAATTCCATAAGGTGGATACGCTGCCTGAGCAGCACTAGCAGAGCCTGCAATGTAAAAAAGAACAAATCCGTAAGCTGCAATTATCATATGTTTTCTGAGACTACTATCTTTTCGTAGGGTTCTTGCAACGGATAAGAATGCTGCCCCAAATATGATTCCTGACAGAAGTGCAGCCGTTGAAAAAATAAGAATATTCGTCATCGCATCAGTATCTTCCGATGGAGTAAAGTATCCTAAGACAAAAAGAGGGTACTCAATAAGATAATATGCCATAGCTACTCCCATAATGATCCAGAACTTGAACTTGCCCAATTTTTTGATATATGGATATAGCATCTTGACAGTTCCAATCCAAGTGAGAATATATGCTGCTGTAGAAGCTACATGATTGACCAATCCAATCTGGCTTCCGATTGACTCAATACTGAAGTCCGGAAAATACGCAATATCTTCAGATGTTACTATTGGCTTCTGCTGAATTAGCATATCAGAATATTCTGCCAGACCAGCTATTCCATTAATTGCATATGCGATCATAGATAGGGCGAGTATTAATATCATAATATCTTTATTGGAATGTCTGTACCAAGAGAAAAAAGCCGCGGCCAAGAAAGCCAAAATTATGATCCAGAGTCCGTAGCTGATTGCATAAGTGACATAAAGAGTTATGATGCTGTATTCATGTATTAATAAAATCTGCGGGATAATAAGAGCTATCACAGCTAAAAGTATATACTGTCCAACAGATACTCCTAATTGCAATAGCCTCAGATGTGATACTTTGTCTTTGGTTTCTTTGATTAGGTGCTTGACATACCATAAAATAAGGTGCTGTGTTACAACAAATATTGCCGCAATAGCGATGAATATAGTGATCCCAGTACCTGATGACAATTGTTCAGGTATAAAATCAGCAATATAACCAATTTGTGAATCAATCGTGATGGTAACTATCACGACTAGCATAAGTGTGAAAAGTTTCTTATCGCTGGCTAGTCCCAAATATGCGGTAGCTAGTTGGAGCTTGATTTGGCGCATTAGTCTATTAAATTCGTGTTAATAGGTTGAAATAGAAAAAGCTTTCAGTTGATGTACAATTTTAGACACTCTGATCATGAGGGTACAATCAATCATTTTGTAATTGTTAATGTCATAGACAAATTAACCATCCGCAAAACCGCTACTCACTCCGATTTGGTCAATTATTTGTCCATCGTTTTAGCTATTGGTTTTTGATAACATTCCATAATATTTGTGTGTATCAGAGCCAAAAGAAGAGCCCGCAATGTAACGAGATTATAGAGCTGCATTCAAAATTCGATTAATTAATGTATTCTTCTAAGAGTTATAGCTTCTTATTACATGTGTATAATTAGCAAAAGTAACTAATTGTATATTAATAGACTTATCAAGTCCGATTGAATTGAATTTGATCGGTTTTTGAAGTCTGCACTCTAAATTATGATCTTTTATGATTAACCTATGTCTTCCAACTTTTGACCTAACAACATGCCATTATAAGCAAAATTATTTTTTATTATTGCATCTGTATACTTTGAAAAAGCGGAACTATCAATACATGAGCCATGCATGGGGTATACCATATTAGGAGACAGATCTATTAGTCTTCTTGTAGTACGTCTTACTGGTTCTTCACTAGCAAATATTCCTATGGCTCGATAAAAAGCAATCATGCTTTCTGACAAGTCTTCGGATATGACTGGTTTGTTATTACCAGGTTGAATAAACAAGTCAGATGGAAATAGCGACTTTGTAGTCTCTTCATATATCATCATGCTGTCCCAATGGTGAACATGTGGAGTCATAATAAATCTAAACTGCCTTTTGCCAGTGTTTAAAGTTTCATTGTCCCAAAAAGAAACATGGTCTGCAGACATACCATGCCATCCTGCTAGATTCAACTTAGAACTTAAATCGCTACATACTAATTTTGCTTCAGCAGAATCTAGAAACGCCATTCCTCCCCACTCATCACTTTCGAAGTGTAAAAACGATACGTAGGCCAGCTTTTGCAGCGGAATAACTTCTTTTACTTTTTCCTCTATTTTTTTGTACATTCCAACTGGACCCGTATGAATTAGCATTGGTTGTTCATCGTCAATTAAAAACTGATTGAAAGTGATTCCATACATGTCTACCATCCCTGAAATTCTGTATATTCCGTCTTTAATCTCTGAAATCTCTACATCAACATCTTTTGGGCTATAGAATGTTCTACTGACTTCTGGCATAATCAAATTTAGGTATAGAATGGGCATCAGATAAATCTTCTCATATTCTCCCAAGCTCTTTGGCATCTAGCAGCACTTCAGCTTTTGCTGCAATTACTCCCAGTATGTGGAAAAGATATATGATTCTGTAGATCGTTATGAAACTAGGCTATTAAGAAGTCGATCTTTATTTTGTAGATGAGCATTGAGCGCTGATTTCATCTTCGATATCCTGGAATTTAATTAATTTCTTTCTCAAACGATTTGGGTTCCATAAATGAATATGATACTGTGTTGAGATCAATCAAGTGATTGGCTAAACAAGAGAATTGGAATTGTTTAACCTAATATTAGTTAAAAATGGTGAAGCCATACTATATTGATAGATGACAGATTGAAGAAGTTAGCTAAAAAATATCTTCAGATAACCGCAGTTGTTACAAATAAATATTTTGTAGAAATGATGTTTCTTCATGATTTCTGGCATATAGTTAAACGGAACTATTTTTTGGTATGACGATAATGGTATTTCATTTGGTATGGCTTGAAGTTCGCCCTCCATCATTCCATCACGGCACTCTGTACATTTTCTAGTCAATATCTTAGGGGTAACCATGAACTTTGCTTACGAAGAACAATAATTTATCTTGTTTAGTCAATGACCCATTATAATCCTGATCCAAAATCAATCCTACCTAGCCGCTGAAAATGACACATAAATAAATTAATTATTTATTCTAGTTCCAATCAGATTGGACTTGTATAAATAAGGTAGTGAGTCGGCGAAAATTGGCTTACATGATAAGACTAGATTTTTGCGCTAGGCGGTTTTCCGAAAAATGCTTTAACTTGAGGTCTATACAAAAAGTACACAATTGCTATATTGATTGCCAGGTTTATTATTGGTACGAAGTTTCCGCTCAAAATTGAGATAATAGCAATTACAATTCCTATATAAGATAGAATTAATGTAATTGACCAGGCCCATCCTTTACCTTTAAACAAGCCATAACTAACAGCCAGATATCCGATCCCTATTGCTACTAGAACACCACCTATCGAAATAAATATTATACTTAATTCAGGAACAAGCGCCGCAACGCCCAAAAGAACAAGTCCGCCAGTGATAGCAACTATGCCAGTGATAATAACCAGAATTGCTATTATTGTAACAGCAGGAGGTCGAGAGCTAAAAGAATTTCTTTCCGTATTAAATCATTGTTGGTCAATATTTGATAATTTAACCGTGTTAGATAAATTAGTTTTATTGTAGTAGTAAAATAAGTTAACATATATTGCATCTGAATAGAAGTGAGTTTCACGGTGAAACACTGCATCAATCTATTTACAGGGATGTTTACACATTGTGCGGCAAACCTATAGGGGTGTGTATTATGCGCGGAATGTACTCATCTCGCAAGTATTGTATCAAACATCATACTAGCAATTTATATAACAGCATAAAAATATTGTTTCATTCATTGATTATATTACTGGCAGGCGCCAGACTGTCTACTTTCCTAAATCAATTTCTAATTACTTGATTAAGAAAACCAGACTACAACCCCCCAAAATTAGACTATTAGATATTATAAAGACGAGTTATTTCGAACAACATTTAGAAAGAGCATTAATTACTGTAGCCATCGTGATTTTAAAGTTGATAGATATGCTATTTTATCCTGATAGTTTTTTTGAAAAGACATTATTCCCCCATTATCTGAAGTATCACATTTCGTTCTCTTTTGTTAATATCCATCTCCAAAACGACTATTTGTTGCCAAGTTCCTAACATTAAAGTACCGTCATTGAATGGAATACTCAGACTTGGACCAATCAAAGATGCTTTTACATGAGAGTGTCCATTACCGTCATGCCACATATTTTCATGCTGATATTCAATGTTTTCAGGCACTATTCTAGACAGCATATTAGGAAAATCTTGTCTTAATCCTGGTTCATATTCTATTGTTGTTACAGCAGCAGTTGAACCCGATATAAAAATAGTAACGATGCCATCTTTAAGTTTTGACTGACTAAGTATCTTAGAAGTTTCTGGAGTGATATCAATTATATCTCCTTCACCTTCGGATCTTAAAAAAATAGTTCTAGTTAATATTTGCATCTATTTATTTCATACATAATTTCAGTAATAATCTTTATCATCAGATTATAGAGGTAATTTCAGTATATGTATTAAAATAAAAATGAAACATTTCGTATTGAATCGGTAAATTAGATTTCAATTATGGATTCTAGTTCGAACTAAAATTTTAGATAGCTATTCAACATCATAAACATCACAATTATCTGCATCTATAATAAATTAACTATAAGTATTGGAGTTATATTATTAGAAATTACGAATTAGTCGGATTAACAGATTAATTCAGACAGAAAGTGGAAAGTTAAGAGAGGTTTTCATGCTTTCATCTTAATTTGATCTAGTTAGGAGTCTAGCATCCTTACTTTTTAATATCTTTTAGATATTTCATTTTGATCAATTTCTTTACTTTACTTGCAGAATACCCATATAGATCTAGTCCTCTTATCCTTGAAACTGCTAAATCGGATCCTATTGAAATTGCGAAATCATCTAGCCAAAGGTTTTTAATATTGTACTCTTTCATGGTACGCCCTTGTTCTTTTATCATAGAATAAATATTTTGTGCAGCAATTTTTCCATGTTGTTCTGCAAAATATGCTGTTGTTGGTACTGGATATCCTTTATTGTTAATTATAAGCGCAGCATCACCTAATACGAAGACATTCTTTCGTCCCTCTGCTTGCAGAAATTTATTGACTACTACTCTTCCGTTGTAACCTGTTTTGAGTCCAATTTGTTGAGGAAGAGGTAGAGCAGTGACGCCTCCTGCCCAAATTAGCATCGTAGTTTTTATAGCCTTACCATTCTTTAGGCATACCAGATCTGGTTTGACTTCCGTGATATAGTACTCGTCGCCTAGTAATAAATCAACATCTAAGGCCTCAAGATATGCTCGTACCCAATTTTTGGTACGAGCAGGAAAACCAACTAATAAGTCTGATGATATTAGTATAACTTTAATGTTACAAGCTAGTCGATTCCTCTTTTTAATTAAAGATGCAATTTCACCAGCAACTTCAACTCCAGTCGCTCCCCCGCCTCCGATGATTATGTTTGTATTTTCTACTGGATCAATCATATCTTTTGATGACAGTTTTTCGGCAATCCTTTTTGCATTTTCTACACTATTGAATTGAAATGAATATTCTCGAAGTCCAGGGATATTAGGCAAGAATGGTCTGCTACCCAATGATAGAACTAAGAAATCATATTCTAGCCGATATGAAGGATTAACAGTATAAACCAATTTTTTATCTAGATCCATATCAACGATATTAGTTTGAATAAAATCAATTTTTTTACCCCGGATAATATCTTTGTAATAAATAATTGAGAATCCACGTTTAGATATGATTTCTGGCAGACTTGGTAGTAATGTATGATATATGTTTTTATCAACTAACTGAATCATTGGATCATTCTTTTTTTTAAGTAGTTGTTCCAATCCCAGGGCAGTTTGAATACCAGCATATCCACCACCAGCAACTAAAACATGTACATTGTTACTTGCTAACGACATTAATTAATGATGTCAAATAATATATTTTCTCTTATGTAAATGATATTATTGATATTGAAATTCGGGTACACAAATTGCATTATAATTTCAAATAAAGTTTAGGTTTCTAAATTTAGTGATAAGAGTATTCATAATTTATTAACATTACTTCACTTTAGGCCTGCTATTGCCAAATACCTTATTTTCACAATTTCGTAGTCATTTCCAATTTCTGACTTCAACAAGTATTAATACCCAAATTAAAAATTATGATAATAGTTCAGTATTGATACAAAAGCGCCACTATTTCTTGAATTACAGGTCGATTTCTATTGGTTCTTTGTACATCTTCATAAATTCTGCTATTCTATGCATATATATTTTCTATAAGAAACGCATTCAAACTGTGTTACATAGAACTTAAATACATCGAATTCATAAAGTACAAATATAATCAACTATTTATACTATAATAAGATTTATTTAACATATTATCATTCACATACTCTTATTTCATCCAATCTCTGCGTTCAAGATACTCAAGTAGCCTTAAGAGTTCTTCTATTCTTGCCTGTCCACCACTTTTATTTTTGCATAACTCATAATGATTCCTTATCGCTTTATCTTCATCAATGGATATAACATCTTTACTTTCTATGATATCAAAGAATTTGTCTTCCTTTTCTAGATGGTCTATAATAAAAACAGCATATGATTTAAGAAACCTAGCTATAGGTTCTTTTGAGTCAATCTGTTTCCCTTCAATGATACATTTCCTCCAATTTAACAACTCTCTCTTGAACATTCCTGCTATTCTTCTTCCAAGTTCATGTTCTATCAAAAACTTTCTAATATCTTCTGAAAAGCTATTCTTATTTTGAGTACTTGGGAAATACGCTTTCTCCTCCTTACCATGATGAAATGCATCAATAAGTTCTTCCATAACTACTGAAACTATCTCAAGATCTTCAAGTAAAATATCACTATCTTCGTCAGCATAAATCTTATCTGAACATTTCTGTATTACTTTCCCTAATCTTTTTACAAATAGATGATCCTTCCTGAGATCTGATGTTGCCATATAAAACGCCTTATATGTTATATGATATTTCTAATTATACTTTTTTGGTTGGATCAAAGCAACATCATAAATGAGTGCCTGAAAGCGATGTAGATAGAAGTTAATCCAAGCAAGAGTTAGGAGACCAACACTAAAATAATCTTAAAAAGCCTTTCCAAGTTTCACAACAGTATGCCCTTCCCAAGAATAAACAGAGATCATATTATAAGTATCTCAATTTCTATGAGAAGGCCATAAAAACAAGATCCATCCACTGCGCGAATGGACTGTAATATATAATCTCAGTCCTAGCTAGATTCTTCAGATGGATTGAATAATTCTAAGTTGGAATCTAAGAAAAGACAAACCAGAAGTAGTACAGAACATACAACAGTTAAGAAGGAGAAAACAGTCAATTTACAAACTTGCCTGTTTGTGGAGTAAGAGAATTGTCAAATCCTTATAGATATACTGTATATTATAGAATTGATATCCTTGCAAATGTAGTTTGCCGTTCCATCCACAGCGAACCAAACAAGATGCATTCTCCCATATTTCATTGCATAGATCAATATAAAACAAAACTTGTCGCAGTAAGTTGATGATGCCTTATTCTATTTCGTACTTGAATCAAACAATAAATATTCTTGATGTTGACTATTTCACAATTTGTGTTGTAGACTTAGATCGGCTTCAGTCACTTAACATACAAAATAGAAGCGCTATAATTATTTCAACATTGAGTAAGTAGGCAGTCCGTTATGTCTTTGCTATTTCTGAAGAGGTCAAATGGTAGCATTGAAGACAATGCTGCAAAATTACTTGAATAAGATAAGAGCAAAAATGAGGTCTTTGATAATCATCGAAGGGGTATTCATTTGCTGTTTTAATATGTTGCTCAGCAATGTATTTTGATAAACCTAACCCTAAAATCTTACGATGTTAGTAAATCCATTCATGACAATAGCTTCAGAATTTATTCAAATTATTGTCGCCGCAATATATGCAATAACATTATTTTACACCATTGTCACATTTCAGCGCTCTAAGAAACTAGATCAAATCACATCATTAGGCGATGTCATGAATGAACTCAGAGATGCGGATCGTGAATTGGCAAAAATACCTTCAGGATCTCAATTTGATGACGTTAGAAATTCATGGTATATTCGCATATTCAATAGCCTAGACTGGCTTTCATTTACGATCAACGAAAGAATAATTACTGACAAAAAAATAATTGAATACATCAAACCTATGATAATCAGTTATTATGAAGAAATTTTTTTGAAATCAGGCTCAGTAAACGAACGAGATTCATCTCATTACAAACAACTTAGGAAACTCTATCAAAGTGTGAAGAAGCAAGTCTAGATAAAAAATAGTCACAGGCTATAATTTAACCTCAAACTTTTTTGAGAAAATTAGTCGGTTCCTCTGTATCCTGGTTGTGATTGGGGGTTTTCAATTCCCCGTCATTCCGTCCTTGTATTTCTTACTTGCGTCTGATTTACATCCTATTATCATTTTATCCTTAGTTTCTTTACTAACTGCAGGTAATTTCGTACTTTCACTTATCTTCTGATGGTTTCTTTTGAATAGAATATCTAAGCAAATGAATGATCTAGATAATGAACATTACCTATTAGTTCTATAGGTATTAAATCATTGTAATAATTTAAGAAATCAAATTACATGATCTTTATATTCTATTAAGGCTCACCATATTACATATTCTAAAAATTGGACAGGAATTATAGTAAATTTCTCATTAATAACATAATTGATGACGAATATTATCAGTATCTATATGAAATCGGGATTTATAAATACAATCTTTTTGATAAGTTGTATGGTGTTCTGGACAAAGACATCGTAAGATACCAGACAATAATAAAAATAGCTATCTTTCTTAGCTTGGATCCGATCATCATATAAAAAAATAATTGATAGGACAAGAAAGAATAATGGCATCTCATATTATCACATGACATCTGATCCACTAGAACGTTCAGTAATCTCTTACATACATGGGCAATTCGTTATAATGGATGAAAAATCAAACGTGGCGGATGCAGTAAAAATGATGAATAAAAAAAACGCTGAGACAATTATTGTTATTAATAACGAAGGAAAACTCAGTGGCATTATAACAGACAGCGATATCTTGGATAAAGTTGTAATGACAGGAAAAGATTCGGATCAGATTTTCATAAAAGCTATTATGTCATATCCTGTTATAACTATCTCAGCCAAAGCGACCGTAAAGGACGCATTAGAACTAATGAGGGTCAATACAATTAAACGAATCCCGGTGACAGATAATATACGGATTCTTGGCATAATAACACAGGAATCATTAGCTAATGTGATAAGGACGTCTGTTCTTGAAAAGACATTTCGACCATACAGAGCCCTAGTAAGAGAACATTCGAAACCTATTATCGGAAATCTTGGATTCGTATTACAATTTGCTGGCATACTCATGATAGTTCCAGCATTTGTAAGTACGTTTATGGAACAGGTAACATCAGCTACTGGAATATTCTTTTGTTGTACTTGTTTATTAGCGACAGGATTTGGGCTTAATACTTATGGAGAAAGAACACCTCTGAACTTGAGACAGGCGTCAATTCTTATAGTCCTTAGTTTCGTAATTTTGAGTCTTTTTGGCAGTATTCCATATATATATACTTGAATCCCTTTTGGAATGGAATTGAACCTTTTACATTATTTGTAAATAGTTTCTTTGAAAGTGTTTCGGGTTTTACCACTACCGGATTGTCTACTTTGTCTGATCCTGAAGATTTACTAAGTAGTTTTGTATTTTATCGAGCTTATACTCTATGGATGGGTGGTTTAAGCTTTGTTTATCTCTTTATGGCATTATTCTATCCGGATAAAAAGCTAGCTTC
>DATBMS010000062.1:0-46019 GCA_036554685.1 Nitrososphaeraceae archaeon | reverse complement strand
ATCATTTAGCACTTTCTTCATATTTTCTTTTGCCTTGTTGTTTATTACCATTGGTCCTCTAGTGAGACCTCCATACCTTGCGGTTTCACTGACACGATTATACATTCCTGTTATTCCATATTTGTATATCAAGTCTACTATTAGTTTTAATTCATGCAGACATTCATAATAAGCTACTTCAGGTTGGTAACCTGCTTCAACTAAAGTTTCAAATGCATTGAGTACCAAAGAATGAGTACCACCGCACAAATCAACTTGTTCTCCAAACCAATCTGTTTCAACTTCTTCTTTGAACGTAGTCTCAATTACTCCTGGTCTTGTGCTTCCTATGGCCTTTGCCAATCCCAGAACGGTATTTAAGGCATTTTTGGAATAATCTTGGTAGACTGCAATAAGTGATGGAGTACCAAATCCTTCCTGAAATAATTCTCGTACTCTCTGACCTGGTCCCTTGGGAGCGACCATTACTACGTCAATATTTTTGGGTGGAATTATCCATTTCCAGTGTATAGCTGCTCCATGAGAAAAAGTCAGGGTTTTTCCTTCAGAAAGTCCAGGTTCTATTTCATTATTATACACATTAGCCTGTTCCATATCTGGAGTTAGAACGTGAATAATGTCGGCCAAATTTGAGGCTTGTTTTACTTCTTTAACTACATGTCCGTCATTTTCTGCAATTTTCCATGATTTTCCTTCTTTGTACAATCCAATTATTACGTTCAATCCGGAATCCTTCATATTATTTGCTTGTGCTCTACCTTGTATACCGTAGCCTATTACGCCAATTGTCTTGCTCTTGAGTGGTTCTAAAGAAACATCATTGTCAAACCATTTTTTTGCAGTCATAATTAACTCATATTCTATATCGATATATATGCTATCTAATTGCATTAAAATAGCGTATGATAAGATATTAGTCTAATATCTCGATTCTAGCACAACACTTTTTGCATTCCAGAATCAAGATACCATTCTTGTTTGATATTACTATGAATTTTTTTGCGCCGCAGCGCTTGCATATGGGACATGCCCTTAATGGCTCTGTCATGGGAACATACCGATGGCTTTTCCTCAGATAATTATTTAATATCAGGATATTGTTTAATTTCGCCCGTCCCATCCCTTTGAGTTTCAAAAAGGACTTTTATTCTCTGAATTCCGTCGAGATCCGAAATAATTTTATACACTGCATTCGGCACGAAAATTTTCCACTTTTTGTCCATGACAATGTTCATCCTAATATTAGTACCGTTACAGTCATTCTTATTGTAGAATATTGGATTGCGCACACTAAAAATCTCAGAAGTATGCGATAGAAGCTCAAGTACAAATTTGTTACCAGAATATATGGAATCAAACTTGGGTAACATAGATTTTAGATGTTGGACCCAAATTGCATTATTTTCTAAATTCAATATCGGTACAATATACACTCTTCTAAGATCAATATTTGATTCTACTAAAGAATCATGAATATAGTAAATTCGTTCCCCTGCAGTGAATGGATTTGAAAATGTGTAATTAAACTGAGAACTTCCTACAGCAATTATCAATTCTTCACATTCTTTTAGTATTTGATGGGCGAGTTTCAGATGCCCATTGTGAAACGGCTGAAACCTACCTATCATTAATCCACAAGACATTCCTATCTACTATTCAATTTATTTACTTGCTCTTTTATTTTGTCTTTGTCAACTTTCTTAAAGATTGGCTCAATTTCCCCTAGTCTATGACCTGGTTTCAGGAGTAATATTCCAATGGAATCCCAATTCTGTTCATGAATGTTACCTTCTAATGATATTTGTTTCCAAATTTGTTCCGCCGAAAATGGAATGAATGGGGCAAGTAATATTGATAATGATCGTACGGCGTTGATTGAAACATAAAGTGTGGAGCCTGATTTTCCAAGATTTTTCCACGGCTCTCTCTTCTGAAAGTACTGATTGAAAATTGAAGAAAAAAACAGAATTTTCTTTAGCGCTTTATCAATCTCGTTACTTAAAATAAAACCACCAACTGTATTTCCAATACGTTCTATTTCTCCCAATGCATTTTTATCCAGCTCATCATACTCATTCGGATTTGGTATCATATTACCAAAATTTTTCTTAATAAAAGTCAATGTTCGATTTACAAAATTCCCAATATTTGCTATTAATTCATTGTTTATCTTTTTCTCGAAATCATTCCAATCAAAATTGATATCATCTTGAGAATAACTGCAAATTGATGCAATATAAAATCGTAGGTAATCAGCTTGAAAAAGATTCACAAATTCTCTCAATCCAATATACCAATTTCTGCTCTTGGAAATTTTATTGTTTTGTAGCATAAGATGTCCACGGGTAGGGATGAAATCTGGTAATTTGTATTCTTGATTTATACCAATTCTAATTGCTGGCAAAAATAGATAGTGATGATAAACAATATCTTTTCCAATAAAATGATATATTTTGGAATTATTCCATTTTTCTCTTGCCTTATCAATATCTTGTAGCAGTCCAATGAGCGAAGATATATAACATAAATGATTATCAAACCATCCATAGAACACTTTATCTTTTTGTTCATTACCTGCCATAGGAATGTTAACCCCCCAAGGAATGTCCCTTGTTATATCCCAATCTTGTAATCCTTCTACAATCCAGTTGAGCACATATTTCTTTACATCCTGTTGAAGAAATTTGTTATCCTTTAACCATTTTTCAAGAACATGCTCAAAATTAGAAAGTTTAAAGAAAAAATGATTACTCTGTTTTTTAACCGGGGGGATTCCACAAATTGCACACTTTGGATCCAAAATCTTTTCAGGGATTCTACCACACTTTTCGCAAAGATCTGAATATTGTCCAATCGCACCACAATAAGGACACTTTCCAACAACATAGCGATCCGGCAAAAATTTCAAGTCATTTTCACAATAATACTGTACAACTACTTTTTCGTAGATAAGATCTTTTTTTCTTAACACATCAAAGACATACTGTACAAATTTTCTATTTGTATCAGAGCTTGTTTGTGAAAAAGAGTCAAAAACAATTCCGGCTGAACTAAAATCTTCCAAGTCTTTATCATGCCAGTATTTAACATAATCCTCCGGTTTTACTTTCTTTTTTTCAGTTTCAATAAGAACTGGGGTTCCGAAATCATCTGATGCACAGAGGTGGTATACCTCCACTCCATTTAATTTTAGAAACCTGCGGAAGATATCTGCGGGTAGATAAGTAGACGAGATATGACCAAGATGAATCTCTCCGTTTGCATATGGGAGTGCACTTGTAATTATTACACTCTCTGTTTTGGAATTGAGCACAGCAGAAACAGTGATTACTACGGGGAATTAAAACTATCTGAAACAATCAATTTTACAAGACTTTCTGGGTTCCTTTATTTCAGTGTCGACGATCACGACTAATTAGTTATATCATATTGATTTGGTGTATAGCAAGATGAAATATAGCAGACTAGTTGACAATGGAAAGAAGTCATGGGAGTGGGCATGTTCTCATATGGGTATTATTAACGAAATTGTGAATCAGAACATTGACAACAAGCCGTTAAAGGGTCTAAGACTTGGATTTTCATTACATGTTACAAAAGAAACATCCGTCCTCGTAATAGCTGCGACTAAATTAGGATCTAAGATTGCACTGTGTTCAGCAAATCCCTTATCAGTACAACAAGACATAGCAGCATTTCTTTCATCAGAAGGAGTCAAGGTATTGGCATGGAAAGATGAAACCGAAAAGGAGTATCTGGACAATCTAAGACAAGTTTTAGAATATCAGCCCCAGATACTTACAGATGATGGCTCAAACCTTCACGTTATGGCACACAAGAAGAATCAGGACATATTGGGTGGAACAGAGGAAACTACATCAGGAATTACAAGACTAAAAGCACTGGAAGAACAGGGGAAATTGAGATATCCCGTGATTGGTGTAAACGAAGCTCGTACAAAGCACTTATTTGATAATCAATATGGGACAGGGCAAAGTACACTAACAGGAATTATTAGACTGACCAACGTTCTTATTGCTGGTAAACATATAGTTGTCTGCGGATACGGTAATGTAGGTAGAGGAGTTGCAGCAAGAGCTAGAGGGCTGGGGGCAATCGTTACTGTTGTTGAAGTTGATTCACTTAAAGCTCTAGAAGCTTACATGAATGGTTACAACGTAAAAAAAATGAATCAAGTAGTAGAAAATGCAGATATTTTTATAACATGTACGGGCCAAAAAAACGTAATTACTGAAAAACATTTTAAAAGAATGAAATATGGAGTCATACTTGCGAATGCAGGACATTTCGACAATGAAATAGAAGTAGATAAACTGATTTCAAATTCAAAAGAGAATTATTCCGTTAGCCCATATTTGGATTGTTTCCACATTAATGGCAGAAAAATTTTCTTACTGTCCAAGGGCAGAGTTGTTAATTTAGTCGGTGGACAGGGAAATCCTCCAGAAGTAATGGCAATGTCTTTTGCAAATCAACTTCTTTCCATAATGCATATTTTTAAAAATCATGAAAGGATGCAAAAGAAAGTTTATCCCGTACCAGAGAAAATCGATTCTAATGTTGCAAAGTTATCATTAAAATACTTGGGGATAAGTATTGATAAGCTAAGCCCTCTTCAGAGAAAATATGCGAAATCCTACTGATGCCTGGATAATCTACTCTACAATTTCCATGTTAAGTCTATTTTTGAAACTTCCTGATGAAGTCTGAAGAATTCACTTAAAATTGACACATAGTATTTTATAAGTGATTGAAACTTAAAAGCCTAATTATGACTTGGATGCGTGCTGCAAGCACTGAAGATTTTGAAAAGAAAACTGGGAAAGAAGTAAATCTAGGTGGAAGTCGGATTGCGATTTTTAGAACAAAAGGTAAATTTTATGCTATCGAAGCATTGTGTAGACACCAGGATGGCTCGCTTGCTCCAGGTAGAGTGGACGGAGAGATCGTGGAATGTCCATTACATTCATGGCACTATAACGTACGCACCGGTGAATTATTAGATTATCTTGAAGGGGTAAAATTAAAAACGTATAAAATTGATTTGAAAGGGAAGGATATTTACATAGACATTTGAATCAATTATTGCTACCTGACATTCAAAGATTGCTATAGTTCTAATTTGAAAATATATAACAAACTTTCTGATACTCTTGAGGATATTGGTACTACAGAAGATAATAGGATTAGGATGTATGTTTGTGGTATTACCGTATATGATGACTGTCATATTGGACATGCTAGAACCATAGTAATTTTTGATATTTTGAGACGATACTTAATTCACAAAGGTAAGGAATTAGTATATGTGCAAAACTTTACCGATGTCGATGACAAAATAATTAATAGAGCTAAATTGGATGGGAAGTCTCCTGATGAAATTTCTTCCAAGTATATAGAAAGTTACTTTGAAGATTTTTCCAAACTAAATGTTCTCAAGGCCGATTTTTATCCAAAAGCAACTGACCACATAATTGAAATAATAAAAGCTATAAAAATATTAAAAGAAAAAAATTATACTTATTCTACTCTGAACGGAGTTTATTTCAAAGTAAGAGCATTTCCAAATTATGGTAAACTATCAAAGAAACAAATTGATGAGCTTGAAGAAGGCACTAGGATTGAACCTGATAAATTGAAGGAGGATCCCTTAGATTTTGCTCTGTGGAAATTCTCATCTGATGTTCCAAATTGGGAAAGTCCTTGGGGAAGAGGCAGACCGGGTTGGCATATTGAGTGTTCGGTCATGGTATCAAAGTTCCTTGGTAATGAAATTGAGATTCATGGAGGTGGCACTGACCTGATATTTCCTCATCACGAAAATGAAATTGCACAATCTGAAACTTTTAACGAAAAAAAACTAGCAAAACTATGGATGCATGTGGGAATGATTACAATTAATTCAGAAAAGATGTCAAAGTCGCTCAGAAATATGATAGTTCTTAAGAGCGCTCTTAAAAGATGGGGTTCTAACGTCCTTAGATTATACCTGATTTCTTCTCAATATTCAAAGCCTATGGATTACAATGATGAAATATTGCAAGAATCATTGCAAAAATGGAGACAAATTGAAAACTGCATCTATGAGCTTAGAACAACTAAAAATGTATCTGAAAACATGGACAAATTTGAGGATAAATGTAATGGTTTCCTAAATGACTTTTTGTCTGCACTTGATAGTAACCTGAATACACCATTAGCATTGACATCGTTTATGAAGCTCGTTTCGTATCTTAACAAACTAAGTTCATCGGAAAAATTAACTACTAGGATGTCCGATAAAGCTCTACCCATAGTAGATACCATCATGAATATCATAGGTATTAAAGTAATGGAGATTGATAATGGTACTAAAATCAAAATTGAAGAGATGATTGATCGTAGAAATAATCTCAGAGCTGAGAAGAAATTTCAAGCGGCCGATAATTTGAGAAAGAAGATCTTTGAATTATTTGCTATTGAGCTGACGGATCATAGCAAGTACACATCATGGAAAAAAAAAGAGAGAATTGAATTCGAATATGAGTGAATATAGTTAAATCAATGGTTTCTAAAGATTCATTATTCACAGTTTATTTTTTCTTACAAAAGGATACTCCAAGACTTGATAAACTTTTAATTATTCAAGACATCGAGTAATCTTAATTGAAAAACAAATACGCATCTTTCAGAATCATGATATCAGCTTCGATAGTTGTATCAGCGAGTATTATCTTATCTCTTGATCCTATTAGAGATAATCTTCAAGTTTTTAGCGAATCAACCGGTGTCCTGCTGCCTCCGCAACTACAAGAACAGTCAGGAAATAAAAGTAGCATCCAAGTTTTTACCGATTCACTCAGGGTATTGGTATCAAAGTCTAATGAACTTACGAGCAAATATCAACAAGAACTTGGAAAATGGACAACCGGGGAAAACGACAACTCGACAATGATTACTGTAACTGATAATTATTTGTCCCAGTTTGAAGAGCTTGAAAATAAAGCAAGATATCTAGTTGTTCCAAACGGACAGGAAAATATTAAGGACTCTTTCATCAAATCTATCAATTCAGAAGCTTCCAGCTATGAGCACTTTAAGAATTATCTCATTACCGGAAATAAAACTGAAGATGAACTTTCAATAGATGATTTGTCTCTTGCTTTCCAGTATGAACAAGTTTATTCGAATTTTCTACTAAAAAATCGTTGAACTATAGAGGAAAGTTATTTTGAAACACAGATATATTCCCTCAACTTACCAGTATATTTAGGATGTTTTGTTGTGAAGGATTATTTTAGAAATTTTTTCTGCTGCTTTTCTTTTCAATTAATCCCAATAACAGTGTTACTATTTTGCAGTATAATGCTACTAATAATAAATGGGACAGGCTACTCTACAGATAATTTCAACGTGTTAGAAAGGAACATAGTGATTGATCAGAGTGGGTTTATTCATTTATTGGGTGAAATAAGAAACACATCAAACGAAACTCAGCAGAGTATTACAGCTTATGCTAATTTTTATGACAAGAACGGACAAAATATAGGCAATGGGAGTGGAATTGTCGCATTAAGGTCATTAAATGCCGGACAGGTATCTCCATTTGAAATAATATTTCTCGATAAGAACCAAACCAAACATTTTTTTAATTATACCCTCAATTTTACGAGTGAAATTGGACAGCAGAAGCCTGATAGTATTGCCATAACGTCTTTAAAATCTAGACCAGACATATTTGGATATTATTATGTTAGTGGAAGAATTTCCAATACGGGTAATGATACTGCCACAAATGTTCTTGCGATTGCATCCTTTTTTGATAAAAATGGAAAGATGATTGGTCTATCAAGCGCGATTACCGAACCGAGTAATATGACTTCGCATTCTACGGCAAGTTTTACTATTGTCATGGATGATAAGCTACAATCACCAAAAATTAAGAACTATTCCTTGACAGTTGACTCGGATCAATATGCATCTAAATGAATTGTGAATTACTGTTCTAAACGTTCAGAATAACTTGGGGAGTTTGATATAGCGTTCAAATCATCACGTCAATTGAAGTTATGCATTTCGAGTATTCGCTAATGAACCTTTAGGATACTGAATTATATTATGCCGACGCAAATTGAATCGTATATGGAAATATTTCAACCGTCAATCTTCCTTGCAATTTTTCCATATTTGTTTATCGGTAGCTTTCCAGTATTTGGACTGATATTGGTTACAAAGTGGATAGTAGATGATGTTAGGAAGAAGAGAAGATTGACTTTAAAAATATGAATTGAACTAAGTTAGCCTGTATTTAACAGGAAATATTAAAATCCTATTCGGGAAATGCCTGAAAATATATATCACGTAGTGGGTTATCATAAGTATATGTTGAATGTACCTGGGAGAATATGCGCCTTGTGTGAAGAGACGTTGCCAAATGGAAGCACAATAAATATCTGTGAAAGTTGTTTAAAAAATGCAGATTGCTGTGTCGGCCTGGAAAACCTGAGAGATTAGATCTGATTTTATTCAGCCATTTTTAGCGTATCGCTTATCGTTATAATACCTGTAATTTCACCCTTGCGACTTACAAGTACGCATTTTGCAAATCTTACAAGCGGGATAAGAGCTTTAGCAGGTGTAGCTATGTCTACTATTGGCGGCGGTGGTTCCATTATCTGCAGTATGGGTACTTGATGGATATTTTTCTTGTCGTCGCTCTCAAGCACCTTTCTAGCAAGGATATCTTCACTTACGAGTCCCACAATTTTAGATACGTCAAAAACAGGTATTTGGCTAATAGAATTCTCCATCATCTTTTCGATAGCAACCTCTAATTTTTCATCTTTCTGGACTGATATCACCTCATTACTACAGATGTCCCCTGCCTTCAATGAGGTTTTACCTTCTTGAGAACTAAGTACTTCAAATATCTTTTTAGCAGTATCATAACTTGGTTTGCATCGTCCTGACTCAATTTGATTTATCATGGAAGTGCTGATTCCAGAAAGCGATGCCAATTCCCGCTGAGTCATTCCCAGCCTTATCCTTCCCTGTTTAATGTAATCAATCCTAGGAAGCATTTACAGATTATTTATTCTGATTTCATATTTTTATAGTAATAGTATTGCAATAGTAAATTCAATAAATGGGCAAAATGATGGCCTTAACCTTATATTATATAGAGTTAGAGAAGTCATACTATTAGAAATGAGTCAAGACACCCACATGAAAAAGTGGGACTCTGTGAAGAGATACAAACTAACCAAGATGTTAAATCAGCTATCAAATATTACAGGCCATGGAACAGAATTAGTTACTGTCTATGTACCTCCAAGAAGACCAATTTTTGAGGTAATTGGCCAACTCAGAAACGAGTCAGGCACTGCGTCTAATATCAAATCAGATTTAACGAGGACTCATGTGCAAGATGCACTGAGTAAAACAGTCGAGCATCTTAAATTATTCAAGGAAACACCTGAAAATGGACTTGCAATTTTTTGTGGAGCCATTCCAAACAATAAGGGAATAGGTAATGAAAAAATAGAGCTTTATTCGGTTCTCCCCCCAAAACCAATCCAGATTAACCTGTACAGGTGTGATGATCATTTTTGGACAGATCATATTAGGGATATGCTTAGAGACGAAAAGGTAATAGGATTACTTGCCATAGATAGTCAGGAAGCAGGATTAGGCATACTTACTGGTGACAGATGGGAGGTTATAGACACATTAACTTCTGGAGTCGCTGGAAAGCATCGGCAGGGAGGACAGTCTGCAAGGAGATTTGAAAGGCTCAGGGAGAATGAGCTCAACGAGTATTTTCACAGAATTGCTGGGCATGCACAAAAAATCTTTATAGACGAACATAAAATTAGCGGTTTGATTATAGGAGGACCGGGTCCAACCAAAGAAAACTTTTTGAAGGAAGAATATCTTGATTATCGACTCCAAAACAACGTACTTGCTACACTAGACAGCTCTTACTCTGGAAGCGAAGGAATTAGGGAATTATTGGAAAAAATAAACGAGCAAGGAATAATCTCCGAATATAGATTGCTAGAGGAGAAGAAACTTGTAAAGAAATTCATGAGTCAGGTGTATTCCGATGAAGGATTATCTGTGTATGGTATTCATGATGTCCTGAATATGCTAAAAAGCGGTATTGTAGACACGTTGATAATTACAGATGACATATCATACATGCATCTTGAGATAAAGTGCAATAAATGTGGTGATATTGAAGAAAAATATGTTGATAGAATCAATTTGATGAATGTAATGCAGGAAGAAGTATCAAAATCGTGCCCTAAATGTGGAAGTCAGGATAGGCAAATCATGGAAAAAGATATCGTGGATCTCCTCGAAGAATTATCGGCTAATATTGGAAGCAAAATGGAAGTTATCTCATCAAAAACAGAAGAAGGGGCACAGTTAGGAAGCTTGGGAAATATTGGTGCGCTTTTACGTTTTAAACCATCTCATTAATAGACCACTACTTGTAGTCTAATTTGCCTTGATTCCATATACTGTCAGAGATGCTTTTATTTTTTGGGCGATCTTGTCAAGTTCTTCATCTGAAATAAGATTTCTTGTAGGCCACCTTCCATTTGGAGAATCATAATTATATCTCGGGATTATGTGAACATGGACATGAGGTACTATTTGGTTTGCTGCTCTCCCGTTATTTTGTCCAATATTTAGGCCCTTTGCGTCAAGTGCCTTTACAATCCCTTTTGCCAAGAAAGAAACCGTTGAGAATAGTTTGCCTATTTCATCATCCTCCATAGTAAAAATATCCTTGTGGTGTTTCTTTGGCAGCACTAGAGTATGTCCAGTATTAATTGGATACCTGTCCATAATAGCTACAAACGTGGAATCTTCGAATATTTTAATTGCTCTCAATTCATTGTCAATAATAGAGCAGAATATGCATTTTGTTTTCAACTTCAATAAATAAAATCCATGTCCCTTACTGATTTATATTTTTGTCATTTTCTCTAAGTACGTGACTTTTAAATAGGTCAAATTTTTTTCTAATTATAAATGACTGAAACGATCGAAGTATACGAGTTTAACATGAAATTTACATTCACCTGTCCAAAGTGCGATTACAAAAATGAAGATATCTCTTCTGTAGATATCGCCAATGGCAATGCTGAGTGTGGAATGTGTGAAACGCTATTTAAGATAGAGGGAATAGACAGCGTAAAGATTTTTGCACTCTTGGAATAATTTTAGCGATCAGATGATACTTAACTTAGTACCAATGTTATCTTAAAATACGCTTTAATCTTTATTTCACTGATGGAACTTGTCAGTAGAACTGTAGTTAGTGGTCCAGCAAGAGCTCCACACAGGGCCATGTATAAGGCAATGGGCTTGAATGATGACGATTTATCGAAACCTATTGTGGGCGTTTCCTCTACCTGTAATGAGGCAACACCTTGTAATATCCATTTAGGAGATTTAGCGCAGCATTCAAAGGCTGGAGTAAAGGATTCTGGTTGTACGCCTAGAGAATTTACCGCGGTTTCTGTATCAGACGGTATCGCGATGGGCCATGAGGGTATGAAGGCCTCTTTAGTTAGTCGTGAAATTATTGCGGATTCAATTGAAATAATGATGCGGGCACACAGGTATGACGCACTGGTTGGAATCTCTGGATGTGATAAGAGTTTACCTGGTACAATTATGGCCATGGCAAGGCTTAACCTTCCGTCTATATTTGTATATGGTGGGACAATTTTACCAGGGACATGGAACGGAAAACAAGTTACCATACAAGATGTTTATGAAGCAGTAGGTTCATTCGAAGCCGGGAAGATGAACCTTGAAGACTTAAAAGACTTGGAAAATGTAGCATGCCCTTCAGCTGGTTCATGCGGAGGTATGTATACGGCAAATACGATGGCATGTATTAGCGAAGCACTGGGAATTGCATTGCCCGGAAGTGCTTCTCCTCCTGCATTAAGTGAAAAAAGGAACGAAATCTGCTATGAAACAGGAAAGCAAATTTTTAGCCTATTAGAAAATAACCTAAGGCCTAAGGATATTCTTACTTTTGAAGCATTTGAAAATGCAATAGCCATAGCTAACGCAATAGGAGGATCGACCAATGCTATACTTCACTTACTTGCGATATCTAAGGAGATAGGTGTACATCTTGATCTAAAGGATTTTGAAAGGATTAGAAAAACAACTCCTCATTTGGCAGATACAAGACCTGGTGGTATGTATGTGATGGTCGATCTAGACAATGTAGGTGGAGTTCCCATTATACTGAAAAGTCTAATAAAAAAAGGATTATTGAATGGTGATACAATGACCGTCACGGGTAAGACAATGCGACAAAATCTCGAAAAAATATCCCTACATAATTCCGAGCCGGTAGTTTATTCCTGTGAAAATCCCCTGCATCATGAGGGAACTCTGAAGATTCTAAAGGGTACGCTTGCACCTGAAGGAGCAGTAATAAAAGTAGCAGGTCTACAAAGAACAAAATTTGAAGGAATTGCAAAAGTGTTCAATTCAGAGGAGGATGCTTTTGATGCAATATCAAAGCAGAAAATCCAGAAAGGAGATGTGATTGTCATTAGATATGAAGGTCCGAAGGGTGGTCCTGGAATGAGAGAAATGTTGGCAGTAACAGCTGCATTAGTTGGCCAAGGTCTTGGAACAGATGTTGCCATGATAACAGATGGAAGATTTTCTGGTGCAACAAGAGGATTTATGGTTGGTCATGTTTCTCCTGAAGCAATGGTGGGAGGACCAATTTCGTTGGTAAAAAAGGGTGATAGAATCAGTATTGATCTTGACAAAGGAAAGATTAATTTGAATATTAGTCGAATTGAGCTCAATAAACGTAGGAAATCTTGGAAACCTGTTAAGTCAAAATATAAGGATGGAGTTTTGGCAAAATATATGCTTCTCGCTAGATCTGCGTCAGAAGGTGCTGTGACTATACCACAATTCAAATAGGCTTTAATTGTGCGTGTTAATATGAGCAGAAATTAAATAGTCATGATATTTAGCCATAATACAAATTTCAAAAATCTCTTCCTCTTGTCAATAGTGGCTATCTCGATAGTTTCGGTGGCATTTTTTTTGTATCGATATGAGTCGGTTACGGTTAACTTCTTCCCCCAAGATTCGGACCTAATCTATCAAGGTATCTTTAGTAATGCAACCAGTTTGGCTGAACTTGGAAATACTTCAAAATCTTTGGGATTAAGTAATATGTCAGAGAGGGAAAATAATACTTTCGTTGTCAGTCCTAACAACAGCACAACCTTACCTATAGAGGATCTTGCTTCACTCAGTAATCCTGTTGACACACTTACAAGAATGATAATAAATGTATTGGAAAATACTTCAATTGCAGATACTCAAAATGGTAAAGATCTAGGACTAAAAAACTATTATGAGCTTGGCGGCTCATGGAATCTGGTAATCAGAGGTGATGAATTTTCAAATTTCACAGGCGTAATACGACTGAATAATACTTTGAACAATATTACTAAAAATTATAACATAAAACTAGTTACCTCCACAGCTAATAATATTACCTATCAGACATCAAATCAAATATTAAAAATAAAGGGAACAGGTAATCTGACACTTGACGATCAAACTACCAAAGTTCAATTATTGGTAATTCTTTACAAGAACGAAAATATCTATGTGGTATTCACATCCAAGACCGAAGAGAATCTTTTCGATAATTTCTTAATCCATGGAAATATCTTGGAACGAAAATTTGAATATTGATTTTAGGCAATTAAATTAGTTTTGAATCATTCTGCACCTATCAAACCGATTAAATCAAACCCTTCAGAGCTCTTGGAGCTTATTTCTGCAATAGAAATCAAATGACCATCGGGATCCACTATAATTGCATGCTTTCCAAAAGATTCTACTTTGGGCTCCTTGAAAAACTCTACATTCTTGTCTTTCAACTTCTGGGCTACTGATTCCAGATCACTTACCATAAACCCAACAAGGACTCCAGAGTTTTTTGTTCTTGTCTTATTTTTAGATGGATGCAGTGCAAGTACTGTCCCGCTTGAAAAGAATTCTACCCATTCAGGAGAAGTATTTTTTACCGGCAATTCAAGTACATCACGATAAAATTTCATAGATTTGTCCATGTCACTAACGAGTAGGATTACTGCACCAATTCTTTTGAATGTCAAGGTACTCCAAAATAATTGACTCTGAATTAATAACTTATCGATTCGAGATTGAAAATCGAGCTCTGTCAGAGTAAATTATATAAAATTTTTAATTTACATATGTCATGAAAGTGAATTTCAGATGTTGACAGTAAGAGTAGTTGATAAAAAGGTAACTTTGGTTGATTCAGAATTACCAAAAGTAAATGAAGACGAAATGTTGGTAAGGATGCAGTCATGCGGGATTTGTGGATCGGATTTAGAAAAGGTCTACGGAAATTACGGAATGAGATCGTTGCAGGTAGGACATGAGCCTGCTGGAGTTGTTATTAAAGTTGGTAAAAATCTGAAAAAATTTCAGGAAGACGACAGAGTTTTTGTACATCATCACGTAAGTTGCTATTCATGCAGATATTGCTTACAGGGCAACTATACAATGTGTAACAACTATCAAACCAGCAACATTGAACCATGTGGATTATCGGAGGAATTTATTGTTCCAAAGTGGAATATTGAACATGGAGGTGTTCTGAAACTTCCTGAATCAATATCATATGACGAAGCAGCGCTGATTGAACCATTTGCTTGCTGTATTAGAGGAGTAAGTAAAATTTCAATAAAACATGGAGATAATGTGGCAATTCTTGGCGCCGGACCAACTGGTGTAATGCATACAATGTTGGCCAGACTGTGGGGCGCAAACAACATAGTGGTTTCTGACGTTAACGAATTCAGATTGAAGTTTGTTGAAAAATATGGTGTTACCGCAGTGAACTTGAATCTAGAAAAGCTGGATGATGTCATTAATAATAATACAGAAAGTTTGGGAGTTGACGTCACAATTTTGGCAACTGGTAGCATGAAGGCATTCGAAAATTCACTCAGAATAACACGAAGAGGAGGAAAGATACTGCTTTTTGGTGTTCCTTCTGTTGGTTCAAAGTGTGACCTAGACTTAAACTCCCTCTATTCCAATGAACAGATAATCATACCAAGCTACGGTGCTTCAGAGATAGAAACCAACCAAGCACTATCATTAATGTCAGACAAATCAATTGATCTCTTGCCTCTTGTAACTCATCGTTTTCAACTTAGAGAATCAGACAGTGCTTTCAAGTGCGCTCACGAAGCAGTAGATGCCATGAAAGTACTGGTAGTAACATCCTAGTTCTATTGATGAAAACATAAATAACTTGTATAATTAGGTTATCTACCATGGACTGGGGATTAAAAAATCGCTTATCAAGGATAATAACCCAACAAGACGGTAAAGGGGTCATGTTAGCAGTAGATCATGGATATTTTCTAGGCCCTACAGAAAGATTAGAAGATCCAGAAAAGACAATCAAACCACTATTAAAATATGCTGACTCTTTAATGCTTACCAGAGGAGTTTTAAGGACGAGTGTAGCTCCTGAATCCAATATTCCTATAGTTCTACGTGTTTCTGGGGGTACTAGCATTCTAGGTGAAGATCTTTCAAAGGAGACCATAACAACATCGATTGAAGAAGCAATTAGGCTCAATGCTGCATGTTTGGCATTGTCTATTTTTGTTGGAGGAAAATACGAACACCAGACACTAAGCAATCTTTCTAAACTGGTAGATGAAGGTGAAAAGTACGGAATTCCAGTCTTGGCAGTTACTGCAGTTGGAAAAGAAATGGCCAGAGATTCAAGATACCTTGGACTATCCTGCAGAATTGCTGCAGAATTGGGTGCGCATTTGGTCAAGACCTATCACTGTGAAAAATTTGAAGAGGTAGTAGAGGGATGTCCAGTGCCGGTCATTATTGCCGGGGGGAAAAAGTTACCAGAAAAAGATGCGCTAAATCTGACTTTTAATGCAATAAGGGATGGGGCATCTGGTGTTGACATGGGCAGAAATATTTGGCAATCAGATCACCCTATTGAGATGATTCAGGCAGTCAGAGCAATAGTGCATGACGGATTATCAGTAGAAGAGTCATTCAATTCATTCTTTTTGGAGAAGGGATTGAGATCTAATAAATTGGAAACCCTAAATACGCGATAAATTTTTTTAGTGGATATAATTTCATGTTTTAACATGTCAGAATATGAGGGGGGCACTTTTAGGTGCAAGGTATGCGCAAAGGAATTTCTAACAAAGAATGAATGTGATGCTCATTATGATGATATTCATGGAGATGAAGTTGCAAACATTGGTGAATAACTGCCTGTAAGGCAAATCATTAAAGCAAACGGGATAAAAATAATGTTAGATTTTTTAATGGCCAAATTAATTTAATTCAAGATCTAGTTGAAAATTGCAAATGTAATTTTATTTGAAATTGGGATTTGTGCTCTTGAAGATTCCAATTTAGTTTACAAAAGGAAATTTGATAATCCCGTAGTCGAATATTCTTCGATCACACAAAGTAAAGATAATTACATAATTGATTTGATTTCCATGTTAAGAAATTATGATCAGGTGAGAGTTAATAATAAGAACCTAATAGATATTTTTCAACGGGAAAATTTTGACGTTAAACTAATGTCCGATTCTAGCCAAAACGAGATAAACCTCAATAAACTGGATCTTATCATAAAATTTGGATTATCAGATAACAAAGATGAATTAGCTGCAACTCTGCAAAAATTTGCAATAACTCTTTCATCTTTGAAAGTGAAGGAGACGTCTGAAAAATTAGATCTTCATTTGGTTCAAGCGGTCAATACATTAGATGAGCTGGATGAAATAATAAATACTATCAGTACTAGGATTCGTGAGTGGTATGGACTCCATTTCCCAGAATTGGACTATTTACTTCAAAATATCATTACATATTCCAATATCGTAAGAGATGCAGGCTCAAGGGAAAATATTAGCAAAGAACTCTTAACTCAACTTGAGGTACCTGAAAAGAAAATTGAGATGATTCAACTAGCAATATCAAAAAGTCAGGGAGGAGACCTTGCTGTTGAAAGCTCCGAATCGCTAAAAATTTTGGCATCCCAAGTAATAAAGTTATCAGAATTGAGAACGAGTCTTTCTAACACGATAGAAAGCCTGATGGAAAAACTTGCACCAAATTTGAAGAACATTCTTACTGCTACAATAGGCGCCAGATTAATTGCGAAAGCAGGTAGTCTTGTTAGATTAGCACAGATGCCTTCTAGTACCATTCAAATTGTTGGTGCAGAAAAAGCCTTGTTTCGTGCACTAAAAACGGGGACCAGACCTCCAAAACATGGTCTATTATTTCAGCATCCTTCAGTTAACTCTGCTCCAAAATGGCAGAGGGGTAAAATCGCTCGTGCTCTGTCTTCAAAAATAGCTATTGCAGTAAGGATAGATGTATACCGCAATGCCTCACTGGATAATTCATTATTAGATAAATTGACAAAGAGAATTGAAACTATTCAAAAGATTTATCATGAACCTCCGAAAGGGAAGGAATCTTTCGAAGATAGAGGCAGATTCATGAACAGAAGACCAAACAGATCTATGAAATTCAAGAGAAAGAAGATGCGTCATGAAAAACGTAGACGCCATTAGTTACGTTACTGTAAATGGAAAGGAGCATATAGCAACAATAAACCTATTGAAGGGAGTAACTCTTTATGGAGAAAAGCTTATATCCAGAGACGGAAATGAATACAGAACATGGGATCCATTTAGAAGTAAACTAGCAGCTGCGTACATCAAGGGACTACATTTCGAGTTTTCTAATGTTGGCAACGTATTATATCTCGGAGCATCCACAGGAACTACCGTAAGTCACTTGTCCGACATAGTTGGACAATCTGGCAAAATTTTTGCTGTAGAGTCTTCAACAAGAGTTGCAAGAGAGTTGATTTCAAACGTTTCCTCCAAGAGAACAAATGTAATACCTATAATAGAAGATGCAAGGAAACCCAGAAGCTATTTTTCTATTTATGATAAAATGGATCTCGTTTATTGCGATATAGCCCAACCTGATCAAACGACTATTGCGATTGATAACTGTAAAATATATCTTAAAGAAAAAAGGCCAATGCTCCTTGTTATTAAGACTAGAAGTATTGACGTTACAATGTCCCCAAAGAATGTATTATCCCAAGAAATTAAAAAATTAGAAAGTAATTCATTTGAAATCAAACAGAAAATAGATCTTGAACCTTTTGACAAGGATCATGCAATGATAAATGCAGTTTTTTATCCAAAATAGCTATTCTAATGTCTAGTGCCTGACATGATCAGTTGAGCAGGTTTCCATGATTTTCTTGCAAATGGGGGAATCTCATTATTTTGTTTAAACCATTCTTTTACAAACTTTATCGTTTTCTTGTCAGACGGATAACCACTCCCAATATCCCCGTATTCCGTCCGAATTTTGCTTATCTCAGAATCACGTATAACCTTTGCAATAATAGAAGCTCCAGATACTACCACATTCAATCTGTCCGCGTGGTGCATTGAAATCAATTTCGTATTATTTCGTTTAAGAAAACTACTGATAGTTCTCTGATATCTGGAAGGGTTCACGTCACATGAATCAACGTATGTCTTGTCAGAATTCATATTTCCAATCGTAGCAGCCATTGCCTCAGCTTCTAGGAGGTTTAGATTGTTTCTAAAAACATAAAAATCAATATCTTCAATACTTATTCTACAAATACAAATTGATTCTGCAATGTTAACGATATGACCAAAAAGAGTTTGTCTTTTTTTTGGAGTAAGCAATTTTGAATCTTTAATTCCGCACTTATCAAATTCTGAAATAGATTTTTTGGTTACGCAAATTCCGGCCACGACGATGGGGCCTAGCAAAGATCCTCTACCGGCTTCATCTATTCCACAAATGATGCTCTTATTGCCAGTTAACTCTAATCCCTTGATTCCAAATCAAGATATTGTTGGTATTTTATCCTTGCCCTAGCAATCATGGTATATTAGTAGCCAAGAGTTACCTTACAACCTACCAGGTTGCAATATGATGCTTCAAGGATCAAAGAAGGTAAAACAATTCTTCTAGTTCCAAATTCATCACTTACTGAGATCGTACCGCCAAAAAATCCTGCTTTTTTCAATCCGAATGCAAAGTGGAACAGAGATATTTCTATGCTGGTCTACAAAATACAGGCTTCATCAAAATACAATCGAACCTTTGCTGACTCTCTATGCGGTGTAGGAGCAAGAGGATTAAGAGCTTCAGTGGAAGTTCCGAAAATAGATACAATTTATTTCAACGATCTAAATCCTATTGCTATAGAACTTGCTAAAGAGAGCGCAAAATTGAACCAGGTAGGGAGCAAATGTCTGTTTGGTTCTAATGATGTTTGCAAATTCTTAAATTTTGAAGAGCGTGAATCGCGAAAATTTGACATCGTAGACCTAGACCCGTTTGGAAGTCCATCAACTTATGTGGATTGTGTTTTGCGATCAGTAAGTAATCATGGATTGATATCAATTACAGCAACAGACACTGCAGTATTATGTGGAGTATATCCAAATGTATGTTATCGAAAATATTATGGATTCCCAATAAGGACTGAATATTCCAATGAAATCGGTATAAGAATTTTGCTCTCTTTTATAGCACTAAATGCATCTAGATTTGATTTATCTATTGTCCCATATTTCTGCCATACTAATCTTCACTATATGCGAGTATATTTGAGGGTAATGTTTGGAAGTTCACTTGCAAATTCTATTTCTTCGAAAATAGGATTTGTTAAACATTGTCAGAATTGTAAAAATAGAACGATTGAAAATCTTAGAGAGCAAAACTTGGTTTGTGAAATATGTGGTCAAAAATGTAATTTAGCAGGACCGCTCTGGATAGATCCTATTTATGATTCAGAATTTGTGGGCGCAATGTTAACCGAATTAAAAAAGGGCGAAGAAAACTCACTGCCAACCAATGACCATAACAGATTGCTTAAATTGATGCAAACTTGCAGTAGTGAACTATCATTTCCTTCCTACTTTGAAACAGATAGAATTGCATCCATGGCAAAAAAGAGCTCAATTTCACTTGATAAAGTTATTTGTATTCTCTCAAGCAATGGCTTCAAAGTATCCAAGACGATTATGAATGACAAGGGATTCAAAACCAATGCAACACCAAAGGAAATAGTGAATCTCATTTACAAATAAATAGTAATTTATAGAAATAGCGTGATTAAGAGAATGTATGGTGGGCGTATTCAAATTGATTAGTTTAACATTAGAGGGGCGAAAACGTGAAATTACAAGTTAAAAATCTATCTAAAAGATTCAAAACATCAAATTCGAATAAAGTTGAATACGTTACAGCAATTGAAAATATCGACCTCACAATTAATGATGGAGAATTTGTGTGCATTACTGGACCTTCTGGATGCGGAAAATCTACTCTTCTTAACATTCTTGCAGGACTTGATAAACCTACCGAAGGAGAAATCATTCTTAACGGTCATGAAATCAACGGAACAGGACCAGATAGAATTATGGTTTTCCAAGAGAATGCTTTGTTCCCCTGGCTCAAAGTAATAGAAAATGTTGAATTTGGCCTAAAAATAGCTGGTTTGCAGAAAGACAAGAGACGTCGTATAGCGTTTGCGCACCTAGAAACTATGCAACTGACAAAATTTGCAGATTCGTACGTGTATCAGCTATCTGGTGGTATGAAACAAAGAGTGGCTCTTGCAAGAGCACTTGTTATGGACCCAGAAATATTGCTTATGGATGAACCATTTGCCTCCCTTGATTCCCAAACACGAGACTTACTTTCGGTTGAATTGCAACTGATTTGGTCAAAGACAAGAAAAACCATCATTTTTGTAACTCACAATATAATGGAATCTGTATGTCTTGGTGATAGAGTATTTGTGTTCACCAATAGACCAGGAAAAATCAAAAGGGAAATTACTATTGATCATAGAAGACCAAGACTTACTGAGGATGACGAACTCAAACCCTATTATAGGGAAGTCTTGGACGAATTGAGAAATGAAATTAGTGCTGCACGCAAACAAAAATCTGACTAATTTTTCTTTAGCTTCTTAACAAGGCCCAGCCCATCTTCAAAACTATTTGGGGAACACAGTAGCACTTTATCTGTCACATTGCCTGCTTCACGAATAAAATTTTCTGGCTCATTTTCATAGGAACCCCAGTCCAGACCGATATTCTTGGCTGACATTTCATTTCTCGTTGATGGACACATTATACAGGGGATAACATCAATTCTATATGGTGTCGATACATTAACAATCTCCTTCAAATTCTCGATAGAACTTATCGACTGTGTGATAAAAGCACGCGGTCTTGCTTTAAGTTTATTCTCAATATTTACATTCTCTTCGATCTTCTTTGGAAATGATAAATCCAGTTTTATGTAGTTATTAAAATTGAGCTCTGAGAGAGTTTTAATAGCCTTAGTCGGTGCGACGTCAAAGATCTTATTACCAATAACAGGGTCATCTCCACGAACAATTAGGACGCTGTAGACTCCAGATAAGATAGCATCTGTGACAAATTGGAGTAATGAAATAAGATTTTTATCATAAAGTCTACACGTACAGCTGATCGGTTTCGATATTCCCATCCGCTTTAACATTGATACAAGCATCAAACTTGAAACCCGAGGGACACCAAGGACATTATCTGTCAAATGGATCCCATCAACATGTTCTGATATGCGTTTTGTTCTTGACAAAAATAGGTCAATATTTTTGTTTATTGTATCATTATCAAAATGATTATTGTAAAGAGCCTTTGGAGGATTCATTTCATAAATAACGTTAATACCCATCAATATCTCACAATATTAATCATAATTAAATCCTTAATTTATAATCTTAAAATTTCTTTACGATCTATGTCTCCATAAATTTCGCCTGAGAGATCTTATTATTTAGTTAATGATTAATACACAAGATGATTCTCTTTTGTACGATGAAAAACTAATCAAGGATTTGATATATCCTGCTTTGAATAAGCAAGCGATTTTTCCATCGCCAATGAAAGAATTCAAATTTGCTGCTGTGATGATAACAATTCATTTCACGAATAGAAATCCAAATGTAATTTTGATAAAAAGAACAAGACTTGTGAAAAATCACGCTGGTGAAATTTCTTTTCCAGGTGGCAATTTTATGAAACTAGATATTGACATGTTAGAAACTGCAATAAGGGAAACGAGCGAGGAGGTTGGAATCAAAATTGAAAGAGAGCAAGTAATTGGTCATTTGAATGCAGAGAGAACGTTGAGTTCACGTTACATAATTTATCCATACGTTACGGTATTGGACAGGATACCGGTAAAAATTGATACCAATTATGAGGTAGAGAAAATCATAGATGCTCCACTGATCCCTTTACTTAAAAGTAGAGAGAGTGACATAAAACACCAGCAAGAATATTCGATTCCTCAGCTACCTAAATTTACATATAAAAATGAGATTATATGGGGAGCTACGGCAAGAATTTTGGACCAACTCGCAAAACTATTCTCACCACGGATTGACTCCTGAGAAGTTAAAATAATTTGAGGGATTAATATAACTACGGTACTGCACTTGATATCATTCAGACTCAATAAGCATGTACATCAGATTTATGTTTCCTCAAACTTCTGAAAGTACCGAATTTCATAGTGCATTTGTCGCATTTCCATAAATTTACCTTTGCCTGACTGTAAAATGTATATGATTGATTTCCGCTCTCATACTTACCTGTACTTGTATTGTAATTTACAGGATTGTAATTAATTCTGTACTTGATCCTTGATACGTTTATTTTCAATTTCCAAGCTATTGAATTCTTTATTTAAAAAAAGTAAAGTTAATTGAACAATAGGAACATATCAACCTTATTTTACAAACTTTAGATCAACAAAACTAATATCTCATATAGAAAAAGTATCAATGTGTATTTCGAGAACCTAGGAGAATATGTGGAGTCTCTGGAAAAAACAGGTCAGCTGAAAAGAATAAGAACTCAAGTTTCAGTAGATTTAGAAATTGCAGAAATTCTCCGCAGAGTGATGCATCAGAATGATGGTCCTGCAGTATTATTTGAGAATGTAGAAGGATATAAAATTCCAGTACTTGGTAACGCATTTGGATCATTGCAAAGACTGAAGATGGCTCTAGACATGGAGAATTTTGAGGATATCGGAGAACGTATGACTGCATTAACAAGATTAAAAATGCCTCATGGATTAATAAATAAATTTAAAATGCTTCCCAAACTTTCAGAGATTTCTGATTATGGTCCAAAAAGCACCAATTCAGGTCCGGTCACAGAAATTATTGAAACTTCAAATCCAACTTTAGTTAGCTTGCCTATACTCAAGTCATTTCCTAATGATTCTGGTAGGTTTATCACCTTTGGAATTACAGTTACGAAAAATCCTGAAACAGATGTTCGAAATATGGGTGTGTACAGATTACAGGTCATTAGTCCCAAAAAGGCCATAATGCATTGGCAAATTCACAAGAGAGGTGCACTCCATTATCAAATAAATAAAGATAATATGCAAAAAACAGAAGTTGCAATAGTCGTTGGAGCTGATCCTGCAACTGTGTTTAGTGCTGTCGCACCTGTTCCAGAAGGATTGGATAAATTTCTATTTGCTGGAATCACCCGTAAAAAAGGAGTGGATCTTGTAAAATGTAAAACGGTCGATGTTGAAGTTCCTGCGTCAGCAGAAATTGTTTTAGAAGGTTATGTTGATCCTTCTGAGCTTAACATAGAGGGTCCGTTTGGAGATCATACTGGATACTATACACCGCCTGAAACCTATCCAACGTTTACCCTTACTGGTATAATGATGAGAAAAAATCCTATTTATCTTACGACAGTTGTGGGAAAACCAATTCTTGAGGATGCATATATAGGTAAGGTCATTGAAAGAGCATTCCTGCCTTTAGTAAAGCTTTTCCAACCTGAAGTAGTTGATTTTTCCATGCCTCCTGCAGGTTGGTTTCAAGGTCTAGCAATTGTATCCATAAAGAAGAGATATCCTGGGCAGGCCAAAAAAGTGATGATGGGTCTGTGGGGAATGGGACAATTGTCCCTCACAAAGATATTGATTGTAGTAGATCAAGATATCAATGTACATGACATGAATGATGTTATTTGGGCCGTGACAACTCGATCGGACCCAAAGAGGGATACGATGTTAGTAGAAAATGCACCTACTGATACACTAGACCCTGCATCTCCATTATTAAATCTAGGTTCAAAGATGGGAATTGATGCAACTAAAAAAACAAAAGAAGAAGGCTATGATAGACCTGTACAAGAGGAAGCAATCCCAGATGAAGGTACTCTTAAATTAGTAACAAAAAAATGGACTGAATATGGATTTGGAGAATAAAACGCGATATGATAGATATATCTTATTTAAATGATGAGTCATGAAATTCGTTCATAGTGGTAAGGTAAAAGATGTGTATGAATTGGACAAGAAGAATTTGTTATTCCATTTTACAGATAGAGTTTCAGCTTATGATGTACCGATGCTCACAGACATAAAAGGCAAGGGGGAAATTCTATGCAAGTTTGCGGAATTCTGGTTTAGATATTTAGATTTTAAAAATCACATGGTAAGGTTAGATGCTAAAGATAAAATGGTTGTGAAGAAACTTACTATGATTCCTCTCGAATGTGTTGTTAGAGGATACTTGTATGGAAGTCTATTTGAAAGGTATACTATTGCAGGGAACATTTTGGATCTTGGACCAAATTTGAAACTTGCGTCAAGACTAGAGAAACCAATTTTTGATCCTACAACGAAGTCAAAAATCCACGATGTACCTATCTCAGAGGATCAAATATTAGAACAAGAAATCCTGACCAAAGATGAATTAAGTTATCTGAAAAATAATTCAATAAGGCTTTACAAACAGATGTTTGATATATCAAATAATGCGGGATTCATAATGGCAGATGTAAAATTTGAGTTTGGGAAAGACCCTATTTCGGATGAAATTATTTTAGCTGATTCTTTAGGTCCTGATGAATTTAGAATGTGGACCCGAGAGTCATACAAAGTCGGTGAAGAACAAGTGAGCTATGATAAGCAATTTCTTAGGGATTGGTTAACTGAAGTTGGATTCAGGGAAAAAATAAAACTAGCGACTATGGAAGGGAAGAAGCCCATTCCACCCAAACTTCCTTCTAATTTGGTAGATGAACTGTTAAAAAGGTACTCGTATGTATATGAAAAAATATCAAAGTCAAGATTATAGATAAGAATTTACGCATTATCTTCCAGGTTATTCATCGATGAATGTAATACTTTCTAGTCATTCCACGGCTATCCTCATTATTCCTTTTACTTGGGAATTCGTTAGTGAACTTACCATGTTTCTTGGAATATCAAGTGCAGATTTATCACATGAAACGACTAGTGTTCTTGAGTCGACGTAATTTGATTTTCTCAATACGATGTCATGTTCATGTGTAATATCTAATCCGTAGTTGCCAACCCCAGACAATTCAAATTCGTATGGCTCTACGACAATTGTTATATTTACAATAGTGCCCTTTGTTCTCAATCTAGATTTTAAAGCAGTATTCAAATCCTTGCATGCTTTATTAGCTGAAACGCCAACAATACAATCGCCGTTTTTGGTCAAATAGGAATCCTTGGTAATTTCAATTGTCCTGGCATGAAGAGAAACTATATTCTTGTGACCCTGAAATGATATTTCTTCTTCCAAAGTTAGGTCTGTCTTACAAAAAATCAATTGACAATTTAAAGCATGATACTAAGGTAAACTTAAATTAACGAATGCAAACAAGTTAGAGCTGATTTGTTACCCGCAGCAGCTGGTTATGATAGAGCAATAACGGTATTCTCTCCTGACGGTAGATTATACCAGGTAGAGTACGCCATAGAAACCGTAAGAAGAGGAACCTTAGCCGTCGGAATCAAAAGTAAGGACGGTGTGGTATTAGCAGTGGAAGAAAAAGCTAGGAAATTACAAGTTTCTGATATTACTCAAAAAATATTTCAAATAGATGATCATATAGGGGTAGCAGCAGCAGGATATATCCCTGATGCGAGAACTCAGGTTGATCACGCAAGATTTTTCGCTCAAAGTAATAGACTGATTTATGATGAACCAGTGGATGTTGAAGGAGTTGCGAAAAATCTTGCAGATATGGCACAACAATTTACCCAGTACGCTGGGGTCAGGCCCTATGGTGTTGCATTAATCCTCGCAGGAGTGGACAAGAATGGTGCATCACTTTATCAAACTGATCCGAGTGGAACGTACATTGGATATGACGCAGTTGCTATCGGCAATGGCAGTGATCAAGTAAATGAATTCTTGGAAAAAAACTATCACACAGACATAAACATGGAAGAAGCAAGTAGCCTAGCATTAGAGTCAATCTACTTAGTTAGCGAAGAAAAAACTGGAACAAGACACATAAAAATGGCTCAAATAGATAACAAAGCAAAGAGAATGAAGCGAGTTGAAAATAATGATATTGACAGCTATGCTTCAAAGTCAAAAGAGAATGCCAGTAAAAGGGCTCCTCAATAATTTTTAATATTTAATTCTAAATTCATGTAATATTGGTTTAAATACTGAAGAAATACTGTGAAGTTTGTGACAGTTAAAGCTGGTTCACCTGCACCTGACCTGAAAGTTAGCGAGTGGGTGCAGGGCGGTCCTATTAGTCTGAAAGATTATCAAGGCAAAGTAATTGTTGTAGAAGTATTTCAAGTAAATTGTCCCGGGTGTTTTATTTACGGATTACCTGAGGCAATTGATACGTTTCAGAAATACAAGAACAATGAAGTGGTAGTGTTGGGACTTGCCACAGCATTTGAAGACTTTGATAAGAACACACTTGAAAATTTGAAATTGCTCTTAAAAGAAAATAAGGTCATTGGGGAAACCCTTACTACTCTTACATACCAGAGTAAGTTACTAAATGAAGGAAAGTTATTATACAGTATTCCTTTTCCAGTCGGGATGGATATGCTTGTGAAGGAAAAACTTCCTATTGAAGAAAAGAGAATTATGGAATTTGTCAATGCAAAAGTTCCTGATTTTGATTTGTATCACCAAAAGGATAAGGAGCAAATTATTTCACGGGTTAAATCATATTTAGAAACAAAGCCTTACAGTCCCCTGACTTTTGAAGAATACTCCCTGAGAGGCACTCCTTCGTCAATGTTCATTGACAAGAAAGGGATTCTTCGTGAAACGACATTTGGATCCACAGGTCTAATGGCAACAAATGTAGAAAAATTATTATCAGAATAAACGCACTACAATTTACTTGACTAATCTGTCGATTGCAATTCCTGACTCATGTCTAATAGAGTCTCAAACAATTTTAGATAAAAGCTACAAGATTTCTCAAATTTCTCGCTCATGTTCAATATTTTGTGTTAATAAAATCATCATTTATCATGATAGTAGCGTAAAAGCAGAAAAAATGGATAAAAAAATACTCAAAACAATACTCGAATATCTCGACACACCGCCATATCTTAGAAAAAAAATTTATCCTAAAATGTGGATATTGAAGCATGCAGGAATCTTACCACCCATAAAATCCCCTCATCACAAGACATTGATTGACATAAAGAAAATCAGGAATCAGGAAATACGATTTGGATTTGTCATAAAGCAAAACGATTCGTTATATGTGGATGTAGGACTAGAAGAGTTGATAAAGTATAAGGGAAACCAATTAGGAAAAAAGGTTCTCGTAAAGATTACTAACGATGCGCAGTTGCTAGCAGAAGACATTTCAAAAGAGAATGTCGATGGCTATTGGGGATATGATGTCCAGTTTGCAGATTCATTATCAGCATTGCTAGAGAATACAGAAAGCGAAGTCTTGATGACTTCGGTGGAGGGTTCGCAATTTACAAAACATGTAAATGATCTTATGAGCAAAATGAAAGCATCAAAGAACCTTCTTGTTGTCTTCGGTGGCCCCAAATTTGGATTGAGAAAAATACTGGAATGTGAAAACAAGAAAATTTCTTCCAATAACAATTTCATGAACATGTTTCCTATGCAAGGTACTCAAACGGTAAGGTTTGAAGAGGCGATTTTGGGTACGCTATCCATAATCAATAATTACTTACACGCTTGATTCTACTTCATATCATCATCCTTGAAATCGAGAAGGAATGTTTATCATAATTTGCTTACTGTGTTAAAGTTATTAATTTATTAAAGGGATCACAAAAAACGGATTATTCATGGGTCACCGAAAATATAGTGCACCTAGACGTGGAAGTATGGCATTCTACCCGAGGGTTCGTGCACGAAGTCTCGAATCTAGGATTAGAAGCTGGGCGGATCCTAATTTGGAGAAGTCATCACTATTAGGTTTTGCTGGGTATAAAGTTACAAATTTAAATGTATTATCTGTTGACGATAGGGAAAAAACACCAAACTATGGTAAAAATATCATGAATTCATCTACCTTAATTGCTACTCCTCCCTTGAAAATAATTGGAATAAGAGCATACGCAGAAACAACATATGGAAAAAGTGTAATTTTTGATGCATTTGCAAAAGATAGTGACAAGTATCTCTCAAAAAAGGCATCGTTTAATTTCAAGGAAGGTAAATTAGAAGAAATCAATGCTCATGTTGATAAAATTAAACATGTAGTTGCAATTGTGTCATCTTATCCTACTAGTGCTTCTCTGTCTCAAAAGAAACCCTTCGTGTGGGAAATAGCCATAGGTGGAAAAGATACAAGATCAAAAATTGAATATGTTGTTAACAATTTTGGAAAACAGGTAAACATAAAGGATGTCTTTGAAACAGGGCAGTTTATTGACCTTTCAGCCATAACACGAGGTAAGGGAGTTGAAGGTCCCATTACTAGATTCGGAGTAAAGCGAAAACAGCATAAATCAAGAAAAAGTGTTAGGGCTCTTGGAACTTTGGGGCCAATTTCTCCTGCAGTTGTTACTTACACTGTCCCGAGACAAGGCCAGAGAGGATTTCATCAGAGGACTGAATACAACAAGAGAATTCTAATTATCTCAAATTCTGAAAAAGATAGTGATATCAAGATTAATCCAAAGGGCGGATTTGAACACTACGGCATGGTTAAAAATGACTACATAATTGTGAAAGGTTCTGTGCCGGGAGTTCCTAAAAGATTAGTCAAGATGCGTTTTCCGATTAGATCTGTTAGTAAGAAAGTAGTCGAACCTAAAGTTTTGGAGGTATTGGTGAAATGAAAGTTACGCTTAAAGATCTTCGAGGAAAGGAAATTGAATCCTTAGAACTACCATCTGTTTTCAATACCCCTTATCGACCAGAAATCATAAAAAAAGTATACGTCAACGTACTTTCAAACAAGTTCCAGCCACAGGGAAGGTATCCTGCAGCAGGAGAAATGGTGAGTGCAGAATCACGTAATACTGGCTTGGGAATAGCTAGAATAGCAAGAGCAAGAGGTGAAGGATTTCAACGTGCTGGTCAGGCTGCGGGTGTTGCAAGCGTCAGAGCTGGAAGGTTGGCTCATCCGCCAGTTTCGTGGAAGAAAAATCACAAAAAAATAAACAAGAAGGAAAAGCAGCTAGGTTTCTGTTCAGCAATTGCAGCAACATCTAATAAAGATATAATTGAAAAGCGCGGCCACAATGTTGGAAAAATCTCTGAATTTCCAGTTGTGGTTTCAAATGATTTAGAGAAAATAACAAGGACTGCAGAATTAAGAAAAACATTACTTTCATTAGGGCTAGAAGAAGATCTTAAAAGATCTACAAATATAGTAAGGATACCATCAGGAAAATCCCGACGACGTGGAAGAAAGAAACACTCTGCTTTGAGCTGTCTAATAGTTGTATCAAAAGACTCTCCAATAACTAAATTAAAAAAATCGTTGCCTGGTGTTAATGTTGTCTCAATAGAAAACCTCAGTATCATGGACCTAGTGCCGGGAACAAAACCTGTTAGGTTAACTATCTATACAAAAAATGCAATTGATTCTATGAATAAAATAAATACAGTTTGGTCAATAGTACAGAGTATGGTGAGTGAATAATGAGCAAAGAAACGGAAGACAATATTCATTCAATCATCCTACGGCCTTATATTACAGAGAAGACTTTCAATTTAATAGAAAGGGAAAATAAGTTAACTTTTATTGTCGCAGACAGTGCAAGTAAAAAAGATGTAAACGAAGCAATTAAGACAATGTATGAAAGTGACGTCAAAGAAGTTAATATCTTCAGGACAATTCAAGGAAAAAAAGCAATTGTCAGATTTATCAAAGATGACGAAGCGCGCCAACTAGCTACAAAATTAGGTTTGGTCTAAATTGATTTATCTAGTTAAATTTAAAAGGAGTACTCTGGAGCTGATTATGTTAGTTGGTTCGTGAGTTTAGATTTAGAGGTTATAATGTAGAACAATTAAAGAATTTATCAATAGAAGCCCTTCTTCCTTTGTTAAATGCTAGACAAAGGCGCTCATTGGATAAAAGAGTTGGAAAATATATGGATGACCAAAAGAGAAAATTACGTGAGCGTATTAAAAGCGTCAGGGAAGGCACTTCCAATGAATCTATACGAACTCATGTTAGAGATATGATAATTCTTCCAGACATGGTGGGCATTACTATCAACATTCATAACGGCAAGGAGTTTAGTCCAATTACCATAAAACCGGAGATGATTGGGCATTATTTGGGCGAGTATGCCATTACAAACAAAAGGGTTCAGCACGGTGCGCCTGGAGTGGGAGCTTCCAGATCAAGTCTATATGTGCCATTGAAGTGATAAGATGCCAACATATTCTTACTCTTTTTCACAATTTGATAGGAACAAACACGTCAGAGCCTCATTAAGAGAAACCGACATTTCACACAAACATGCTAGAGAAATTGCTCTAGCGATAAAGGGGCTGTCCATTGAAAGAGCAAGAAACGTTTTAGATCAAGCTATCGAAAAAAAAGTTGCGGTTCCTTATAGAAGATATCATAATGAAGTGGCTCACAGATCAAATATCAGGGATGGTTTTTTTTCTGGAAGGTTTCCAAGGAAGGCATGTGAAGAATTTTTACGACTTTTAGATAATTTAGAATCAAATGCAGAATACAAAGGTATGGACCTTGATAGATTAGAAATAGTGTCTTGCGTTATCCATAAGGGGACTAAACTTAAGCGATTTATTCCCAGAGCTATGGGAAGATCAAGTCCTAAAGTTGACACATTAACACATGTAGAGATTGTGGCTAGAGAGGGTAAAGTATATTGAGTGCAATAAAAAACGTAATGAAGAATAATTTCAGAAACATGGAACTCAATGAATATTTGAGTTCTTCTTTATCTGAAGCTGGATATGGAGGAGCGGAAGTTCAAAAAACTCCTATAGGGACTAAAATAACACTTTTTGTTATTAGGCCTGGTCTTGTTATTGGAAGAAAAGGGAGTGGAATTAGAGATTTGACAGCTAGATTAGAACAGAATTTCAACTTGGAGAATGCACAGGTTTCTGTCACCGAGGTTACAAAACCTGAATTAAATCCGCACATTATGGCAAATAGGATTGCACAACTTATTGAAAGGGGAACAGCATTTAGAAGGGCTTCATTATGGACAATAAATACAATCATGGGTGCTGGAGCCATGGGTGTAGAGATTACAGTTTCTGGTAAACTTAGAGGTGAACGGGCTCATTTCGAAAAACATACAGCAGGAATCATTCCTAAGAGCGGAAAGGTCGCTGAAGAAGTGGTAAGAAGTAGCACAAATAGCTTGTTAACAAAAATGGGTCTAGTAGGAATAAAACTGAAGATTTCATTAAAAGAAGAAATTCAGCGTGAATTTGATTTAGTCACTGAATCTCAACCAAAGGGTGAAACTGAAATTCCTAGCGAGAGTGAAGGTGAGAGTCAAAAGGAGAGCCAAAGTGAAAACAAGAGTCAAACCAATGAGGAGAAACTTCCAACTGATTCAGAGATAATAACAGAGAGTAAAGATATTATAAATAGTGAAGTTAAGGAAGTAGCCGTGAATAAAAGTGAAACGTAATGGCTAGACTTAAATTAAAAACGTTAAGAGAATTTAATGACGTTGATTTGGAATCAAAATTGTCTGAAATTAGAGCGGATCTGTTGAAATTGAGAGTTGAGAATTCAAAGGGCACTCTTAAGAAGGAAACTGGAAATATGAAATGGAAGAGAAGAGATATTGCTCGGATACTTTCAATTTTAAAGGAACGGGAGGTAGCAAAATGACGTTTAAGGATTACATGCTGAAATATGAATTTATAGGATGTAATGCACAGGTAGAGTACGGACCGCTTAGCAGTCAAAGAAAAATTAGTGGTAAAATCGTTTTTGAAACTAAAAATACAATTTCACTTGCCAATGTTTTGAAAACACATGTTATCCCTAAAAAATCAATTAATAGATTGGAACTGTTTTTTAAAGATGAGATTTGTTTAATGAATGGTTCTATGATAATAGGTAGGCCCGAAGATCGTTTACTGAAGTGATGATTGATAGAGAATGACTAGAAATATTGGGGTAACAGTTTCACAGCCAAAAAGGTCTTGCGATGATGAACTATGTCCCTTTCATGGTAAACTTTCAATAAGAGGAAGAATCTTGACAGGGATCACTGTAAGCTCAAAGGCACATAAAATGATAGTAGTATCGCGTGAGTACCCTAGACTTGTGAGAAAATACAAAAGGTACGAGAGAAGTAGTTCAAAGGTCCACGCATTTCTTCCTTCATGTATGGATGTAAAAGAAGGTGACGAAGTAAAGATTGCAGAATGTAAACCGATATCAAAAACAGTATCATTTGTAACTGTGGAGGTAATAAAGAGTGGCATCTAAAAGTAGAGCAGTCTCTGCAAAGGGAGTAGAGGAATTTAAACCATATATCACAAGGGCATTACCTATATCTGCAAATCTGGTTTGTGCTGACAACACGGGTGCAAAAATATTAAGAATTGCTCAAGTAACACGTATCAAAGGCAGACATTCAAGGATGCCAGCTGCCGCAGTTGGTGATTTTGTAAATGTAACTGTAAAGAAAGGAAATGCAGAGCTGCGAAAACAAATGTTTGGAGCTGTAATTATCAGACAAAAATATGCCATCAGGAGATTAAATGGTGTTCGATTATCATTTGAAGACAACGCAGCGGTGTTGGTTACACCTGAAGGGGAAATAAAAGGAACTGATATAAAAGGACCCGTAGCCGCCGAAGCCGCAGAAAAGTGGCCGAGAATAGCAAATTTGGCATCATTGATAATATGAGGGAGTGATAATGTTCTATAAACTGATTTCAAAACATAAAAGGGATAAATTTTTGGGGGCCAATCTGTCTGAAAATTTGAGGGAACAACACAATAAGCGAAGCATGAGAGTCATTAAGGGTGACACTGTTAGAATATTAAGAGGAGAATATGTTGGGATAGAAGGGAAGGTCGAAAAAGTGAATACTGAAAAATCGACACTCTCTATCGAAGGTGTTCAGAGAGAGAAAATACGTGGAGGCAAGGTGAAAGTACAGGTTCATGCTTCAAATGTTCAGATCATTTCTCTCAATACGGATGACGATTATCGAATAAAAGGTATCACGAAATCAAAAGATGAAAACACAAACATAAAAAAAGGGAAGGATACGAAAAAATCAGCTGTTAATAGGGAATTGGTTGGAGAAGAATCATAGTCATGGCTAAAAAAGGAGGGGATAAGAGACTAAAAAGACAACTTGCCCCGCGTTTCTGGCAAGTCAATAGAAAAGCTGCAAGGTTTATTCTCAACACAATGCCTGGACCGCATACTAGAAAATTTACCTATCCTATAGGTGTGGTATTGCGTGATCTTTTACATGTTTGCTCAAATATTCGAGAAGTAAAAAGGTCCTTAAATAACGGATTAATTAGCGTCGACGGCAAAATGATTCATCATCCAAACTTTCCGATTGGTTTGATGGATACCGTTGAAATAAAACCTTCAAATGAATTTTACAGATTTGTACCTTCAAATGGACACCCACTACTACCTATAAAGATAAGTGCAAATGAAAAAAATCTAAAGTTGGAAAAAATCAAATCTAAAATTAGTTCAAAGAAAAATGTATATCAATATTGTCTTCATGACGGGAGAACATTTCTAAGTGAAGAATCTTATAATGTAAATGACACATGTTTAATCGAATTACCAAAATTTGGTGTCAAAAGTCACGTACAGCTAAAGGAAGGATGCAGTGTTATTGTAACTAGAGGAGAGAACGCTGGTAATATCGGAAGGGTGGAAGAAATTAAATCTGGATCATTTTCTCTTCCTAAGCGCATTTTAGTCTCAATGGGTGAGAAAACTGTAGAATTACCTATAGACATTGTCATGGCAATTGGGACTGACACTTCATTAATTCAGGTAAGTAAGTAATATGAGTACAGCAAATAATATGAAACAAATCAGTTTGGAAAAAGTTGTAATTAATATCGGGGTAGGAAAATCTGGTGAGCCTTTAGAGAGGGCCAAGAATGCGCTAGAAGAATTAACTTCTAGAAAGCCTACTCAATGTGGCGCAAAAAATAATGTAAGGGATTTTGGTATCCACAAAGGGGAACCAATTGGTGCTAAAGTTACACTCAGAAATACTGAGGCAATGGAATTTGCCAAAAGAATAATACAATCAAAGGATAATCAATTAAAAAAATCATCATTTGATAACTATGGAAATATTTCCTTAGGAATACGAGAACATATTGATATTCCGGGAGCAAAATATAATCCAGATATTGGAATATTTGGAATGAATGTCTGCATATCGTTGTCAAGACCAGCTTACAGAATTATAAACAAGAGTAATTCAAGAAAAATGGGAAAGAAACATAGAATTTCAAAAGATGAGGCCATTGAATTTTTCAAGAATCTAGGAGTTGAGATGATCTAGTGCCAAAACCAAGAGAATATGATGTCACGGGTAGAAGACAACGTGTCCATGGAAAGGGTACCAGATGGTGCAAGAGATGTGGTTGCTATTCGGGTTTAATTCAAGCTTACAATATTATGCTATGTAGACAATGCTTCAGAGAAGTAGCAATAAAATTAGGCTTCAAGAAATATGAATAGAAAAATGAGTGAATGAGTTGCCTGCATTAAACATACTGTCAAACCTTTTTACCACTTTGTATAATAACGAAATTAGAAGAAAAAAAGAATGCATCGTAAGTCCATCTTCACGATTTTCTAGTGAAGTACTGCGAGTAATGCAAAAACATCGATATATCGGGGAATTTGAACAGATAGATGATTCCAGGGCTGGCAAATTTAAGATTCAACTTTTAGCAAAAATAAACAAATGTGGAATAGTAACTCCAAAATTCAGCGTTAGAAAGAACCAATACCTGAATTGGGAAAGACAATTTTTACCAGCGTATAATATGGGCATTTTAATAGTTTCAACAAGCAAAGGTGTCATGACACATCATGAGGCACAAGAAATGGGAATAGGCGGAGTATTGGTCGGATATGTCTACTAATGAGCATGATTCAACATTAGAAATACCAGAAGGCATTTCAGTAGCCTTGGAGGATAGAATTATTTCAGTTAAAGGGAAACTGGGTACAATTAAGAAGGATTTTACTAAACTTCCAGCTAACTTAACAATTGAAAACAATATTGTAAAGATTCAACCTTATGGTACCAGAAGGAAGGATTTTGCAATTTCAAAAACTGCACAAAGCGTAATTAACAACATGATAAAAGGCGTTCAAAACGGCTACAAATACAAGATGAAAGTAGTGTTCGCACATTTTCCAATAACCGTCAAGGTAAAAGACGGCAAAGTATATGTAGAGAACTTCTTCGGTGAGAGAAAAGCCAGAATATCAAAGATTGTAGGAGAAAGTACAAAGGTAGCGATAGAAGCCGATGACGTGGTGATCTCAGGGCCCCACCTTGAGCATGTTTCTCAAACAGCTGCCAACATAGAGTTATCAACCAGAGTTAAGAACAAGGATCAGAGAGTTTTTCTTGATGGCGTATACATCTATTCTCGAGAATAGAGTGTACACCGATATTAAATTTGGGATGACTTTTATATAGAATATTTGTGCAAGTGAGGATTAATTGATAACAGTTATACTTGCTGGCGGATTGGGAAAAAGATTAAGGCCATTAACCTCTGACAGGCCAAAACCCATGATCCAAATTAATAGTATTCCAATTATAGAGTTGCAGGTAAACTGGTTAAAAAAATGTGGGATATCGGATATTATCGTACTAGTAGGACACCTCAAAGAAAAAATAAAACATCATCTAGATGATGGCAAGAAATTTGGAGTTAATATCAGTTATATCGAAGAGAACGTACCGCTGGGAACAGGTGGTGCTCTAAAAAATGCGAAAAACCACATTATTCAGAATGGAAATACGGATTCTGGCTTTTTTGTAATTAATGGAGATATTTTGACTAATTTGGACCTTTTCACGATATCTGAAAAAGGATCAATGACACTTGCGTTAGTTCCTTTGAAAAGTACGTTTGGAATTGTAGAAACAAACGGTGATCTCGTATCAAAGTTTATCGAAAAACCATTTATTAAGAATATGTGGATAAACGCCGGAGTATATTATTTTTCTAACGAAATTTTTGATTACCTACCTGATAACGGGAATCTTGAGACTGTTACTTTGCCTTTGCTGGTAGAGAAACATAAATTAAATGCAAAAAGGTTTTCAAATAATTATTGGCGATCTATAGATTCTCATAAGGATGTAGAGGAAGCGTCAAAAGAAATTCAAGAAGTATTCAAATAATGACTGAAGAGATCGGTCAAATTGGCTACAATCCAAGCAGTCTATTTAACACCCAAGATATTTTAGAATTTGCCAAACAACTAGATTACAAACCTCGAGTAAATTCCCTATGGATGCCGGAATCCTGGGGTCGTGAAGCCTTTGTCATGCTTGGTGCCATAGGGGCGACGACAAGAAGGATTAAACTAGGAACTTCGATTGTGAGTATGTTTTCAAGATCTCCTGCGACATTAGCAATGGCGGCCTCCACTTTGGACAATATTGCATCAAATCGTACAATAATAGGAATTGGAGCTAGCACTCCTATTCTTGCCGAGGACTGGCACGGTATCAAATTTATACATCCATTAGATCGAATGAGAGAATATGTAACCTGTTTTAAAATCATCTCTAGTGGGGAAACAATCAACTTTGATGGAAATTTCTTCAAATTAAAAAATATAAAGATAATGCACCCGTCGCAAAGGAAAGATATACCTGTTTTTTTAGGTGCGGTAAATTCAGGAATGATTAAGCTGGCGACAGAAATAGCCGATGGGATAATCATGTATCTTAGTCCCCTAGATGAGCTCAAGAAAACAGTAGAACGTATCAAATCACTAACATCAAGAAAATCCAAAAGTTTTGAAATTTGTTCTGTCTTTATCACAGCCATATCAAATAAATACCCAGATCTGGCCCGTGAAAGGGCCGCAAAAACACTGGCTTTCTATGTTGCTGTAGGGAAATATTATAACGAATTCTTGTCGTCTCATGGTTTCAAAAGTCAAGTGGAGCAAATAACTACTGAATATCAGAACCATGGTATTGAAAATATCAGTAAATTTGTAACAGATAATATGCTTGATTCATTAACTATCTATGGAACTACTGAGGACTGCATTAAGTCGCTAAAACGTTTTGTCTCATGTGGAGTATCACTTCCAATATTGCAGGTAAATCCAGTGAAGGATAATATTCAATCGATTAGCGACTCTCTTCTTTTGGTAGAAAATGTCTAGAGTAGCAATAGTCGATCAATCAACTTCAAAATTCACTAAAGAAACTTCACTATCTGTACAAGAGCTGGCGTGCGATCCTTGTAAAGCTATCTTGGAAAAATACAAAGATATGGACTTACGAGTTGATTCGGTCATTTTATCTACAACCGCTGATATTCAATATGGATCAACTATTATTTCAGAATCCTTGGGCATAAAACCGGCAATTTCTCAAAGAATGGACAACCTGTGCAATTCTGGCACTAATGCCATTGTTTCTGCATATTCATTGATAAAATCAGGGTTGTGTAAAAATGCGTTGGTTGTCGGGGCAGACATTAAACAAACTAAAGGATCACAGTTAGTATGGGATATCTCAAGAGGATCTTTTACCTTGCCTGTTTACTGGGCTGCACTCTTTGCTAAGGCTCACATGCGTAAATATGGAACGACTGAAGAACAAATGGCATCGGTAGCAGTAAAGAATAGAAAAAATGCTTGCTTAAATCACAATGCACTATTTAGAAAAAAGATATCTGTTAAGGATGTCATGAATTCGAAAAAATTGGTTGAGCCATTAAAGTTACTGGACTGTTCATACGTATGTAATGGAGCCTCAGCGATATTGCTTTCTAACGAAGAAGAGTCTAATAAATATACAGACGCCCCAGTTTGGATCGAAGGAATAGGAAGCTCTGTCGAAGCTGCGAGTTTTAGTAACGTTAGCTCTGACCTCTCAAGCATACATTCAACTAGAATTGCATCCAGTATGGCCTTTTCAATGACAAACATCAAACCTGAACAGATAGATGTTGTAGAGCTTCACGACGCATTCACAATAATGGAAATTATGGCCTATGAAGACATGGGTTTTTGTAAAAAAGGGGAAGGGGGTAAATTCGCATTCCAAAAAAACATATCAATCAATCCCCGTGGAGGACTATTAGGTACAGGTCATCCATTGGGAGCTACTGGTGTCGCTCAGACTGTCGAAATCTGCGAGCAGCTAAAGGGGTTGGCTGGAAGTAGACAGATTAAAGGCTGCAAAAGGGGATTAGTACATAATATGTCTGCAGCAGGTTCCTCTTCATTAGTTCTCATAATTTCTAAAACATAAGTAATTGTTGCAGTTTGTCCATTGTCCATAGTATTTGAAATCTGTTCAAAGTAATCAATTATTGATCATTTTAATTATGAGAATGTTCTTAAACTGGCGTGAAAGAATTCATTGATTTGCTAAGAAAGGGAAAATTCAGAATTCCGATTTGTAATAGTTGTAATTTAAAAATTTGGCCGCCATCAAATATTTGTAATAATTGCTATTCAAAAAAAATCAGGATGTCAAAATTGGAAATGAGAGGGAAATTAATTGAACATTCATCATCATTTATTGGGAATTCTAAGAAATTAGGATTAGTCGAAATGTCAGGGATCAGGATTATCGGCATCTTGAGTCAAGGAAATATGAACCCAGGCAAAGCGGTAAAATTGATCAAATGCGGACTTGATGAGGATAACTCGCCCTATTTTGAATTCTCATCTGCTTGATACGTACTGAAGGATTTAATTAATCAATAATTCTAAGTAGACATATCGAGATGTCATATGATAGATTTGTTGATGATAGACTGCTGACAAGTAGGGATGTACTAAATAAGAAACAGATCAAGATAAAACTCGTGGATTATGATGAGTCTGCTAGGGATTTCTCTCAAAGATTTGGTAGTAGAATTCTAGTTAGAAAGGTCTTGCTAACGATAAAAAAAACTGACACAGAGGAAATCGAAGAAAAAGAACTAGATGTTGAAGAACTGGAGAAAAGAATTAGGAAAGAACGACTTTGGTCTTCCTCAAATAGATGGATTTCAAAAAGCGAATTAAAAAATGGCTACATTGTTGCTTCCAGGCATCTTGACCTTCTTGCAAACGCAATCGCGTTGGATATTATTCAATTCTAGAAATAATTTTGAATACCCTCCTGTAACAAAAAATATATATATCAAACATGACAATAACCAAATATTTCAGAATTCGAATTTAGCAATATAACAATTAATGTTTTATACTATTATTAGTAACAACAATCATTGATCCTGTTAATTGTCCATGTCTATTTAGATATTAATTAAAGCGCCGCTGATCAGACTTGAACTGATGACCCACTGGTTAACAGCCAGTTAAGCTCCAAAGTAACCATCTTTGAATTTGCTCTACCATGCTGAGCTACAGCGGCGCATATTTTACAAAAATTATTACTTTAATTAAATGTTATGGCACTACTTGACCATTGAAAAATATTTCTAAATTCGAATTTAGAAATATTGAACATAATTTCACAAAAAATATTTTTTTGAGTAATGAATATTTAAATGGTCTAAATGATCACTAGTGGACATTGTATTCATCCCTGGTCTGTGATTAAACTACCACCATCTTTTCGCTCCTTTCGAGTCTTAGTCACTTTTGAATTTCCACCACGGTCTTTTACCGGACTTACTGTCTTGTTTGTTTTCCGTCTTACTCTTTGATATGTAACCTTTTACAATACCGAGTACAATTAGCAATATTCCTAGCCCAGTAGTTCCATATAGAGTGGAAGTGTTGTCTCCTCCTCCTTGAGCAGCCAAGCCGATCATTCCGGCTATGATTAATCCACCATTAATAAGGAGAAGTACGATTACCAACGTTGATCTTTTTCGTAGAGAAATTGCAAAAGCTATAATAGACAAAATTACTGGAACGGCACCAAAGACGATACCTCTTACGGCCGGATCTATTTGGAGAAAACCACTCTTTTCATCACCAGAAGTGGTTTGGGAATAAATTACGTCTGCTCCATATGTGATTAATAAAGCAAGAGAGACAAATAACAAAATTATGGATATTTCTGTATTCATCATCTAATGCTTATATTCAGATTATTAATAAACTTATTTTGATGCTACGTTCCCTGAATCAACGCCGTATGAAATAGTATCATAATTCTTGAATTTTGAAACTACCGTCAAATTAGCTTCTAATTAAATACTGCGATTTATCACACAACTTTCACTCAGGCTAATGTACAAATAGTGCAATACTATAGCTATTTCTATTGAATAGTAATAATGTTGATAAAAGATATGTCTGGCATCCGTATACTCAGATGGAACTTTGGAATAACTCCGATAATATTTCGATCCAATCTGGGAGAAGTTTTAGTTTTGTTGATTCCAACAAAAGGAGTTATCTTGATGGGATTAGTAACATGTGGTGCAATGTATGGGGACACGATAAAACCGAAATAATTGATGCCATGAAAAATCAGCTTGATACTCTTCCTCATTCTTCACTATTTGGTTTGGTTAACGAACCTTCTGCAAAACTGGCGAAGCGCCTTGTAACAATTGCAAAGGGAATGAGCAAGGTTTTCTACACAGACAATGGTTCAACGGCCATTGAAGCCGCATTAAAAATAGCAATACAATACTGGAACAATAAAGGAAATACGCAGAAAAAGGAATTTATTTGTTTAAAAAATGGTTATCATGGCGATACAATTGGTTGTATGTCGGTAGGATATGTTGATGGTTACTTTTCGCCCTACAGGTCACTACTACTCAAAACAATAAAGGTAGATTCACCAACTATAAGACATGAAAAATTTAGACAACAAGACATTGAACAATATGTTAATAAAATTGAGAACATTCTGAAGAGGAAATCGGCAAAAATATCTGGCATGGTGATGGAAAGCGGGGCTCAAATCGCGGGTGGGGTAAAGATCTACCCGAACAAATTTCAAAAAGAGATCAGTGACCTCTGCAAAAAATATAATGTTCTTCTGATACTGGATGAGATAGCTACAGGATTTGGAAGACTTGGTAATATGATAGAGTATAAGGCACAACGATCTGAACCAGACATTGTTTGTTTCGCAAAGGCTCTTACAGGTGGCTATTTTCCCCTAGCAGTAACATTAACAACTTCTAAAATTTTCAATGAATTCCTCGGAGATTATTGGGATAAGCGGCAGCTTTTTCACGGACATACATTCACTGGCCATCCTGTTGGATGCACAGCTGCACTGACAAACTTAGCTCTTTATGAGAAGGTAAATCTTATTGGAAAAATAAGGATCAATTCCCTGATACTCGATCGACTTTTGAAAAGATTTGCTGAATTAGAAATTTGTTATGACATTAGAAATAAAGGATTGCTTTGTGGAATAGAGTTAAGAAAAGGGAACAAACCCATCAAGATGATTGACAAGGTTCCAATTGGACAATATATTGCAGGAGAATCATTGAAAAAGGGTATATATCTTAGGACTTTGGGAAATTTAATTACAATAATTCCACCATTAGCAATAGGAAAAGAAGATCTGACAAGGATAGTTGATACTGAATATCAGATAGTAGAAAAGATTCAACAGAAAATCAGATAATATTGATCAGGTGACTCATCTAAATCATCCGAATCTGGTTATAAAGGGTAGCTTTAGATATTCCAAGGTTTTTGGCGATCTTATTACGTGGAATGTTTTGAGACAACATTTTGATCAGTGTATCTTTGTCAAGTGTCTTTTTTGGGCGTCCAATATTTTTTCCAGACATTTTTGCCCTTACCATTCCATCCTTTGTGCGTTGAATCAACATTTCCCTCTCCCTTTCTGCGACCCAAGTCAGGATGCCAAGCATTAGTTTCCTAACGCTCGGATCAGTCGTTTGAAGAAATTGTTCTTTTGGTGAGCAAGATATCAGTGGGGAATATTCTTCAATTGATTTTATTGCATCAAGTGTTTCCCAAAATGTTCTTCCGACTCGTGATAATTCATAAACTATGACCGAGTCAACACGGTCAGACCTAACCAAATTTAGCATCTCTCTGAAAGCAGGTCTATTTATTGCAGGGATCTTTCCGCTTACTGAAGAATCTTCGAAAAAATCAAGAATTTCGTAGTCATTGTCAGTCGCCCACTTTTCGATTGCCAACCGCTGATTAAGTATTGTCTGTTCGGCAGTACTGACTCGCAAGTATCCAAAGGAATATTTCATTACATATTACTTGATGAAAACTTGATAATACTTTAGGTCAAAAAAAATACGTACAGGTGAAAAAAGGTATCACATTATTTAGACTGAATACGAGTAAAAGAATGCCAGTTTTTTTAGGTTATACAAAAACGGGTCCTTTTTTAAACCGTTGAAGTCTAAAGATGAAATGACGAATTTCGCATTTCTTTCCCACCATCAAGATTACTGACATCTTTCAACCTTGTTAATTTTCAGTTGTTTTATGCTGGAAAAAAGCTCAAAAACACCCAATAACGCTATATTTTTGTCATTATTTCCTAATATCCTAATGTTTGAATAACTAACTTTGTTTTGAAATTCGGATTAGGACTGATAGAGATCCCTCAGAAAACGCAGGAGCTCATAACTATACTTATACATCAATGCGAAGCACCTTTTATGTCTCTTAGTTCCAATTCTAAAAAATTCATTGATATCTATGGATTAACTGGGCCACAGTCAGATAATCAAAGAATAAGTATGGGTTCTAAAAAAGAACTAATAATGCAGGATTTTGAGTTCATTGATTCTTGTATGAAGAAGGTTATTAATGGAAATAGTATTTCCTTTGATGACGCAGAAAGATTAATTTCAACTAATAATTTGATAAAGCTTGCAGATTGTGCTAATATTATTACTAAAAAATTTAACCAAGAAACTGTTGATGTCGAATCCCTGATAAACGCCAAGTCGGGTAATTGTCCCGAGGATTGTTCCTTTTGTGCCCAATCAACATTTTACGAAACTGGTATAACAAAGTATCCACTCCTAGATGATGATATAATTTTGGAAAAAGCTAGAGAAGTACAAATTAATGGTTCTGCCAGTTTTTGTCTTGTTTGTGCTTATCGGGAACCTTCACCGAATGATTTTGAAAAAATTTGCATGATTATAAAAAAATTAAGAAATGAAGTAAATCTGGACATTAATGTTTCACTTGGCTTCATGACACCACAACGAGCGGAAAGGCTGAAATCATTAGGAGTCAAGAGATATAATCACAATCTGGAAACCTCAGAAAGTTTCTTTTCAAAAATCTGTAAGACACATGATTTTTCAGACAGAGTCAAGACGGCTAGAATAGTCAAAGAGGCAGGGCTCGAACTTTGTTGTGGAGGAATTATTGGAATGGGCGAATCTACAAGACAACGGATTGAATTGGCATTTTCTCTTTCATCTCTTGAACCAGATGAAGTTCCCATTAACATATTGATTCCAAGAAAGGGCACACCAAAAGAACTGGATAATTGCTCAATTGATCCAATCGACATTATTAGAACTATTGCTGTTTGGAGATTTATTATGCCAAAAACAATATTGAAAATTGCTGGAGGAAGAGAAGTCCACTTCAGTGACGGTGGAAAACTCGCCCTACAAGCTGGGGCAAATGGTATTATTACGGGTGGCTACCTTACTACAAATGGAAACGAACCAAATAAAGATATCCAAATGATACATGAAATTGGCCTCGATACCCGAATTCATTAAAGCAGACATTAATAAACTGAAGGCTGAAAATCTTTATCGAAAACTAAGAATTATCAATCTCGATAAATCGTTAATAGTTAATAACCAAGAAGTAATTAATTTTAATTCAAACGATTATCTTGGCTTATCTACAAACCAAGAAATAATAAAAAATACGGTAAAGGATTTTGATGAAATTTCTCAATGTAGTTCAAGACTGGTAGGTGGAAATAATTTGGTTATTGAAAAACTGGAACATAATTTGTCAAGACATAGAAAAACAAAATCCTCCCTAGTATTTACCACTGGATACTGCGCAGTGTTGGGAGTCCTAAGTACTCTAGCAGATAGTAAAACAACTATTTTCAGTGATGAATCAAATCATGCTAGCATCATTGACGGGTGTCGATTGTCTAATGCCAATATCAGAATATTTCGTCACAATGACGTGGAGCATCTTATAGAATTATTGAGAAATGTAAAGGGAAAGAAAATACTTGTTACAGAGGGAATATTTAGCATCGAGGGCGATATGGCTAAATTGAAATCAATTTGTAAATTGGCAAAAGAGTTTGGTGTCTTTACTATTGTTGATGATGCCCACGGTGACTTTGTTTTTGGAGATAGAGCTTCTGGAACTCCATCTGAATTAAGTGTCAATAACCTTATTGATGTTCATATCAGCAGCCTTAGTAAGGCATTAGGTTGTTTTGGAGGATATGTGGCTTGTACTGAAATGGTTAGGGACTATTTTATAAACCGGTCGAGGCAATTCATTTTCACGTCTGCTATTCCTACTCATTTATGCAATTCTGCATTAGTTGGAATTGGTATTGCAAAAAAAGGTATTCTACAACGACAGCTCTTCAAAAATATAAAGATCTTGCACAGTGGTTTAAAGAAGATAGGATATGACATTGGAAATACATCCAGTCAAATAATTCCTATCCATATCGGATCCGAGAAACTAGCCACTAAGTTGGCAGATATATTGTTAAAAAAAGGTATTTTTGTGCATCCAATGAGATTTCCCACCGTTAAGAGAGGAAGTGCCGTATTAAGACTTTCGTTGAGTGCATCGCATACTAAGAAACAATTGGGTTATGCTCTAGACGAACTTGAAAAACTAGGTAAGAAACATAAAGTCATCTGATCTCTTTGATAGAATCATTTTATTTCTATACTAGTTTTAACCAAATCATCGATGTCGATACACAATTGCTAGAACAAAATTGTACATTTTGGCTACTATAAAATTTTTCAGAATTCGAATTGTGCAATACTTATTCAAAATAGAATTTTCATTATTAAAAACATTGTTACATGCATCAATATTTCATAATTCGAATTTAGAAATATTTATCTAATATGAGCTGCAAATGGTCATAATGACAGAAAGAGAATTAAAGCTCAAGTTTACAGTATCAGAACGTCAATTTAGAGAGATAAAATATTATTTCTCTCTTTTACACCCAGAATCAATAGTTTCAGGGCTAAAATTTGCCTACAATAGACAAAAAGCCCAAGATGGAGGTTATTTAATTGTAGGGAGAAAAAGCTTCGTAAAGAAAGAAACTAACATGTTGACGAAGGACCAGGCCAGATGGCGACTTGCAAACT
>DATBMS010000053.1:0-9063 GCA_036554685.1 Nitrososphaeraceae archaeon | reverse complement strand
ATTTTATTTCTTGATTCGTCTATAGATTTTCTTACATTCTTTTTAGTTTCATCCAATGATCTATTGATTGTGGATTGGAATTCTTGTGCTGCTGCTTCGGCGACTCTTTGAGTGTTTTCAAAAGCTTTTTCTTGTTCTCTTTTCGACATGGCATTATGTTATTAGCATAGTTATATAAACGTTGGTAATAGATGGTGTTAAACACCGTTCTAAGACTATACATGGCTACAATTTTGGATAATAGAATCGTACACGGTATACCATTTTATGTAATATGTACGAGTTTTTACGCATTTAGTTCATCACCCCTAATTACTTTGTTGTTTACGAAAACTTGATTAATCTCGAACAACAAAGTAAATAACAGTTAACTCATTTTCTACATAGAAATTAATACTAGTACTATCCTATTGAAAATTATATCATTGCATCATATATAATGTCAATTATTTTAATATCCTAATCAAGTCATCCAAAATTCAATCAATATCCACTAATTTCGTCTAAATATTATTCATAAAGTATTATATATGTTACTGCCAGAATCTGTATTAATTAATACTGACTTGGATGAAAAGACAGACCAGATTCAAGTTACCGTAAATAAAAGAAAGTACAAGAATGTTGAATATGATGACAACATTATTGAATATTTGATGAAATATCAGTACGCTCAGATCTGTTTATTTAATAATTACACCAATTAGCTAATAGTATGAAAGACTATCCACGAGTTCATATGTTTATCTCGTCATTTCATAGATTCATTATTTCTGATGATGCATCAACATAATATATTGATTATTAGTTGATTACGAGAACTGCTTCGGACGACATCTCTAGCAAGTGTGAATTAAAAACAAGTCTTATCATTAAGTAATAGGTAATTAGTTCATATTATCCGAACACTTACAATTCTTTGATTTTCTAATGAACAGTAACCTAAAACCTGTAGAAACAGGTAAAGAATACACAGTAGATATTACTGATAACGGTAGCGCGGGAGACGGTGTCGCAAGAATAGATGGTTTAATAATCTTTGTAAAAGATGCAAAAGCCGGATACAAGAATGTAAAGATTAAGATTAATTCTGTAAAAGATAGATTTGCTACTGCAGAAATAGCAGCAGATTCAATATATTCGACTTAGGTTTTTGTTTGTAGCGCAATCAGCAAAAAATCTATATAGTTTTATTTTTCTCTATCAATGGATAGTTCCTGTCAAATATCGCTAACTTATAAATCCTAATAGGTTAGCCGTGACGTTATTATTACTTTTCACTCTGTTTACTTCCTCTGATCATATATCCCATCTACGCCCTCAATATGTTTGATATCTGAGATTGTTTGTAATACTGTTAGACCAAGATAGGGTACACCAACCACCGACTATATTATTCATTTTGGAAAACTGATTTTAGAAAAAGTTAAAGAATCGTGCTATTCGAAAATCGATGGAATTTGGCTTTTAGTACTAATACATTAGTTCAAGTTACTATAATGCCTAACTAATTGTGATTTTTTAATTAGTTACGGACGGAAGAAAGCTGTCGTGATATGCGATGATGAGCAAGATCTACCTCAAGTATTTGAGTTGGCTCCCGAGTCGAAATTCAATGTAATTTTGGCTAGTTCTGGTAAAGAGTGTATTGAACAGCTTGTAAACAATTAGTTAATAGACTAAGATAACTCTGATAACGGTTTGACGAACTCGAAATAAACTATGCATTTAATTGAAATTGATGTATCTCAAATCTCATTTGCCTGATGTTTTATTTTATTAATCACTTGGTTCTTCCACTAATTATCAATCCCAATGAGAGAATTAACCGAACACTCAGAATAATCGATATTAAGCAGAATGGATTTTGTTTTTCATGCAGTGGCCGGATTACTCGTGATCATGCTGTTGTGAGCAGCGGGCGTCCAAGACACTACTATCACAAATACTGTGCAATTAAACATAACATTATTTAATATTCATCATAGCCCCAAGAATTCAGGTCTGGCTCAGTTTGATGTTATCGAAGTGAGCAGATTAACTGTGATACATTATTTTTATAAATTCCTGTTGAAAGACAGAAAATGCAAAGACAACAAAGACAACTTTCCAAGACAGTGATGATATGTGATGATGACAATGATTTACTTCAGCTATTTGGGAATGCTCTCAAATCAAGATATAATATCATTCTAGTTAGTTCTGGTGAAGATTGTATTGATAGATTCATAAAAGAAAAGAACCGGGGTAACTATATACATCTTATATTATTAGATTACAAATTAGGAGATATCTTTGGCGATTCCGTTGCTCGTAAAGTAAAAGAGTATAACGAAGTTAAAATAATTCTATTTTCTGCGTATGAACTGGATGACGCACTGCTGGAAGAGTTAGAAGAAAATGATTATATCTCAACATACGTTGAAAAGCCAATTCATTTAACCAATCTAATCGAGATAGTAGCAAATACGATAAGTTAGACTGATATCTAACAAAAATCAAACTGACTGACAAAGACGATCTATCGATTCTCTGATATAGTTTCTAAATAGCTTGTTAATTATACTACATTTACAAACTTCTAATCCAACCAGTATTTATAAAAAGGCATACGATCTCTGAAACTAGTCTCTCGTTGCTATCAAGCTCTTTTTCCATTTGTTCTACGCCGGACTGATTCTTCACAATTCTCGAAAGAATGAACTTAGCTAGCTCTGGGGCTGTTGATTCACCGGAGTCAGTATACTGATCAATTATCAAATGTATTCTCCGTATGGACGTTCACAATTGTGGTATCAATTATAACTAAGCCCAAAATTCTGGTAATAATACTCACTCTTTAAAAGTTGCTTATATAAAATTTACGAACATCATTTATAGCTAAGAACGGCTCTCACTCTTACTGTATTGACACAATAGGGCGGCTCAGGTGGACGAACTAAGCTGGTCGCCCTGTTACTTGTTATCACAATTTTTTGATTCTGTGTTAGAAAAAGTTAAACCCGTAATGCTCTGCAATAAGAATTACACGTCCATTGGTATGGCATTAAGTAGTAGTTCAGGGTCTTCGTCTATAGACTTCATTCCTGGCTTAGTACTTGTTTACATTTTCGATTCGTATAAAAATTCGAGGTTGATAGCGATAAGACAACGGGATCTAGATAGCTCACTGGTAAAAGAATTAGAAGAAAACAAGAATATTATAAAATACGTAGAGAAGCCAAATTTAAATACCTGATCTGATGAAGCTAGTAGCAGATAGAAAATATTCGATTGAAACTAAGTCTTGCGATTAAACCTGATATAGCAACTCGGATAAATCTCTTATTTCGTTGATATAATACTCACATGATTCATAGCCAAATTCGAGAGAAGCGCCTATCTCGTCTATTACTGTCTTTTGTCCCGGGGCTATCTGTGCACCTGAAAAATCATTTACATTAATTCAAAATGGGCGTTTTTTACCTCCAGTTATTTCTGATTCTTAAAGCTTTTTCTATTTGGGATTAATATGGAGTGTATTAATTGCAACGAATTAAGACCGCGGCTGTATTTTCAAAATTTGGTCCAGATAAACGACTTTTTGTGCTAATGTTAGTTGTAACAGTTACTATCACTATCGATTCTGAGATAGGTTATGTTGCCGATTTCATTCCTGAACAGCTTTCTTCAAATACCGGAGTTTTTGTATTCATATTAATTGCAGTAATATTTGTGGTAACACAATATCTTATTTTAGATTATGTCAAACACCTCAATAAAGAAACTAGGCAACGGGTACCTCATTTAAGCAAATTGCATTCAGGAGTCTTTTTTGCTCAATATTTGTTTGTTGGTATCATAGTAGTTGTGATTTCGCGAATACTATTAATGCAGCAGTACAATATTATATCTCTCTACATTGTTTATGCCGTTAGCTATGGTCTATGGATTGTGACTTTGGCTCTTTTAGCCAGAGCTTTTTTCTTATGGTACAAATTTTCTAAGAATACTATGATTTTGATTTTCACTCTATCTATGATTGCATATGTAATAAATGGAATAACGGGACTCGCCGAATACTCTGATATGCTGGGACAACAGAAGAATATAATATCATCTACTGATATCGCATATTTTCCGGAGTTTAGTATCGAGTCAGTGAAAAGTCAACTTGGTGTGGCCAATACAATAGCCTCTACAACTGCCTATATTCTGACTTGGGTTGGCACGGTTAAGATGTTATTTCCATATATCAAAAAATTGGGCAAGATTAAGTTTTGGATTATTATGGGAGTTGCTATGATTTACTATCTTAGTGTGTTTCCACTTTTTATCTTAGGTTATTTTACCCCATCCGAAAATGCGGACGCGATGACAATTATTATTATATTCTCATTGGCAGGTCTTCTGTCCGGGATCATATTTGGTGCCGCTTTCTATTCGGTAGCCAGAACTCTACGAGGAGGCAGTGATCTTAGAAACCACATGATAGTTGCGGCATATGGATTTGTCCTCTTTTATATTGCTGGGTCTGCCACAGCTTCACAGGCTGCTTATCCACCATTTGGGATGGTCTCAGTCTCATTTATTGGATTATCTTGTTATTTAATATACACAGGATTATATTCTTCAGCAGTTACTGTTTCTCAAGATACGACATTACGTCTGTCTATTAAAAAGTCTATAACTGATCAAGCAAAGTTCTTGCATGGTATGGGGTCAGCACATATGGAACAAGAATTACAATCAACTGTCATAAAGATAGCCAAGAAGAATTCGGACGTTTTAACTGAAAAGACTGGAGTCAAATCTTCAATGACTGAGATTGACATCAAAGAATACATGGCTATGGTTATGGATGAAATCCATAAAACGTGACATCAATCCTAATCTTAGTCCTCTTCTAATTCTTCTCCAATAGTTCCATTAGCCCCTAATCCCAATATAGGTCCAAATGTTTCTCCATTGTCATTACTAACTCTCATAATTGGTATTTCATCTGTCTCATTTGTTTCCCACCATGTCACTATCACGCTTTCTCCATCCGAGTCCAATTCTACCCTCTCTGATTCTGAATCGTTAGTATTGCTGAGATTGATCTTATCTGAGAAACTTGCACCGCTATCAGCAGACATTCTAAACAAAACCTCGTTATTACCGTTAATCGTATTATTGCTCCACCAGGCCACATACACATTATCCCCTGTGATGAGAGGTGGTGCTGAACGAACTGAAGTAGGTGCTCTTACGTCTTGTTCCATCATTAAAGAAGCTGTTATTAATATCCCGACTGCTGCCAAAATTAATATGGCATATGAATCATTCCTCATTGCATCTCAATACAATACCAGGTATATATTATATGGATCAACCACACAAAATACGAACTTTATGGAAATTCTCTATTGATAGCATTTATGGTATTTCCAGCTCTTTCCTAGATTTAACATCGTCTAGAATTTCCTGAAATGTTGGCCTCAGTTTAGACGGAATCTCATTAAGATGCTTTTCGATAGCCCAACTGATGCAGTCCAGTGCTGCCGAGTAATAGATTCTATGATAAAACCGGTACGTCGACCAGTTTCCAAGTTTTCAATTTTATGTGATCATTATTACACATCTCGTAAGCTGTCTTACCTATGCGTTCAACCCATTCATCCGCCTCTGGGACATCTATCTCAATTTTATCAGTATCGACATTTACATGCATAGTATGATTTTAGCAAAATGATGGATAACTATTTCCAGTCTATATCTGATCTGATCTCTCTTTCCCAAGACGTCTCCTGCTTTTTCAGTTTATAGAGTTCAATATCGGCCGAGCTAGGATAACTTAGCAAGCCGTGATGATGATTTACAAATGTCTTTTATACCCAGCGACTTGGTTATACAATTATCAAATATTTACTATTTTTGAAGTTCTTTGAGATAAAACAACAACAACCACTAGCTAAAGATAAGAAGCTATTACAATTTGATTATTATAAATAGAAAAAGAATCGACATCCAGATGATGGCTACCTATTATAAAGATGTACTGACCGCATATGCAATTAGCCATCCTGACTTTGAATCGATTCCAATTACATACAACTTATTCGTAGAATAATCAATTGTTAATCAATATCCATTGATGTCAGTGTTATCAAATGTATTCTAATAATAGTTTGTGTGAGTCAGAAATATCTCCTGCCAAAAAAGTGTTCATCTATATTCTTGACTGTCGAGCTCTAGATTTAGAAGATTTGGACTATTAAAATATTCTCTAGCTTCTTGAGTTAAATTCTTGATAACGGGTTGACCCACATCCAGAACCGTCTCGAATCCGCTAATAATTCCAGACGAAAAAGCTTCCCATCCAAGGCCAATAATCGCGAGAATAACTAATACGACTAGAACCAATACCAATACTCCCATAGTTTATACTTTAGTATTCATTGCGTAAAGAATTAAACTTCAGTCATTTAATACATATAATATTCTACTGTGACATTACAGCGTACGTTGATCTAATGGTTGATCAAATGATGTACTCCCAATGATAAGATGTCATACAAATGCAAATGTCAAGTACACCCAATAACTGTAAAAAATGATAGTAAGATTTTGTCTTATTGTCTTTTAACATATATAATTAGAATTCATTGTCTTAGCCGCATCCATCTGTATAAACAAAGAAAAAAAGAAATGTTTTGATTTGTCCGTTCATGTAATTACTGTGTTTCTAATTTCCTGCTGCTGCGGCTGCTGATGCTCCACCAGCTGCTGCGGCTGCTGCGGCACTATTGCCACTTGCTGCTGCTGCGGCTGCAGAATTTCCTGCGGCTGCAGCTGCGGCTGCACCGCCATTGTTATGATGATGTTTTTTGTGCTTTTTCTTAGCCATGGCGTCTTGTGAATCTGCTACTACTGTTGCTGTGACTAGTAATACTGCAATTATTCCTATTGCAACTAGTGCCAAGCTCTGAGATTTGTTCATAGGTACATGAATGAATAGAAATCCTGTATAGTTACTTTAGTGATATATCGTATATAATATTGCCATGTAATTATATTACATTATTTACATTTACATCACCATCATAAACTGTATATTATTACTCAGTTTGATTGAGTATATTTTCAATGATATTGATATCGATTTGAAAATGGAAGTCCAGAAATCGATGAATGCAAGGGGAAATAAATAGAAAGCTTAGTAATAAGTCCCGTAAATACATATATCAAATAGATCATATTTCTATTAGCCAATTTCATGAACTATAGTAAACTGGTTTTGGTTACGCTAATATCAATTATTGTTGTGGGTATGATCGCGATTCCTTTTGGAAACCCAAAATTTCTCGATAGAGCGATTGTATTAGAGCTTTGTTATGTATCTCTTTCATTTTTGATTTGGAAGGGATATACTAAACCGTTGTATGCGTGTATTCTGATTGCATCGGCCGTAATCGTGGGAAACAGCATAGCTGCACCACATTTTCACCTAATGACGACATTTGAAAAGCCTATTAATGCAGTTGTATTACTAGTTGGTGGCTATGTTCTACAAGGAATGCTAATATTCTTCAGTTTAAAAGTAATTTTGAGAAAACATCCAATACGATTATCACAAGGATTCACTTTGTGAAATTCAAAAAAGTGTTACTCTATAGACTAATAAGACCATAATTGTTGTGGGTATTAATAATTCGAAATAAAAAATTGATAGGTATTTACTTATTGTTTTCATCAGCGCTGTTACTAACATTTTCATTTCGGCTCGATGATGATGATGATGACGATATTAGAGTGGGAGTACAAGCCCTTACATTTCTTACAAAATCTTCTAATATTGATGTATAATCATTGTACAAGTCCTTGTGAAAATTACTTCCAATCGGACAGCCTGCGGATTTATTAGTTTCTGTTGTACCATGAAGAGAATTGTGACAGTGTCCATTTTCAGTTTTTTTCTTAAGATTGACTTTTAACCATGATAACACCATTGTACCTAACATCAGCATCGCAGTTTCAGTATGGAGATAGCTATATTGAGTGATTTCGTCCTCCTTATTGGTGCATAGGTTTTGAGTGGGCCCGTCAGAGTATTCTCGACTGTGTAAAAGTACGTTTATGGCTAACGAAGACCAAAAAAAGCCATTGGGTACTATCTTTTTATCAGCTGCTCCATATGGAGGTCCAAAAGATGCAAATACCTCTTGGATTGATGAGTAGAAGGCATTTATTTCAAGTTGCTTTTTAAACCATTTTGGATTTACCAACGAGTCAATATTGGTTGTTCATGTATTAATGTAGAGTGGTGGTAGTTATACATGCAAAGTAAATCATTTAACGATATGCTAATTTCACAATACTATGAATTATATTCGTACAAGTATCTTGTGGAAATGAAATCTCTACTGGCTTTGCCATTAATTAGTTCTTGCTAGAATCACCGAAGATTTTTTAGTTCTAGTGCTGACTATTGACATGATTTGTTCAGCGCGTATAGGCCACTAGCAGATCAACATTATGGTATTGCTGCATACAATCTCTATCCTTGAACTGTTTATACTAAATTCTATCGCGTCAAAAATTGGGTTTCCAGAATTGGAAACAAATTCTTTAGTCTATTATATATTTCTTCAGTCTTACTAAGTATATACAAGTACAAGATAGTAACTAATACTAATATAGTCAGTATGTTATAAATTATATTTCAATAATACTTTAATCCTTCGACAAAGACCAATCACGCTTGACATTACTAAAAAATATAGCTTTATCACTCAAATACTATCGTCAATATAAATGTGTATGATAGCTAGAAGACGGCAATACTATCGTTAATAGTTCTAATCTACATCAATGATCTAAATCGATCATCAATACTTGCTATTTGTCATCTCTTTATTGCGGTCTAGATAATCGGCTATCTCTTCAAATGTCATACCAGAATCATTTAGTTCGATCAATGATTCTTTACTAATGCCAGCCCGTCTCAAAGCAACTAATGCAGCATATAATCTTCTTTCTGCATTAGAACAACACTTTCCATCCCAACCATAGTATGACATGATGACACCCATAGCGCATCTT
>DATBMS010000051.1:0-3448 GCA_036554685.1 Nitrososphaeraceae archaeon | reverse complement strand
AAGTATTGGGGAATTGAAGAAGCTTAATCCAATCCAGGAAACACAATTAGATTTAATTAAGGTTTAAATCCCATATGCATAGCTTGCAAATTTAATACGTCAACTTTATAAATCTCCGATTTAACTTTTCTTTAGTGAATTTGATTGACTAAAATGTGTAAAGTAGCGATAGAAGCTAACGGACTAAACCAAGAAGAAGGCCAGGCCTGGGTAGATGAACTGGCAAATATCTACGCAGACATGGAAATTGAAAATGTGTCAGTTTCTGGCAACAAGATTACGTTTGACGCAGGCTTTTCAGGCATGGATGATACTCAACCAGACGACATTAAGATGAGACTGGATGAATATCTTACAATGAATGAAGCCTTTCAGACCAAATCTATAAAGGTTAGTTAAAAAAAACATATTTTTTTTATTTTCTTTTTCTCAAACATGTAAAAAATTAATAAAGTAAATCAGCAATATTCAAAATATTGTAAAATTAATGTTCATATTTAAATACTTGAGATGTTTTTTATATATAGAAGGAAAGATGACTTGCAAAGGAATATGTATACGACATAAAGCCCAAAAGCCGGTCGGTTCAGGAAGGTACGTAAGCGGTCAGAAACGATGTCAGATATGCGAAATTTTCATAAAATGGGATGGACTATGGTGTCCATGTTGTGGATATAGATTGAGAACAAAGCCAAGAAACCTGAAATACAAGGCTAAATTAAGGGCCAGAAGGGTAAAGGAGATTGAACCAATCTTGGTTGCTGCTCCTGTTACTTAATTTTTCAGTAAAAGCTTGCAGTCGCGTTTTATCAGCGCAGACATCTTCTTTACCTTTTCATGATCATTTGTTAGGTCTAAAGCTATGCTGTTAAGCTTGTGATAATTCAGCTGAGAGGCATTATCCTTTTTTTCAAGATGGCTACATACTAGTTTACCTATGTAGTAATAGCAATCAGCAAGTAATCCTTGTTTGAGTAAATAATCAATTTTTGATGATAAAAGTTCAACATCATATCTTTCCTTTAGGATTTCTTTCAGAGCCTTAAATGATCTATTTATGACCGTTCTTGTGGCCCTTTCTATTCCCAGGCATTCAATACAGACTTGAATAGCTTCATTTATGAAATCCTTGCGGACTTCAACCTGGCGTAACTGGTTTAATTCATGAATGGGCATAGGTCTTGTCTGTGACATTAAAATGATACCTTCAATGAGAGCGTATGCAGCTATTTTTAGGTTTAGTGAGGAATTTGATTGTAATTTAGAGTTACCATTTTTAGCAACATTAAGAAGCGAATCAACGACTCTCCGTTTTCCAGCTGCAATATACCAAGTTTTCCTATCTATCTTTCGGGTGTGTGGAGAAATGAACATGCCACTTGAATTCTCTATTTTTATCATGCTGAAAAGTGAAATGTCACTATGACCATATTTTTGATAGTTTGGAAAATGTAAAAATTCTATTGTGGTATCTCCAAGCTTTATTATTTTTTTATCGTAGCTGTTTTCGTTGTTTCCAAGAACAGCAACATCATATTCACAGCAATCATACGAAATATCAGGCCTATCAGCCCTACAACCTATAAGGGCCAGTTCCAGGTCACTGTTTTTGCTCAGGAGAGCTTGAACTTCGTCTGGTATCTTCATTTCTTCATTTCTTGATTCTAAACCAAAATAAAATGATGATACTAGGCTAGCGAAGGTTTTCCATATCTTCTTTATCCCTGAAATCTTTAGGATTTAGTCGAAATCCGCTTACGGGTTCGTAGGGAATTTCACTTATTTTCAAATGATAATCAAGTTTTGTCTTTTTGAATTTTGCGTGTAACCAGAGTGCAAATCGACCCTCCAAACTTGCGGCTTCTTTCTTGTTAATCTCAGGATGTATTTCTATCAATCTTTGTACCAGTCTCAGGTCTACTGCAATATCAAAAAAATCCCATCCCAGTGTTTTTTTGCCATTAGCATAGCATTTGCAATAGTTATGATCCAAATGTACTTCTTTCTCAAGCGACCTTAGGAATTCCATTATCTTTGGGCGTTCTATTTCAAAATTATGACAAGACCCTGTCATTATTACGGAATTTGTTAAATCCTCTGAGATTTCAAGCGTATCCATACTTGTCGATTTGTTATTTTTTTCAGACAGCATAGGCCTTTTTATTGTAACAATATCTCCAAGCGTCGAACCAATTAAATCTCTTGTTTTAGTATCAATCCGAATTATCTCTCTATCATTACTTGTATCAGTAGGATGCAAGGATAGACAAATAATTTTAGTTTCATTTTGGGGACCAATAACGCTAATAAGATCACCATCAGAAATGTTTAAAGTGAGCATGATTTCTGGATCAATTCTCACGATATTCCTACCTTTATCTTGAGTTTCATTTTCAGATACTCTAAGAGAAATTGCAGAATTATCGGCCATATGTCTATCATGCATTTTTATATATATGAATATTTTCAAATCAGGATTGATGATGATTCATTGTTAGTCAGAATAACTGATTTCCATAGCAGAGGCGTATGTTATCTACCTAATGTGGATGTTTTAGAGGGAGATATAGTATCAACTAAGATGACAAACAAAAAAAGAAAAAAAAAGTGTTCGTCGTTTTCCTGCTCTTGTTGACAGCATGACAAATTAGCTTATGGAATGGATCTACTGTACAGCTTTCCTTCAAGTGCAAGCTTGTACATCTCAGCCACGTATGGGTTCTTTCCAGGAGTTTCAGCACCCAATTCTACTAGACGTGCATAAACTCTTACTACGTATGCAAGAGCACCCATGAAAGCTACTACTACTCCCATGTTAAACATCCAGTGGTTCGGGACTGCGAAAATTTCTTCCACAAACCAAAAGTGCCACATTTCATTTACACCAATTGTAAACATGGTTGCAAGATAGCCTATGATGGTTATCTTTAGACCAGTGTTCATTGAGTTTCCAGGTCCTCTCAGTACAGGCACCCTTCTGTCATACATTGCCACAAATCCCCAACCTAATGGTAGGGCTACAAAGTGACTGTATAACCACCAATGAGCTGGTGTAAATGCGCTGTCTCTAATTGCGGTTTGATGAAGAGATCCATCAACAAAGTTGTCTACTTCGACGGATGCTGCGATTGAACCCAGCATGATAACCATGATGTAGATTTTCTTTAGTCTCTGGATTTCTACTTCTTTTGGAATTAGAGCCGGCATCTGTGCCATTTTAGTCATCGAATATTTCACGGATCTTTTATAATAACTTGAAGATATAGAAATTATATAATAAAGTATGAAATTTGTAAGAGAGACTCCCCATAATGATAATTATTAGAATGTTTTCAAGAAAATATCGTTGGAAATGCAGCAATTAAATGATAATCACAATTGATAATCATTAGTGATAAGCTTTAATATTACAAAAAGCAGTAAAAAAGGATTCGTGTCATTTTTCCTA
>DATBMS010000014.1:0-4826 GCA_036554685.1 Nitrososphaeraceae archaeon | reverse complement strand
CAACTGCCTTCACCGCCACATTCATTGCTACATCTTGTGGAGTGGTAACTATGATTATTCCGGTTATTGGTATTGTCTGTGCCAAAGTTAATGGTGCATCTCCAGTACCGGGTGGCAAGTCAATTATAAGATAATCAAGATCGCCCCAATTTACATCCGTCAAAAACTGTTTTACGATTCCAGCCACAATAGGGCCCCTATAGATCCCTGCTTGTTGAGATTGTTCATAAAAGAATCCCATTGAAATCACCTTTACTCCTTGAGCCAAAACGGGTTCTATTTTGTTATTAACCACTTCAGGTGCATTCTTGAGCCCTAGCATCAGTGGAATGCTCGGACCGTAAATATCAGCGTCCAGCAAACCTACCTTTGCGCCAGTCTTAGCTAATGTTAGAGCAAGATTGACAGATACTGTTGTTTTTCCTACTCCTCCTTTACCACTTGCAATTGCAAGAATATTTTTTACGCCAGGTAGCAATTCATCCATTGAAATCGAACGTCCTTCCATGACCCTAGCAGTTACCTTTAGATCTAGATCTTTAATTCCCAAGTCCATCATAGAATTACGGACGGACTCTTCTATCTCACTATTAAAAGGACAGGCTGGAGTAGTAAGCTCTAATGTAAATCCAACCTTTCCATCATTAATTGCAAGGTCTTTAATCATGCCCATTGAAACAATGTCTTTATGCAATTCTGGATCTTCAATTGTCTGTAATTTTGCCATGATTTGCTCTATTGAGACCATAATATCGTACACTTCCAAAGAATATTTAAATCATACAATATCATGCGGTCTGATACTGAGTCAAGAAATAATGAAAAGGTTCATAAATTGATAATTTAAACAAATTGACAATAAGTAATGTTTGCCATAATACACATGGATGACGTTGTAAGGATCCCTCCCAGTATGATGAAAAAATCTCTCAATGAGACCACAATGGAAATTCTCAAGGAAAAATACGAGAGTATGATAAATCCAGAATTGGGTTACGTTATAATGATTATTGATGCTAAAACAAACAAGGTCGGAAAATTGGTTTCCGGTGACGGCGCCACTTTTCACAAGGTGTCATTTAAGGCTCTAACATTTTATCCAAAAATGCAAGAAATTGTTGAAGGAGAAATTGTCGAAATTACAGATTTTGGTGCATTTGTAAGAATAGGTCCAACTGATGCATTATTGCACCTTTCTCAAATAACTGATGATTATCTAAAAAGCGATGTCAAACAAGGGGTGATAGTTGCGAATCAATCAGCCAAATCCCTTAAGATTGGATCAAAGCTGAGAGCAAGGGTTACTGCTATAAGTTTGGGAAAAGGTTCGGCAATGGGTAAAATAGGAATTACCTGCAGACAACCTTTTCTGGGCGCTCTAGAGTGGATTGAAGAGGAGATTAAGAAAGCCAAGAACCCTCCTGCCGCCGCAAGTAATCAAAAAGAAAAGAAAGGGACAGTGCCAGCTTAATGGCGAAAGAACTTGCATGCAAGAAATGTAAGGCCATTACTATTGGAAAGGTATGTCCTGTTTGCAAGTCGACCGAACTATCGTCTGATTGGTCTGGTACAATAGTAATATTTGATTCAAAGAATTCTTTGGTTGCCTCAACACTTCAAATTTCTACTCCGCACAAATATGCATTAAAAGTAACTTGACCTTTAAGAAAAAATCAAAAGATCTAAATCAATATTTTAGTTTGCGAGAATCTCTCATTAGATTTCTCAGAGAAGATATAGCTACAGGTGATTTAACCAGTGAATATACAGTAGATAAGAATCTAGAATCCTCTTCGGTTATTATTTGTAAATCTGAAAGTGCAGTTGTTGCAGGACTTGGAGAAGCCAAAACAATTTTTGACATTTGTAAATGCGAATCCAAAGCTCTGGTCAAAGAGGGTGCCGTTGTGAAAAAAGGTAGCAGGGTTATGACCGTCAAGGGAAATACTAGATCTATTCTAAAATCTGAAAGAACCGCTTTGAACTTGATGATGCGTATGAGTGGGATTGCAACTGATACAAAGAAATATGTAGATATTGCAAAAGCAATCTCAAAAAACATAAAAATAACAGGTACTAGGAAAACTGCACCTGGGTTGAGGTACTTTGACAAGAAATCAATTGAGTTAGGTGGTGGACACGCGCATAGAAAAACACTGGATGAAATGATACTAATAAAAGATAATCATCTTGCAGTAACCAAATCCATAGGACAAGCCATATCGATGGCCAGGCAAAAGGCTGGAAAGAATATCCTGATAGAATGCGAGGTTATCGATACAAAATCCTCAGTAGAGGCAATAAAAAGTGGTGCTGATATCATCATGCTTGATAACTTTTCTCCTCAACGCGCAGAGAAAACTATTGCTTATTTGAAAAAAGCCGGTTTACGAAAAAAAATATTAATAGAAATTTCAGGGGGCGTAAATCTTTCGAATATCAAAGAGTATGCACATGCTTTACCAGATATGATATCAGTAGGTTCCTTAACCCATTCCAGTAAATCAATTGATTTCTCGATGGAAATGGAAAATAATTAATTTATCAATTAATTATTAGCTATTACTATCAAATACTTACTACTAAAGATATCAATTTCATTTTGGATTATGATATCATTAACATGCGTTCTATTGCAATCCTGGCCTTATCTGCAATTTGCTTTGAAACCTTGACTTCATATTGTTTATGTACAAGTGAGTCCACTACTTTTTGAATTGTTATCTGTTTCATGTATTTGCAGACAGCATTTTCTTTAACTGGTATAAACGACTTGTCTGGATTTTCTTTTTTCATTCGATACATGATACCTGTTTCGGTAGCAACAACAAATTGATTGTTCTCTGATTTCCTAGCGTGTTGCATCATCCCTTCCGTAGAAAGTATATGCGCTTTCTTAGTAATGTCACCAGAGGCCAGACCGTACAGAGTTGAGGAGGTACAGCCACATTCAGGATGAATCATGAATTCTGCGTTATTGTATTTTTGAAAAATATTATTAATGTCAGCTGCAGTGATACCCGCATGAACATGACATTCTCCTGGCCATACAAACAAATTCTTTCTACCAGTGACCTGACCAACATATGAACCTAGGAACATGTCAGGCAAGAATAAGATTTCAGTTTCACGTGGAATGCTGTTTACAACTTTTACCGCATTGGATGAAGTGCAACAGTAGTCAGAGAGGGCTTTTACTTCTGCACTGGTATTTACGTAGCTAACAACGACAGCATTAGGATGTTCTTCTTTCCATTTCCTTAATTCATACGAGTTTATGGTCGATGCAAGAGAACAACCGGCTTCAAGATCTGGAATCAAGACGGTCTTTTCAGGGCATAGAATTGAAGCGGTTTCTGCCATGAAATGTACACCACAAAATACGATAATGTCGGCATCAGTTTTGGCTGCTTCTCTTGATAATGCCAGTGAATCACCTATAAAATCAGCTATATCTTGAACCTCGGGGACCTGGTAATTGTGTGCCAAAATAATAGCGTTACGCTCTTTCTTTAGTGCGTTTATCTGATCGAAATGCATCGATTGGACAAGTGTCATCTGATGCGCTTGTTTTACATAATTATAGATTTAAAGTAGTATAATTTAGGATAACATTGCCTATTTCATGAATGATAAGGGCAATACTTGCCACTTTGATAAAACAGTGACAAGTGCGATAAATTAGTGTAGAAATAGATATATTATATCAAAGTCAACCTTATTTCAAATGCCAACTCATGGATCGTTAACTAAGGCAGGAAAAGTAAGAGGTCAAACTCCCAAGATTGAAGGAAAAAAGCGAGTAAGTCCGATATCAAAATTGAGAAACAAAATAAATTTTGTAAAGAGATTTGAGAAGAGGCGCCAGCCTGGACAAAAAAAGCCAGAACGTCAAGGTAGAAGACGTTAGTCTGAAACCATTATTTTCTCCTTTCTTAGCTTATCTTAGAACTTTATTTTTTGTCAACAGTAAATCCAAATATTAACAAGTGTAATAGCACAATATGGAGAAGAAAGTTGCAGTTATAGGTTATGGCAGCATTGGTAAGGAAATTATCGCATCAGCAAGAAGACAAGAGATTCCAAATTCCAACATTGTAGCGGTATTTGATAACCGACCGGAAGTTGTTAATTCGATTGACAATCAATATCCCGATGTACAATTGTTTTCAGAATTCGATAAATTCTATAATTCTCAAATTTATTCCGCTTTAGATGTCATAATAGAGTGCGCTTCAAAGGATGCTGTTCGAGAATACGGTAAAAAAATAATCGAGTCAAAAAAGGACCTGATTGTTTTGAGTGTAGGTGCATTTTCGGATAAAAAGTATCTGTCAGAATTACAAAAATTGTCGAACTTGAACAACACGAGAATATTGATACCTACTGGTGCCATTGCTGGACTAGATTCCATTAGGAGTGTAAAAAAATATTTGGACAGTTTATCTATTACTACAACAAAGCATCCCAAATCACTTGCAGGAGCACCGTTCTTTAAAAGCTCAAATGTAAGCTTGGATGATATTAAGAGCGAAACTGTCCTTTTCGAAGGTAAAGCATCTACTGCGATTGAATTATTTCCTGCTAATGTGAACGTAGCAGTAGCAACTGCATTGGCAGGAGTTGGTCTAGAAAAAACTCGCGTGAAGATAGTAGCAGACCCATCGATATCAGTGAACAAGCATGAAATAGTGGCCAAAGGAAGTTTCGGAGAAATACACATTGTTGTCCAAAACATTCCAAGTCCTACAAATCCAAAGACTAGTTACCTGGCATCTCTTTCTGCCATCGAATGTCTGAGAAGCCTTTGTAACGAAAATTTCAGA
>DATBMS010000039.1:0-47555 GCA_036554685.1 Nitrososphaeraceae archaeon | reverse complement strand
TCACCAGATACTATCAAGATGTACACATAAATATCAATATAGTGATATGAATATTAGAATCAATATATTGTTACCAATCTGGGATAGACACTGAGAAAACCTTTGGAGCTCAATAGGTTTGCATTATATCTTGACAACAATATTCATTCTTCTAGATTAAGGACCTAAACAACTCAATAATTTAGTACTATTGTGTTAATACTATTCCTATTGATTTTTTAATCTAGGTCGAAATTAATTCCTTTATCTGAGGAACAAATAAAGAAAAAGGTAGAATTTTATAGATGAATGAGCCCACCTTGTTGCCCAACATGGGGCGATTGCCCAACAGATCTCCTTCTAAAGTGCCCAGAAGGTCTCTTGGAGAGCAACTCAATAAACCAGGCTTCGTGTTCTACTTCTTCTTGCATAATTCTCTGAGCAATATCATAAGTGCGGGGATCTTTCCCAGCGGTCAAATCACATACTTCACCCCATGAACGTATTGCACATTGTTCTGCGCCGAGCAGTACCTCTATTATGGAGGTTAGATTTTCCCAATTTTCTGGAAGATAGGCATCAGGACAACCTGCCTGATCAGCAAATTTTCTAATATCTCTTGGTAAAGAGCCTCCAAGTTCATACAACCTTGGTACCATGGCTTCAAAGTGATTTCTGTCTTCGATCCTTGCTTCTTCGACTATTTCCTTTATCCCCTCGCCATCAAGTCCAGTGCAGTGCATCCTTAAAATTGTATAATAATAATATGTAGTAAATTCAGCACCAACACCTTTAGTTATTAATTCTTTTAATTTTTCAACATCAACTCCATTCTTCTTTATGACCTCAATCGCAACTATATTTGGAACCTTACCCTTTGTATCACTCATAGAAAAAAAATAGATAATATTCTATAAAAGTCTTCTTATGGAATTATTGAATTGCCCAAGTTTGAATTAAAACTAATTTGTGAACAAATTTGTCTATTTGCTTTGTATAGACTTGATTATTACAAGTGATTTAATTATTTAATATTGCGTTATCCATGATAAAATAGCGAGCTAACACCACTTTTACATTTACCGGTGGAGAATACAGGATACCATTTTGTCACCCGCCGGAATTTTTGATAATCATTCTATTATTTGGTTACGGTTCCGTAGAGTTCCGTCCGTGGGATGTATTCTATCCAGGAATGCAGTCCCACCTGTTTAAAACATGTTAGAATTTCCAAACTTTCGTGAACCTTCACTTGTAAAGGATACCCACAAAACTCACTGAATCAATACATATTCTTAATATTTGTTGCTCACTCATATAGCAATGACAGACGACGTAACTAAAATCAAAAATTGGATTAAAAGGTGGAAGAAAGATAAAGTAGACATCGGAGCAGGAGAAGAGACACCCCATACTACAGACACGGCGGAAAACCTTCGAGAAGCAGAACAAAACCTTCGAGAAGAGGCAACAAAAGTCGACGGAGATGAGAAGTCTGACGATACCGAGCCGCCTGAAAAATTAGTAGAACATGAGCCTGCCGAGGTTGAGCGGTTTAGAAATAATCCAAACTTAATTGAAAAAGGTAAAGTCGGTATTAATTTGCTAGCGCGTAAGCCCATAGTAACAACGTTAGTTGTAGTGGCAATAGTATTGGGTGGCTTTTTGCTTTATTCACAGATTCAATTAACTAACCAATCTTATAAAATTGAGAACTTTAACGCACTTTGGAACCAATCCTTAGCAGATCTTCGCAGTGGAAACACATCAATGGATGAATATTGCATCAACCGTGTTCATGATGAGGAACTTTGCAATCGATTTATGAGTCTACAGTACATGGGTTGAAACTATATGAACTGCGATTGTCACAATTGCAGTATTCGGACTTGTGAGACTTCCACATGATGTAATGTTTACATCCCCCAAAATGCAGGGGCAAAAAGATGTATTAATCCTAATGCGTCTTGGTGGAGGAAGTCTAGCATTTAATACTGGTCAAGGACGCTACACACATAGACTGCCAGTTTTTTAATTGATACCCTAGTTTACTCCGATTAGATTCACATAAAATATTCACAATGCCTTTTTCCCTTGCTATGCCTTTATCTAATTCTGCTTGAATATCTAAATCTTCATGTTCTTCTTAATACTATAAACGCCTCGTTTTCTAGCCATTGAAAATACTGATCAGACAGTAAGTAATCGAGTTGTAAGCAAATTTTAATACGCTATACTACTCTACATCATTTTCACCAAGAAGTTGGTTTGAGGAATGGAACATACAGGTTTGACGTACATCAGCAGTACTGAGGCGCTTAGACAACTAATGCTATCTAAAGATAAAGATATAGTAAAAATTTCTCCTAAGGGTTATGCATTGAGTAATGGAGTAGACTACTGTTGTGTTGGATTAGAATCAAATAAAGGGACAAACTACCTAGTACAAGCATATGGTAAAGAGGCAAGAGAATTATACGCGGAGGCCAAGATGATGCTCAATAATTCCAAAACTGTGATATAACCCAATGCAGAGTGCTGCATAAACTCTCAGACAATAGACTTCCAATAATGATAGACGATGATTACCGACAACACTTTCGAGATCACCAAGTTCGATAGACAAGTTAAGTTCGACATGTTAGATGCATTAAGGCTAAGTTTGAAAGTTACTGAATAAAACGAAAAAATCTTCTTAAAGCAGTGTTGATAAGATCATCACACTTATGGCCAGCGATTATGTTAAACCTCAATTCGATGGTCGTATAACTTTACTGAAGATACTTGCTAGTTTTGTAAATCCAAGTGATGTGGCCCAAATTTCAGTTACTCTTAATGTAAATGGAGTTATCATCACCGGAACGATGATTGGTATGAAACCATACTATGATGCGATCGCTGAAAAACTTATAGAAACGGTAAGAAGCCCTTCGGAGGAAATTAATATTGTAGTAAAAAAAGATTTGGAAAAGATTTTTGAAGATTTAAAACAACCACCATCATTAGAAGAACTTGAAAAAGGATATGATTTTGAATTCATCTATTTAAAAAATGCCCAATTTCATACTGGTGGAGATTTTTTTCCGCATGAGGGCTCTTACTGGATTGGCAAAATAGAATCAGTCGACGGATTTATTTTAGGCTCTTTCGCTCCTATTCCTTTGCCTTCATAGTTTTTTTATTGAGTTGCTTTGTCTCACAGGGTAAGTAACACAGCAAAACATAAAAATATTAGAACGAATGAGTTTCTTTATGACAATCACAACGACATTCTGCCATGTTTCTAACTAAATCTTCAGAAGAATTCTCATGATCACATTTAGGACATTTCATTCCATTATTTCACCAATTACTAGTATCATATAAAATTTCCTACCATACTATATGAATCTAATAATTTAATTGTTTTCGTCGCTGTTTTTTCTCCTTTGTGGAACGATATTTCTAATTCGTAAAGTTGGATATAAAATAGTATCATAAACTGTCATAAAACGATGTTGCATATTGTTGCATATAATTAATTCAATTATATCTCGTTTTCAAACTGATGGTTCATGTCGATAATCTGTTGTAAAGCAACAGTTATTCATTCATTCATTACTTGTTCGTATGCTTTAATCTGTTCCCTGACCTTTTGACGCAACCAATCAATCGGAATAGGTTTTTCGATAAATAAATCTATAATTCCCTCTTTCATGTACTTTTGAAATACTTCATCTTCTTTGACTTCGTAAGCGCTAACTAGTATTGTTCTAACATTTGAATTGATCATTTTTATTTTGTGTAGTAGATCTAACCCATTCAGATTTGGCATTCTCAAGTCAGAAATAACGAGGGCATAATCTTTTTTATTCTCAATAAAATGCTCCAAGGCAGTTACGGGATTGTTAAAACAAACAACTGAGATTCCATTAACTTTGCCATATATGGCGTCTTGATATAATTGGGTGATATCAAGCTCGTCATCTACGATACTAACGATCCTGTTGTCAGTGAGCATCTAGTTATCTCCATACTTTTGCCTATCAATCTCAACTATTCCATTCGAAGTCTGACATATCTGGAAAGAACCTATCAATGGGCACAAATTCACCTCCTCCAATCTCGCCCTTTGGAAATTCCTTTGTAATAATAGTTATGAACGTTCCTCCATCGAGCATTAGTTTGTGAAGATCCCTTAGAGATTTGCCCTTTAGTTCTCCCTGAAGATCATCGGACGTGATACCACCTACCGCGACTGAACCTTCAACTTCGTGTTTTTTATTTATCAAGACGCTTGCCTCCTCGAATTTGTCCTTCACCCTAACTTCTTTTGCTTCATGCAACAAATCAAAAATAATTCGTGGCTCTTCGTTACCATTACCGCGGCTGTATAGGTATATACCGGTAATGTTGTCAATATTATTCACATTAACATTGTAAACAAGTTGCTTGAAATCTTCTCTAAACTTTACACCAATGAATCCATGAGCATATGTATTAGGGGATGACGGATCATATGCTTCCAATACACTCCAGTACCGATCCACTTGTACTGCTTCGGCTGAATCATAATAGATAGTCCACGACAAAGTCACCATAGAAATGATTATGAGAGGAAACAAAATACTCCTAACTAGTAACGTATCTTCAATATAGATTTTTGAAGGCTTGCAAAAACGCAAAATTTTGTCGAAATTTGATATCAACTTAGATTTATTCATTAAGATTCATATAAATAAATACGCTATCGCCTTTATAGATTTCTGTTTGAGTGAAGTTTATTCTTCAGAACAAGTTTATAGTAAAAAGGTTTGAACTAATTTTAGTAAATTACCTAAAAAAGGGATAATTTAAACCGGGTCGCCTGAACTTCCCTGGTTCTTGTCTCTTTTGACTGCAGTAGGTTCGTGTTCGGCTATATCTTCGGGATTCATTGGCTCCTTATTTCCTCGTTCGCCTTCGCTTCTGTAATCGCTTTGGTCTTCATTTCCAGTATAAGTGTCTTTATCTGTAACCTTTTCAGCCACGTTTTTTGCTTTACCTTTTATTTCATCAAATGTGTCTGTCATACACATCTAAGTACATTAAAGTATTTAACAGGAGTTAGGGTGCAATTTTTACTTAAAAGATTTAATAGAGAATTCTGCAATTTGTTTAGTTTAGCAAGTTTAGGTAATATTTAAAATAAGGAATCGACACAAGAATAGAACGGCCTAAATAGTTCATTCTTTGGCAGATGGCTGCTGACTCATACAAACTTGATAAAATATCCAATCTAAAATTCTTAATTCAGAATGTAATTCATCTCGCTTAAATATTGAATTCAACCATTTACAGATTCTACGATCAGTATTTGGAAAGTAACCATTGTATATAAAAAAATCAATTTGTTCGTCAGGGGCCAATAATTACTTGAACTGATTCCAAAGTCGCTGATCCATTATTATCAATTCCCTCTACGCTGAAAACATAGGTAACGTTCTGTGTCGGAATAAATGCCATCGATTGTTTATCTTGTGAAATATTCATCTTGACAGTTCCAGATTCGTCCTCCTGATTCCATATTATGGAGGTTATATTACCATCTGGATCTGAAATCGATGCATTTATGATAACAGTTTGGTTAATTTCTCCTTCTATTGGTGATTTGACTGTGATAATAGGCGGTTCGTTCACCTGAACATCTACCTGTCCGAAGCTCCGTGGACTCAAATCAGAAGATATTGTGATGATTAGCATTGTTGAAGCGATTAGAAACGCTTGAGAAGATGCCCGTCTGATCTTGCCGTATTTTGTCACAAAATAAGGGTATGATAGGATCTTATTAGCCGTTGCTATAATGTGGGCCCAAGGGTATGTGAATTGTTATTGATGTGCAGCTGGTCGTATGCATATTGATCTTCGTGAATTCGCTCCTACAACTATCTAATAATAAGTCGAGTTCTTGCACTTCATTTACTATTGTCAATTAGCATAAAAATATAGTATATACTTTACAAATTTGTCTATTTATCAATACCTGAAAAATTGAAGGTAATTTTTATATCTGAAGTTATTATTAGCTTGGTATGCGTTTTGTTGACAACCATGGAAATATCATTGTACCTAAAACAGTAAGGCCCCTTATGGAATACGAACCAACTATTCTTGGAGAGAAAAAAGGATCAATAAAACAATACCGACATGGTAATCTGCATATACGCGAATATGATAATTACTATAGTGTTCATTATGATAAAATAGATCCCAGAAATGATCCTTTTGGACATATTTTGGTTGATGCTTCAAAATATTTTCCCGGTATTATGATGTTAACTGCTCTTTCTGATTACCTCATTGGCAGGGAAAAATGACGCAAGTTGAACGTTAAACTATCCCCTTTAATACTACTGTTCTCCATGCCTTACGAGATTACTTTATGCATTTCCGATATGAAAGGTGTGAAAAACACTATTGATGGAAGATAGCAAAGAAATATTGGACTCTACCATAGAAACCGATAGAAAAGAACCTACTTTTGTATTTAAGAAACCATCCATTTGGCTAATAATCAAGACGATACTAAAACTAATTCCTGTCATAGTGTATCTTCGGAAGGACAGGAGAGAATGGGTGAAAAAAGAAGGCAAAAATGTAAATGAGAAAAAATTCAGAAAGCATGCAGAAAGGGCTCTAAAAACCTTCGTCACACTTGGCCCTTCATACATTAAACTTGGTCAATGGTTATCATCTAGGGCAGATCTTTTGCCTCAACCTTATTTGGATGTCTTGGAGAAGCTTCAAGATGACGTTATGCCCGAACCATTTTCAGACGTTAGACCAACTCTTGAAAAGGAACTAGGCCCGTTAGAAGATACTTTCGAGTATTTTGACCCTTCAGCAATCTCTGGAGCGAGTTTAGGTCAAGTATATAGAGCAAAATACAAAGAGAAAGATGTAGTAGTAAAGATAAGTAGGCCAAATATTGAAGAAACAATCGGACAAAATATCTATATTTTAAGGAAACTATTACCCATCGCCACTCGTTTCATTGATGAAAATCTCAGGTTTTCAGCAGAAGGAATGCTTTCGCAATTCATTGAAACAGTACATGAAGAAATGGATTACACAATAGAAGCAAGAAATTTGATACAGATAAAGAATAATTTGAAAGAAGATAAATCGGTCATTATTCCTAAAGTTTATCTTGATAGGACCTCACGCCATGTAATTACAATGGAATACTTACCTGGAATTAAAGTTACCGACATAAGGACATTAAATCACAGTAACATCGATAGAGCAAAACTGGTCTATCGTATACATCGACTGTTTTTCAAAATGTTGCTCCGTCACAGTATTTTTCATGCCGATCCACATCCAGGTAACATTTCTGTAACTGGTGACGGAACAATAATACTTTATGATTTTGGGATGGTTGGAAGACTTGATGATGAAACAAGAAGAAAATTGGTGAGACTATACCTGGGACTTGTAGATAAAGATCCAGTAAGAACTACTGATGTGCTAATAGAACTGGGAACTCTTGAAACTTCTGTTGATAGAAGATTGGTCGAAAAAGGACTCGAATTGAGTATACAATCATTGCATGGTAAAAAGGTGGATAGGATGGAAGTAAAGGCGCTACAAGACTTGGCAAATAAAACGTTGAGTAGATTCCCGTTCAGATTGCCCAAAAATCTTGCGTTATATATGAGAATGGCCTCAATTCTCGAAGGTATTTACCATTATCATGAGGTAAAGTTTCAATTTGTTCGTGTCTTAGTAAGTTTACTCGAAGAAGAAGGATTAATCAAAGAAGCATACTTAGAAGAATTTAAGAGATATGTTAATAGATTTGCAAAGGGCATAGAGGTTTCAAGCGAACTAGCACCCATGATAAAGCAATATTTAACTGAACAGAAATTAGAAAATAAAACTAGGAGCGTATCAAATGTTCTTCCTATGAGTATTATATCATCTTCTATTTTTATTGGATCTACATTTATCTTTCCTTATGAAAGGAATTTCGCTTATCTTGGATTTGCATTATCTGCATCGCTGCTAATTGGGACTTTTATTTTTAATAAATTAAATAGAAAATGATGGGAGGATTAATTCGTTACTCGGTATTATCTCAGATGTTATAGCAGAAAAGAACTTCATTTTTTATTCTATTTTTTTTACCAATATCAGCCGTGAATAGATTTATATTTAATTGAGTCTCTATCTTAAGAATGAAACTATTACACGGAAGTCCAGGATTTGGTGTTCAACTCTCAGAGAATGAAATAGTAAAATTTCTATCAGATAGCAAGTTAAATCTCCATCTTGGAACCATTGATTCGGATCATTTTCCGAACGTACATCCCACGTGGTATCTTTATGATGATTCTAAAGAAGTAATTTTTGTAGAAACTGGAAAACAATCTAAAAAGACCGATAACTTGAAAAGGAACGATAAGATCTATTTTTGTATAGATGAGGGAAATCCTCCATATAAAGGAATAAGGGGTAAAGGGGATGTTAAAATATTGAACAACCCCGATACTAATCTTCCAATAGCAGAAAGAATAATGTTGAAATATCTTGGTAGTATTGATCATCCTATGGCAAAAGTATTGCTTGAAAATGTAAGAAATGGAAATTCAGTAATATTGGAAATTAAGCCAAAATATTACTCTACATGGGACTATAGTAGAAACAGCTGAATGATGTATTGAAGTTTATAAGCGTTAAGAAAAGAGGAATTATTAAGTAATACTAAAAAATTCCTCCTGCTCTTTTTTACCAGTGTTAAGTTAAATTTCAATTAACTATTAGCGATTTAGGGTTAATTTCATGAACTTTAATGAAACATCAATCATTTGATTTCGCAATCTCCAAACTCATGATCACCATCAGCAATATCAAAATTAGTTATTTTGTCTTCCCCAGGGCCACATCTAAAGTAATCGCCTCCTTGCCCACCACTTAGACTATCATTTCCTTGGCCTCCATAAAGTCGATCATCGCCAGGACCTCCATCAAGAATGTCATTATTGGACGCACCATACAAAATATCACTATCGATTCCACCATTTAGTCTATCGAGATCATCTCCGCCGTGGAGCTCATCACTACCTACGCCTCCGTCAAGAACGTCCGTCCCATCTCCACCAGAAAGGTAATCATTCCCCTCAGAACCATTCAAAATATCATTACCACCCTCCCCTTGAATTTCATCACTGCCTGATAGTCCATTCAAAATATCATTGCCTCTAAATCCTCTCATGTCATCATCCGTGGCTGTTCCCATGATGTTGTCATTTGCCACAGTGCCCTTAATATCTACAGCCAAAACTATTGGGAAACTTATTAATATTGCAGAATTCAACAAAAAAATTATGGTTAATCCATATGCTAGTTTTATCAAGTTGTTCTAGTCAAGTTAGTCTTTACACATTATAAATATCTACACCATGCAAGGTATCTCCTAGATTGGACTTTAAATGGACTATAAGCCGCAACAGATTCAATTAGTACACAACATTTCTATAATTAGATAACTAGGATGATTCCGAATGCGGAGAGAGTTCAAACTAAATACAAAAAATATATTTTTTCTATTTGGAAAACGATTTAAGGCTTAATCGATACTCGACACAGAACCTCGCAGAAAAACAATTTACAGTGGTTTCATATTTGCCAATGGGTAAAGAACTTAAACATTGTCACTTCCACTTTTGTGGAAAGTTCGTTAGATTATTAGAAACTTGTGACCTTTTATATCATTCTTCAAGAATATTTTGCATTTTTGGGAAGCAATATTTAGTTTCTATGACGCATTAATTCATTATTCATAATTTTTTGTTCAAAAAATTAGTAAAGAGTTAAGTGCTAGCAAGTTCTACATAGGAGTTGAATAAATCGGTGTTTAGGTTGAATTTGGAGGTCTAGCTAAGTTGGGGACTAGCAAAAAGATTGTTAGTATTGTAGACGATGAGATAGATATCACTGATCTCTTTCATGATGCCTTGTCTAACAAAATTGCCGGTGTTTCTGTTTTCAGTTTTAACGATCCCTTGATTGCTCTAGAACATTTTATAGACAATAAAAGAAATTATGCCCTCGTTATTTCTGACTTGAGAATGCCAAATCTGGATTAGAGTTGTTAAAGAAAATAAGAAAATTTAATCCTAAAGTAAGAACGATACTTATAAGTGCATACGAAGTCGATAATGATCCAGTTTTTCGAGGATATGTGAAAGAACATGTCATAGACTCATTCATTCAGAAGCCAATCGCCATCCGAGACTTATGGAAAGAGGTAAATTATCTGGTTTATTCATCCCAAACAATGAGTAATAAATAAAAAGTTGGCCCCGCCTCAATTGTTCCGTCAAAAATATTTGCATATTTTTTAATTTCTATCTTTTGGCTAGGGTTGCAATGTATATAATTAACAAATTATAAAAAAGTTAGAAATTACTAAGCCTATTTGACCGAATTCGGCAATTAGCAATTAGTCATGCATTAGGAGGGAGGGGCGATATATTTGGGGGCAGGATGACATCATTATTTGACTCGGAAATAAAAAAGAACCAAACTAAAAATACGACAATTACAAATACGGCTATTAGCATAGCCATGAACAATTTTCTACGAAAGAATCCCCGTCGAATATTAGTATTGTGAACATTCTCATGGCTCATATCTGAATTTAGGTAAAAAAACTATTAACAGTTTAAGTTAAAGCCTTATGGGAGATGAATTGCGCCAAAAAAATCAATCCTTCTCCCCATCAGACCTATTAAAAGAAGGAATATTACTATGACGAAATGGGAGATAAATAATAATTGAACTAGGCAATAATAACATACCTTTCATAAAGTACCTTCGTTGTGGTAAGAGGTTAAGTACTTTTGACATTGTTTATTTTCAAGGAAAGTATTGTATTCAATCTGCTATGGATCACAAGAAGTTAAGTAAAATGAATATTCCGTTATTAATACTCGTGATATTGATATTGATAGCAGTTCCAACGCTAGCCTATGTATTTGCTTCATATGATGATGATTGTCATTCTATAATGTATGGAGATCTGATGAAAGAACAATATACAAACAAGACTTTATTACTGACAGAGAATTATTGTAATTAAATGAATCTTTCAAACTTTTTTGTTTAGTTATTACAAACCTAATAAAAGACCCAATTCAATATTCTTAATTCACTATCAGTTTATCGGCTTCAAAGAAATCGTTATTCGATTTTTTGTCAATACAACATTATTCATTCTTATTCTCCTGTCTCTCCAGTCTCCTCACTCTGTGATCGAGATCTCTAAGATGACATCCAAAGCATTTGAACTCGTCTGTTTCGGTGTTGAGATTGTATAGTTCTTTTACTTCCGAACTGCATACAGGACATTTCATTTCTTATCCTCAAATATTGAAACTCGAAGCATAAAATTCTTCGTCTGGACAGTTTGGACAACAGATTGATTGACTTAGCATACATAGATTGCATCGTGATTGGATGATTGATAGATAGATAGATTTCTGTTATTATTAATTGATAACAATTCTATATTATATAATCTTAAGATAGATAGACATAGCATTATCATTATCAGCTCGATTACATTTCTACGATAATATATTACGAATCCTCTATCTTGAGATTATAATTCTTCAATCCATGAGTCTTTATGAATCGCAAAAGATCATCTTCATTATCAACTTTATAATATTTTTTCATCCTTTCCAAAGTTTCATCATCATAATGGTGCTTTTTGGTTTTTGGTGTCACCATGTACATAAGAGTGCACTAAAAGCCCTTAAAAGTTTAAGAAAAAAGTGGTGTTTGGAAGTTAGGCTAAAATTGAATGTGTTCGGATTTTAAAAAGTCTAGCAATTCCTGTCTTTTTTCAAATCCATAATATTTCATCAATTTTGCTAATACTAATTCGTCGAACAGTCGTTTTTTCTTCTTAAGAGAGTCCAAAGGAACACTCAATGTTTTCTGCTGAGATATTCAGGACATTAAGATATATTAGCATTTGTCTGAGTTCTAAGACCGCAAATCTAATTAAGAATAGATATGTAGCAAAGGCAAATCATCGAATTTTGACATTATGTGCCCGAGCCATATTGCAAGAATGTTGTTTTATATCGCAAACAAGGTCAATAGGCCTTGTGACATCTAGAACCACCAGGAGAATGTTCATCTTTTCTGTGCCCGCAACTAAGGCAAATGTCATGTAACTGCATAGGTATGTACAAGTCAGAAATAACTAATAACAGTTCAAAGTGCTTTGAAACGACTAACAACAAAGACCTTAAATACAGAACTAAAAGACGAAGACTATCAGGTAAATGCGATTCACACAAAGCGTTGCTTATTTTATTAGCATTATAATAATTATTATAGGGATATACACTCTTACATTTTTTAATGCGTTACTTGGTTTTATTGTCATAATAATTGGCTTTATTGCTCTTTTCGTTTATAGAAGAGTCGATCGAATTCGATAAATGGAAATTAAATTATTAACTGATTAATAGAGATTGCTAGGAATGGTGGGCTTTAAATTCTCCCTGGTGCGTATGAAAAAATTTCTATTTTCTTTTAAGAATATTTTTCTATTTATATATTCTGAGTTAACGCAGTGGATAAGACTTTTCCTTTTTCCACTTCTTCTTACCTAATCCACATACATTGTTTAGTATCAATTTACGACTACATTTTTTGAAACAAAGAACGTGTGGATGCCTGTAATACTGTCTGGAGGAATCTTGACAGGGCTAACAGGAACAATGATACAGGCAGCACCAGTATATGCTGAGACTGAAGATTGCGAAGACAATGATCACAAGAACTGTAACGAGAGAAGCCAGGATATATACCAGAAAGATAATTGTAGGGTAGAGAATGGCAGTGGCAGCGCAGATGGCGACGATGGCGGTGCCGGTGGCAGCACTGAAAATAATGACAATCGCTTTGAATGCACCAATAACTTAGAAGAGCCAAATACTGGAGATGTTGACTTCAACGAATTCATAGAATAGTATCCAACAGGTAACAATATTTCGTTACCTACAAACCTTTTTTCCTTTATTTTGCTACCGATCTTCGTAAAGTCTCCAATTGTTTATAATCTTCAAATATAATTGACATAACAATCGGATGAATCAATTGCGATCTATAAGCATTACTATCGGCCAGTGAGGAAATAATATATAGTGTTCATTAAAGGGAGACCACCAAAATTTAAAAACCGGCAGGACTGGTGGAGTGTTTCATCCAATCGATTTTTGATTTAGAATTCGAGAATTCTTTAGCCGCTCTTTGGGTTCGATACTTATGCCTGACTGTGAATAGGATACTTGCAAATATAAGAAAGGTTGCACTGACAATTTCATACATCATTACAGAATCTGCCATGCCAGAAATTATCGACTTGTCACTAACGTAATTTAACTGCCTGTTCGTAAAGTTGTATAGCCTCTTTTCCGTATGCTTGCACCGAATAGTCAGTTCCATCTTTGGTTCTTAATCCAACATAACAATAATCCACCCCATTCACTAGGGTATAACCTTTCGGCGAGATTCTAACTACATGCGTCTCATTCCCTTCGGATCGTAATAATTGTCGCAAGGCCACTGTACTACCGTACATCTGTACACCGAGGTCAGAAACAGTAATTTGTTTTGATTCCACCAACACTAACAGTATTAATCACGTCACTGGCGAATATAAGGTCTAGTAAACAATGTTTATGATTTATCATCAAGTCAGCTGATTTATCATAATTAAATCTATAACCACAAGCCGGCGGGATTTGGTAGGATCCTATGTCTCCCACCAGCAAACGTATGATTGGTACTATTTTGGATACGGACAACAAATTATAAAATAATTTAATAGCGATAGGGTAGAATGTACGGTCGGGTACTATGAATGATGGTCAGAAAGAATTTAGAAATCAGAAGGGTTGAATATTTTTTATGAGTCAGGCCATTAGGAAGGAAATTTCTTTTGGTTTTCGTAATAACTCAATTGCGTATCTACCTCTTTTAGAAAATCGTGCAATCCTATGGGCTTTTGAACGAATCCATCTATGATTTTCTTTTTAGTATATTCCCGAAGTAGATTATTATCCATTCTAAATGCCGCAGTTATTAATATCGTTCTTACAAATCGATTGGATTCTTTTATATTTTTCAACAAACTGATACCATCCAGTCCAGCCATTTTAAAATCACATATTACTAAGACATAGGCATAATCATACTTTTGAAAATGTTCTAGGACCAAAATAGGATCTGTAAAATCAACTATAGTGATTCCGGCGAACCCTTTCAATGCTTCGCGAAAAAACAGAGTTGTACTCGGGTCATCATCTATTATACTTACAATTCTATTGATAGCCAACATTGCAATATTAAACCGGTACTAAGTATGAGTTCAATCTAGACTATTTATAAATATAAGTAGTTAAGTATCATTGATTTAATGGAGTAATATTAGTTTACAAAGATATCAATTATCTTATATTGTAACCTTTTAATGCTAATTTAAGAGCGTCTAACAAAGCATCATAACTGTTCTTTCTTTAGGTTCAGTTCTTCAGCATGAGCGAGGAGCATTATCAGATCCCAGATACCTAGCGTTTTGAAATTCGTTTAGAACGTTTAGTTGATTTCTTTATCTTTCGGAAGTTTTGAGAACGTTCAAATAATTGAACTGTCTTTCTTAAAGGTAATATTATTTGATTCCTTTGAATAATCTAGAATCGTTGTTATCGCAGGATACATTACAGACTCTTACCAAGACTAAGAAATAACTGATTACTGGATTGGAAACATTTTCTCCTATTTAATTTCTGCTCAACCAATCTAATCGTAGACAGTGTAGGTTGACGTAAATCTTTCTTCAAAACCAGTAGCCTATTTGAATTTATAGAAATATATATAAAAAATAAACAAAAATTAAGCAGAGGAAATACTGTTAGAATCGTATAAGAAACCTGATCGGTCCATTGTGAGGCCGAACCCAATAACTATAACGGTCGTCGTTTAAATATCATAAAGACGAAAATAAGGTTATGGCTAACGCCTATAATCCTGCTAAGAGCAATTCTCTAATTTGGCTATTTATGTCCATAGCCATAATTATCGTGTTACATATTGTTTTACCATTTCCCATGTCATTCATTGTATCCATAATTGCTATTTTCGGTCTTAGTATTTATAGAAACGATAGGGCCTTAAGAAAGGCGGGTATGGGAGGAATAAAGGATTGGTACAAATCCGTGTTCTCCTCTGGATTTGGTCCTCGGCGGGGTACAGGTATTAACGGTTCGGCATACCAACCCCTGAAGTTTTCATGCATAAACTGTGGAAACGAACATAATGAAGTTGAGTGTCCTAACTGCGGTTCAAAGGGAGTGAGACCTGTGTGATAAATGTTCGCAAAAAGCATAATAAAGAATTTTCTAAATTATGTTTCGCTTATGTGATAACAAGGACTTTCGGCTATTTGATCATATTTCAGTTGGTTTTCACATTTCTGTTTCGTATCAAAACAGAATTGTTCATCCCTATTTGGTCATAGCAAAAATTTTTGTCTGATTTGACAGAAACGGTAGTTGGAAAACTATAGGCTAACGTAATTATAGCGGTCAATAAACGACAATTTGAATTTCCAATAATATATGATTCGTCAATAAACTATAGTATAGTTGAAGCCCGGTGAGGCGGTAATACTTTATTTTAATGGATCGACTATGAATAATTAGCTACTTTGTTCCTGCTCGGAACACCAACTGTCTGCCATCAAATCATTTTTCTGCTCTATTTCACATGCGTGGCGGTCTTCAAAACAAAATGTGCCTCCTTTCTCTGAGTCATAGCAATATAAATTATGGGAATCAACAGAGACTCCAGTTAACATTGTAGCGAAGATAGCAACAAAGTTTACCAAAATGATATTCACGACTCCCAATACTATAGTTAAGACATCATAGGATTAATGTCTATGGTTAGAAATTCTAATTTATTAAAGATTGGATATCCAAAATTTAATTAGTCTTAATATTCCTCATAGGAATAACCTATTGAATATGAAATATAAGGTAAATCTAAATCAAGAGATAGTTATTCTATCATCTTCAATCCTTGTAGCACTGGTGTCTGCTCTATTAAATCTGTACCCTGATTTGAATTTTCAGAATCCATACATTCACGGACAGGGAAATGATGACGATCTCATTGCTTCCAACAGCACAAATACCAATACTTCATCTATTTCATACGCTAATCGTTCTGGAATAATGTCTGAAGATATGGTTCAGCATTTCACAATTTCATGTAATGATTTCAAAAAATTATTTGATGCACTCTCTGTGCTAGATATCGGCAATCAAGTTTCAGAAAAAAGCATAAATCAAACGACATTAGATGATGTAGAAAATATCTTTAATATATATGCTGGAAATTGTTCTGAACTGGACGAATATGAGTTTGAATAGTTACTTATCATTTTGCAATTGAATTCCTCCATTTCTCTCGAAATTAAGTATTTTAAGTCACTTTCTTGCTCTTTTTGAATTTCTTTAGTAATACCAATGATATCACTGAACCAGTTACAGCAGCCGTGATGATGATAGGAAACTTTAGGCTAGCTATTTCGGCTGAATACGGTTCCGAAACATGGATTGGGAAGTCAAAGATCAATTTTTTATTTGAGTCATTAGAATCTCCCACTGCAGGATTATCTAGAATGTCAATACTTAGGAGATATTTGCCTGAGTTGTTAAAACTATAGATATATGAGAAATGTCCACTTGACAATAATATCGGTTGCGTCCTTACTAATTCATCTCTTTCATCTGATATTCTAATAGCAATGGGTGTATCTGTTATTGGATTGTTACTAACTGTAGTAATCATAATATTGATACGGGTTTCCTGTCCAGAAATTGGTTCTTTAGGTACTGCATTAATGCTGACATCATAATCTCCAATTCGCTGTTGTAAGGAATTACTTAGTAAATCTGCGGATATCGATTCCACAGAGGATAACGTGCAGATGACAATTAAGATATATGGAATAATTAATACTATTCGTTCCAAATTATCATTTCAATGTAAATTTCATTTTATTTCGCAACGTGTATAAGATTTCATTCTGGCTTATATTGACCGCAGATGTTGAACACCTATATCACTATTGATTTTCATAAGATTCGCACGTCTTTTTTGCTCTAAAATGAACATTTCCGCTATCTGAGACATAAATATTTCCAGAAGAGTCTATTGCAATATCGTGGGGAATTAAGAATTGATCGTCTCGACATCCAAGTGATCCCCACTTTGTAACAAAATCGTATTCACTATTGAATTTCTGAATACGTACATTCCTAGTATCAACAACATATACATTTCCTTCTTTATCGGTTACCACACCATGATTTTCATCAAAGTGACCATTCCCGTATCCAAATCCTCCCCATTTTGTGGTAAGATTACCCTGATTATCAAATTTTGCTACATAAGAGTTGTTTCTACCATCAGTAACATAAACTGAATCATTTGAATCTACAGTAATATCATGTAAATGTACAAATGACATTCCAGGAGAATATGAATTCCATTTAGTCAAAAACTTACCATCATTGGTAAATTTTTGAACTTCAGGATTATCCTGATCGCTTGTATACACATTATCATTTGAATCAACTGCAACTCCCCAAGGTTTAATGAATTGACTATCTCCTCTTCCTTTACTACCCCACATCGTAATGAAATTGCCTTCACTATCAAATTTCTGGATTTTCTGGTTAGCGTAATCAGCAACGAATATGTTGCCATTTGAATCTATCGCCATGCTCTCAGGTTGCAAGAATTGTCCCTGACCTTCTCCTTTACTGCCCCACATACCAATGAAATTGCCTTCACTATCAAATTTCTGAATGTTACATTTTTCAGCATCACTTACGTAAACATTTCCATTCAAATCAACCGTAATTCCATGTGCATGTAAAAATTGTCCTGGCCCTGTTCCTTTAGTACCCCAGGCAGAAATCAATGTGCCGTTACTATCAAATTTTTTAACATAATGGAATCCTGGAAGGTCGTCGGTAACTGGCCCTACTCCATCTGAATCATTCTCTAACGAAACATTACTAACATATTGGGATTGATCGTTGTTGTCCTTACAATTGAGACTTTTTGCGTCTTCTGATGTTTGGGAGTAAATTGATTGAGAACTCAATATAGACGCGCTTGCTAACACTAAAGCTAATGATAGCAGAACCACAATCATCTTTAAATTAACGTTCAAGTCTTTTGATTCTCGAATTTTCATAATATGCTTATCACCAAGCTGCGGCCTTAATAGAGGACATCAGTATGAAGTCTTGAGTCACCAAATATAAATTTAAAACTAAAGAAAATTGAAATTCAGGACTGACGCAATAGAATAAGTCGCAGAATTAGATTTCATTCTATCACTAGCAAAGAAATGACGCATCCTCGTTTGGTGTGAAGCTATCTCCATTAACATAAGAATTATGCCAAAATTGTCGTACTTATGATAAAAATATGAATACAGTACGTTGATAAGATCTCATAGATCTTGCAAATATGAGATTAGAGTTTATTTTTACGTTTCAAAAATACTACAATTACAGCTATAACAGCTAATGCTGGTACTAAGTAGTATGCTATTAGTTCATGAGTGGGTATTACTTGATTTGGATTTGCAGCTGATATATCAAAATCTGCAGAAATGGGTGTTTGAGAATATGTAGGATCGCCATTAATTCTGACAAATAAAGTAACTTGATAATCCCCAATATCTTTAAAAGTATACGGAAATGTAATATCACTAAATTCATAAAACTTAAATGGAATATTTTGAATCATGGAACCATTCACCTTGTTTTTTATGGTAAGTGACGCGGAGATGTTAATTACATTTTGATTCTCTTTATCTAGAATACTAAAATTTAGTAAAGTTGAATTGTCACCAGCAAAAGGAAGCTGCGGGTATGGTGCAAATATTATTTGGTAGTCACCTATATTCTTAGTTGTTCCAAAGAAATGACCTGACGTAAACTGTGATCCCTTGTATGTACTCAAACATAAAAAAAGGAAAAATGTTAAAAGAAAAAGTTTTTGTACCGACATAAACATTATGTGTTAAAAGAATGTACGGCCTTATTTTTAATTCATTCCATTTCAATCAGTCAGCAACTTGTTACCCATTGACTGGGAGTACAACAATAATGATCAATTATCGCTTGCTTGCGATATCTACAATTTTCCTAGCATCAATATTACCTATGATTTTAAACGAATACTATTGATACCTATTGCTGGCGATGATGTTGTTCATTCTCGACGTTGTGTGGATACTAAAGAGGATTGCAACAAAGCACAAGAAGATCACCATGTGCTAGAGTCATTGTTATAAAGCGAGTAATATAGAAGATTTTTTTAATGATGGTTTCCTAAGTTTATAGAAAAATATCTGCATTTGGGATCTTTGCAAATCAGCGTCAATAAGTTTGAGAACAACATCACGCACTGGCATTGCATATATTGAATACTGAATGTTATTAATACTGGATATCACTAAATTATATCAAAACATTCAACATTTACAAATTAGGGAATCTATTGCTATGTACCGCCTACCATTCGCTTTCTATATCGCAGTAAAGTAAATAGATATGCTGCCATTACAATTCCGGCAATACTTATTCCAAGAGTAGTCAATAATATCAGATATAAAATATCTGAATCCCTTTGCAATCCGCCAAGAGATTGTTGAATACCGGCCAATTCATTTCGTGACATATTGAGATCATCTCTACTTTTTTGAATGTCATTTGACAATCTACTGATTCCGTCCTGAACTTGCTGATTTATGTTATTGGTATTGGTGGAGTCAATCGAACTGTCAGGGAAGGAAAAAATAGATTTTGATTCCACATCTTCGATCTTAAATTCGCTGTCAACTTTTTGTCCTTTAACATCGCCTTGAAGTACCACGCTAAATGGCCCTACCCTTGTCGGAAGTATTTTAGCTTCGTATCCACCATCTGTCGTTGGAGATGGTTGAAAATCTAATTGCTTTGTTATCGTACCATATTTGGCAGATAATGTTAGATTAGCTAACGCATTAGCAACAGGTGTTTGTTCACCACTAGTTCCCTTACTAACTTGTATAACTATACTGTTCATATCAGAGGCCAGAGGCGGTTCTGACAACCACCCAGCCTCAATTGTTGTATTTCCAAAAGTCTTACTGATATGTGCAAACGTTATTTGAGGAATAATTGTAACGATTACAAGCGAAAGCAGAATAGTTCCAATTACAAGAATAGTAATTCCTGCCATTTTCATATAGATGAATAAAGTCCTAATACACGTTATATCCTTTATCCTCCTTTTTCGATTAGTGTACTAGAAATAAAGGAATAGTAAAATATTCAAATCAATTATATTTTCATGTAATTACATTGATTTTACATTTTCCCTCGTATTCGGTTTTATCAAATCCCAATAGAATTTTGTCATTGGTTTTGGTATTGTGTTTGACAATCCTCATAGGTTTTTGTGCTGTTCAGTCAGCAAATGGACACGCTTTTGTGACTAATAGTAATCCATCTCAATCACAATCAGTATCAGTGTCTCCAAAACAAATAGATGTTTTCTTTAGTGAACCAGTTGACCTGCGTTACAGCAGTATGAAAGTTCTGGATTCTAGTGGAAAACAGGTCGATCTCGGGAAGGTCGGTTATAAGGGAAATGATGAGTCTTCGCTGGAAGTTTCCGTTCCTGTCTTGAAGGATGGGACTTACACAGTATCAACAAATGTCTTATCCCAAATTGACGGTCATGTGACGGATAATGCTTTTGTATTTGCTGTTGGACAGGCAGTATTACCCACAAACATAACTAGTACTGCACCCTCCTCAACTCTTTATTTGCCAGAAGCAATAGCCAGATTTCCTACCCTTTTAGCTCAAGTAATGATAGTAGGAGCGGCCTTTGCAAACCTATGGATCTGGAGACCGTTATCAAATATTTCTGCTCCTACTGCATCAATCTCTCAGATAAGAAAGAATGTAGAGAAGAATCTGGCGATTTATTACGTAATTGCCTCAATTATATTAATCTCCTCAAATTTTGCCATTTTATATTTTCAGGCAATTTCTATTAACGCAAGTATAATCGATGTTCTTGGAACCAAATTTGGTACTGTATTGGTAGAAAGATCAGTGATATCTTTCATAATTTTTGGTCTATCCTTATACGGATACAGACAATTTAGGAAAAATGAATCTCACATGTTCTCTAGATTGGAAAGCTTTGGTATTTTGATAATTGGTATTGCATTATTGGCTACCACAAGTTTGATTGGGCACGGTGCTTCAAGCCAACAACTGGCGCCAATAATTATGGATTTTGTACATAATATAACTGCCTCAATATGGATTGGTGGCACATTTTATCTTGCGTTTGTTCTGATTCCAAAATTGAAAGCGTCTAACATGGATTGGCATTATAAGTTATCTACATTATCAGTAATGATACCTAGATATTCCTCTTTGATAGTTACCTTATTGGGAATATTAATTATCACAGGCCCTTTCCAGTTGTACATCCTTGAAGAAAATTTGAGTATGGTTGTTGATTCCTTATACGGTACATTCTTGGTTACAAAGCTGTTACTAGCAGGGTTAATGGTAATTTTAGGTGGATATAGCAGTGTTCTTATCTATAATCGGGTTATCAGCTTGCTGAAATTATCTCAAGTTGTCAGTAGTAATCCTGGAAATTCTAGGGTACCAAATGAGTTGGGAGTTGATATGAAGGCAAATCACATAGTTGTTAACTTTAGAAGGGCTCTTGTAATTGAATCAATCCTTGGAATTGCATTACTTGTTAGCGTCGGTCTATTGGTGAATACTGGAATTCCAGAAAGTGAAGAAGTACAGAATCAGTCTCAGCTAGGAACTGGACAATCAAATCAGATAGAAAATTATGAATCAATTCGATTCGTCGATAATAACACACAAGTTGACATGTCAATAAATCCATTCGAGGTTGGGAATAATAATTTCAAGATCTCTTTCTTGGATATGGATGGTAAACCCATTGAAGTGCAATCAGCAGGAATAAAATACCGGCAACTTGAAAAATCAATTGGTCCCATAACCGCGGACCTTGAAAAGCAATCAACAGGGGTATTCTCTGCTAACGCTTCGTTCGGTATAGCTGGTACCTGGGATATGGAAGTGCAGGGAATTCCCATAAAACAAAATATGTCAAGTATTGTTGCCTCATTCAATAATTTGCTGGTAAAACCTAACTTTGATGGATTAGCACTAAATGTTACCGATTATCAGATTTCAAATACTACTATTCAACCATTATATCCCATTTATGATAAAAGCAGAAATTACATTTGGTTTGGGGATACCATTATTGGAAGCGGTCGCATTTTTGCATTTGATATCAACGGTAGAAATTATATTGAGCACAGAATCAATGGAACAAGTATAGTAACCTTAATGGCGATGGATTCAAAGAATAATCTTTGGTATATAGATCCTCTTACAAAAACTATAGGTAGCTATGATCCATCTGCCAACCTTAGCAAGCAATTTACATTTCCGAGCTATGTTACCCCATCAGGAATTACAATTGATTCAAGTGATAAAATTTGGATAACATCACCGGCATCAGGAGAGGTTCTGATCTTTGATCCACAAGTAAGTAATGTAACTCTGAAATTACCTATTAGTGACAATAAGGGACGTCCATTTGCCATTGTCTCAAATCCTGTCAATGATCTAGTGTGGTTGACTGACGAGGGAGGAAAGTTAGTGAAAATTGATCCTGCTAATAACTATTCTATAACTGAGTACTCACCTGGTGGTAACAAATCATTACAGAGTCCTACTGCCTTGTTAATTGATAAATCAACAGGTGAAATATATATCTCACAGCATGACGGCCACAAAGTAACTTCTTTTGATCCCCTAACAAGAACATTTACCGATTTGCCAATAATTAATGAATCAGGTCTGCCATTCGGGATGGCATTTGATAAGTATGGCAATTTGTGGGTTGCAGAACATACAATAAACAAGATTGCTGTAATGGATACTCAAAAATCAAAGGTTAGAGAAGTAACGCTTAATGCCTCTGCTCCATTTGTACAATGGCTTACTTCGGATTCAAATGGGAACATATGGTTCGCAGCACAGCGAGGAAACTCCATTGGGATGATAGAACCCGCTGCAGGACCTATGACTGCGCAGCAAACACAGGAATCATCTAATACATCTAATACATCTAATACATCTAATCAAAGTACTCCATCAGATACCCAGTTGAGTATTAGCTACCAAAATTTTATTGCTCCGGCCATTCTTGTTGTGATTGTTTCAAGCGCCTTTATGTATGCTAGAAGTGTTTCCCAACTCAGGTATAATATTTCAAATTTGACAGAATAAAGATTGTTTTTTACAAGGGTAAAGCTATGCTTGTTGGAACTCGATATTCGCAATTCTATATTTTATGTTCTATTTATACCAGCCCGTAAGGTGTATTACGTACTGTATGAATGATAAATAATATAATAGCCTCAACAAAAATGATCAATATTCAGGTTTTCAATTAGATTGATTAAGAATCCAGTTGCTTGGATTTCCCAATGAGGTCCTGTGCTTTTTTCATTTCAGTTTCATTTAGGTTTTTTAATTGAGAAGTATTTAACGAGCCTAGATCCGATCCGATCTTCTTAATGCCTCAAGGAGGTTGATGAAACTTCTTCCGTCGGGTTCATTTTCTAATGTAAGTTTAGGCATCGTACGATACCTTAACAAAAAATGGCTATCGTTTATAAATTCTGCATATCCTACGTTTGAATAACTACCGAATAGAAGTAAAGTGCTTATTTCAATTGTGGAAAAACTAAATCTTTCATATGAGTTTCAATGTATGCCGTAAGAATTGTCCTTTCGTCTTCTCCATATAATGATATACCAATACAAAACAATCGGTACAAATACCACATACAGGGCAATTAGCAGTCCATTTAGTTCAGCTGTGTTCAATTTTGCTTTATCTTACATGTTACATAAAATAAGGTTTATTCATTTCCTACAGATCAGATTTATTTGCAATCCTTTAAGAAGATAAGATTTGATCTGTGCGAAATCTATGACTTATAGTACGTTCGTCGAATGTACCAGAACTGATATTTATATGGCCCATTAATATTCATAGCAGCTTGTGCAAATTGCTCGATTCATTAATGGGTTAGGAATGAGATATCTCAGTCCTAATCCATTTTAGTAATACTCAGGTGTCTACATTGAAGTCTTATCAGTTCTTTGAGAAACCTCTTACATTTTACATCAAATCTTAATTAGGCGAACTTACTTCCAGATGATATTCTGCGGGAAGATATTGAGACTGAAATTACTGTTTTTACACTATTGGAGTATATCTTAAAAGATCAAAAATTGTTGATTCGATTGATGTACCACAATATTTTATTATCTTGAAATATTAAAGGACTGAATGAACAATCACTTTAGATTTGTACTCCTAGGACTGGTGTTATTAGTTGCGTTTAATTTGAACACAAATAAACCAATTTTTGCTCACACTTTTTCCGGAGATGAGAGCGCTTCCTTTTTGTCTGCCGTGGAAATGATAAAAATTGAATCAAAATTAGCAGCGGAAGAGGTCGCATCGAACGTTTCTATTGCGAAGGATCATGCAGAAGATATAACCGAACATATAACGGCTAATGATACAAAGGAAATCAACGAAAGAAACCCTCGACTTGCGACTGAGCTTAATAGCACTTTAACAGATTTTGTTAGTGCATTTGAATCAGAATCCCCGTCAGAAACAGAAGTTAACGATAAGGTCAGTAACATCAGTGATGTATTGTCTGAAGTTGTGAGTGCGAGAATTGATAAAGAACAACTCGATAACGTTACTGTAAAAGCATTAATAGTAAATGATTTGGTAGGAGAAGGCTTGGAACATTATGTAAGTGCCCTAGGCATGGAGGAAAGTGAACATGAAGAAAATGAAGAGCATGAGTCTGCTTCAAACGAAACAGAAAATGGTAGCAATGAAACAGAAAATGGTAGCAATGAAACAGCAAATATAGTTAATGAGGCAGACTACGAGAGTGCAAAGGCGGCGATATCACGTGCAATAGATGTCTATAATGAAATCAAACCAAGTGAAAACGCAAATTCAACTGAATTAGGAACGTCGCTAACTTCACTTAAAGACAAGATAGATAGCAAGAGTACATTTGATGAAATTGACAAGATAGTAGACGATAAAATTAGCCCCTTACTTGATAACATATTCGAGTTAAATTTGTCTGAGGAGGAAAATACTGGAGAGGAAGGTGAACATGCAGAAGAAGGAGAAGTTCATGCGGAGGAAGAGGAAGAATCGCACTCTTCATCAGAAAATGAAACTCATGAAGCAGAATCCGAAGGATGAAAGTAGGCTGGATCTACAGTTCAATTATTTTTTTACTCATTTTTGTTTTACTATCAAAAAATGACCTAACAAATGTTAGTGCCGTTATTGTTGAAAATAATCCATTTTACGGATTAAGTAGTGAAAAGATAAACACTGTTGAGTCCACCACTGATGATAAATTGATAAAAATTAAACTAGAATACGCACCTGCAGCAACTGAAATTGGTTCCCCAGAATTTTTTAAAGTGACTTTATATCATGCCGATACAAATGAGATAGTATTACATGCAGATACCGACATTGTAGTAACTAAAAATGGTATCGAACTTTATAAGGCGTCAAATGAATTTTCGCAACCTTTTGTTCATACTCCAAATGGAATAGTTCTCTCGTCCTACAAGTTTCCAGATTCAGGACAATATGTGATCTCGGTAAAGGTCCTTGGAATTAATTTTATTCCTGTGAATCCAAATCAAGCAAGTTTCAAAACCAACGTTACTGATTCTAATGATAAATATTTGATAGAGATAGCAAAATGAATTTTTTAATTTTAGAGTCTCACAACATTTTACGGGGGATGTAAGTTTGAGACAGTTATTTTACGAGCTAAGACGCTATGTTCTAGTTGTCCTGTTTTATCTTATTTTCAGTATATCAGTTTTCAGTAATAGTGACAATTTTTATAATGAAAAGGTATATGCACATCTTTTTTCTCCAAATGAGACTGCCACCTTTGTATCCGTAGTGTACCAATTACAAACTGAATTGCAGCTCGTACCAGAGAATTTGGCTAGTAATAATGTGTCACTGGCTCATGAGCATGCAAATAAGGCAGCTGGCCTTGTGACCCAAAGGATTTTGGTAGAAATAGCAGAAGATAATCCGAAATTGGCCGGTGATCTTAGAAACGCATTGATTCAGCTACAAAGCATATCATCAACTTCAGAGAGCCAAGCAAAAAGCACAAGTCAGGTTGTAAGTGATCTTAATGAGAGGTTGAACGCGGATGCTCTTGTTAGAATGGCACAATTGCAACCAACCCCCTCGAACTTTTTGGAAGGATTTACAAAGACTCTAGGAACAATATTTGGTGGCGATGAAAAAGAAACAAAGGAACAGGATGCAAAGATCGAAGCATTAGCTCTTGCCAATGTAATAGATAGTGTACTGACTAATTATGGTAATGCATATCATGTTGGATTTGATATGACCAATATGTCAAATATGGTTATGACTGGAAAAGACAGTAATGCAGTTCCAATGATAATGAACAATTCTTTAAATGAAAATAATTCTGCTACTAACAATATGAACATGAATATGAACATGAATATGAAATTGCACACAATGAATAGCTCGTCTAATACAACGACGAATCATGGTGGTGAAATGAGTGATGGATACTCACTAGTTAATGTGTCAGACTACCAGAGCGCACGGGCACTGACTTTAAAAGCATCCGAAATCTTTAATAATAAACTTAAGTCTACGAATATGAGCGACAAGAACGTAACAGGCTTTATTACCAACCTTGAGGACGGTCTGACTCAACTTAAAAGTTTAATTGCAAATAAGGATTCACCTCTGGATGTCATGATGGTCGTTCACACCCAAATTCATCCAAATTTACAGCAAGCCTTCAGCTTGCAGTTGCGCTAAGTAGTGCCATTCTAATCTATTTTTTTTAACCAACCTTTCCTTTTTTACTACATAATTGAGATTCCTTCATATCTCTACTCCTTATTGCATTAGAAATTTTAAATAAAGTTAAACGATTAGACCGTTGTCTGTCTTGAATTCATTGTTTAGGATAGACGGTTCAAAATTCTCGATCGGTGTCCATTCTCCCTGAATGTTGGCAACAATCAATTTATTTATCTATACAAATATCGCTAGCGATAATCGAGTTTATGTACTATAGATGTACCAATTAATTTAAATTTAGTAACAGTATTATTGATATCGTGCAATCGCAGAGAAGATACAAGGTACTGGACAATAAACTGAAATGCTTTGCACTTAGTACGATTATAGTTTCTTCTCTTATTATACCGTTAACCATCCCTCATATTTCCCATCAATCAATGATATATCACATTATTATCCATATTGTGAGCTTGAATATTGCAGTTTTTCTCGGATTGGTGTCAATTTTTGCTTACCTAAGAAATAGCAATATAAGGATGTTTCTTATGGCACTAGGATTTGTGACTCTTGCTATTGTAGAGGCAATCATGCTATTATCTTCCACGGGTAACCTTGATAATGTAATTTTACCGTCTGTAAATATCGAGTTACCTCATATAGTATTACTTGTGATGTTAACTTTATTTGGATTAGGGTTGTTAAAGGCAAATTGACTGCTAGTTTAGACTTAGTTTACAATAAGTCTTCAAGTCTATATTTTTTTGACACTTTGCCTGAGCCACAACAAGAGTTGTTATTGTCTATTGATGAAAATCCTGGCATCCGATATAGGGAACTATTAAGATTGACTAACTCCTCAAATGGGGTACTTTCATATCATATTAATAGATTGGAAAAAATGGATCTTGTAATTGTCGAGAGAAGGGCCAGAATGACAAGATTCTTTCCACGAAATATTTCAAATGAAATTATGGGCGTTATGGGGTTTTTAAGAAATCGAACTTCCTATGAAATCATTAAACTTCTTTATGATAGAGGACCAACTTCTCAACAGGAAATAATAAATTACACCAAGAAGGCAGCATCTACAATTTCGTGGCATATGAAAAAACTGTTGGATGATAATATTGTTTGCATTAAAGATAAAAATACTATTTATGACGGAAATAACGATGTTGGCATTAAGTCACAAACACAAAATAAGAAGCTAAATCTGTATGATTTGCTAAACAGAAATATTGTAAACGGTCTTATCTACAAGACCAATAACTATATTGAGAGCGCGATAAATAACTATTCTGACATAATGGACTCCTTCTAGATAATCCTTCATTTATTATCTATCTGGATCGAGAATTTTTATTTATATCTAAGGGCAAGTGCATCAAAGAAACGATCATTTTGTAATATGAAAATACAGTCGAGTTGCGTTACAAAAACACATAAGTATCAAAGCGTTTTCATATGTCATGGATCCTCTAATCGAGAAACCTGAAAGAATTGCATTTATTGCATACAATATTGGAATCTATGAATCAATTCAAAAATTTGCTTCGTTAATCTTGAGTGGAAAGATAAACAACAATATTGACACAAACAAAATAGCTCAATTGCTATCTGAGACATTAACATTTTACGATGCCGAACTGATTTCACAACTAATTAACGTACTTATAGGAATCAATCCAAATTCGACTATTGCAAGAATTGATACCAATGAAGTAGATTATGTAATTCATCAACTCAAGGCCTGTGGAGTTTCTCTGTCATGAATGCCTATCCCTATCTCAATATTTCATGTCATCTGTTGAATCTCAAATAAAAACTAAATATCTCGTATTCATTTGAAAGGAATTTTAAGCATGACTTATTACGAATTCCATTTTGATTCTTGGAACTTATTTTCACTACAGTGATTTATCAGAATAGATTAGAATTATTCATATCTGTAGCTTAGTCCGTCTTAAATATAATTTACTATCAATATACGTTATGGAATCATATGGAATAATTGAAATGTTGGGATGGTATGTAGTTGGATTTTCAGCGACAATATTGACTCTTCAAGTAATTTCGAAGCTAAAAACCTTTAGGAGAAAAGAAAAGAGAACATTATATCTTGGATCTTCACACACTATCCTCAATTAAGTATCAAGTGTGATTGATATCTGGATCCATTAGGAGTATAATATGGACGCGTCGATACGACTACTAATGTTGTTTGATAGGGTAAATGGAAAAATTACGCAATATCCTGAGAATCTGCGAAAATTGGATAATGGTGTGGGGCATTGCTTTGTAGAAGTGACTTGCAGTGATGGAATTCAATATGCATTACAAGCCTATCGGGAGGAGGTAATATTATTATACAAGGAAACAATGAAAACACTTGGAAAGAATACTTAAGATTACGAACTAAATTTTTTCATACTTATTATCATTCCCCAATGTCATCGTTTTCTTTTACTAAATTTAGAGAAACAGAATTTATACAATAGCGTCTGTTAGTAGGCCGAGGACCATCATCAAAAACATGACCAAGATGCGATCCACATTTTCTGCACGTTATCTCAATCCTCTCCATTCCAAAGCTATTGTCTGAATGGTATTCTACATTGTCTTGCTTAATTGGTTCAAAGAAGCTTGGCCAGCCTGTTCCTGAATCAAATTTCGTGTCTGATTTGAATAATTCATTCCCACAACAAACACATTTGTAAACTCCTTTATCCTTGGAATAATAATACTTCCCTGAAAAGGGCATTTCCGTAGCCTTATTCCGGCATACCTCATATTGTTCTGGTGTGAGTTTATTTTTCCAATCTTCCTCTGACATCTCTTGAACTTTGTTCTCATCTTCAAACATACTAGTTCTTAACAAACATTGGTATAAAAAATAATTGCCAATTCTGACTCGACTGTTCACTAGAATGGCAATTCATTATCCCTATCTAGCTCGTGTATTCTATGGCAACGTAGCATTGCAGCACAATTCTATTCAAACTGATAAAAATATCTGTGACATTTTATATCAGGGATTTAGATCATCAGTCTTAGGGCTGGTAGTTCAGTGGTACGAATGTTTGCTTCGCAAGCAAAAGGTCGTGGGTTCAAATCCCACCCAGTCCATTAACTATGTGGGTTCATATACTTGATTAGGTTATGTGAACAGTTGGAGCTGTGAAAAACAATGCCAGTCAAACTGTCAACAACAATCAGCAAAATTGAATCACTTTCTAATAGTGTAAATTCTTCATTGATTTCAGAGCTTAGTGAATATATGAAGAAGAATAGTCTATCTGACAGCCATATTAACAATACTCTAAAGACGAATATGCTTTTTTCTGAATTTTTAGGGGAGAGGTTTCATTTTATAACGTAAAAAAGAAGAAACAGATAATAAATTTCTTGGATTTAAAAATGAAGAGACCAGAACTGGACCCAGATAGAAAATGGATTACTACCTGGAATGATTATCTTGGTGACATCAGGTAGAGGTTGTAATCTGATTAAGTATGATTTTATACTTTGGCTAAATTCATGTCAAATTTGATTCACAAACGACCTGTCGTCAGGGTTTTGACTTACCGTTATACTTTAGTAAGTTCCAAATAGAAATCATTCGTATTCTATCTATGCAAATCTCTATTATTCTGTCTGACTATGATGGAACTTTATGTCCCACCGATTTTTTAGTTTTTGATAATAAAAATGGAAGACTCAACGACTATCATAGTCGAATTGAATTGGATAGAGTATTGTGGGAAATATCTAGGAAAAGACTAATTGCTATAATTTCTACAAAAGATTTTAATTTTCTACATGACAGAACTAGATTTGCAAATATTATTTGTTGCATGATGAGTATCGAAACTATCGTTTTAAAACATATAGAGTCAGATATATGTTACAAAAATAGCTGTGTTCAGAAATCAATCTTAAATACAGACGACAAAATTCTTAGTAGAAATTATCAAAAATTGGTATCGATAACTGATAGGATTTCTATGAAATTTAAGGATGTATCCGTTTATAGGAAAGTTACACATAATGGAAATTTGTTAGGAGGCATTACCATAGATTGGCGTGGCTTGCGTGATTGGAATTCAATAAGAAATGAGATTGAACAAGAAGTCTTAAAAACAATTGATGGGATTAAGATTAACAGATCTGAACCTTCATTATTTGTCCAGAGATATGCAAGTCATCCATTTATTGATATATACTCTGTGGGATGTTCAAAGGAAATTGCATATGATAACGTATGTAAACTAATCCATGATTCAAATGGTCCTAAATTTAGGGATGGCAATATCTTGTATTTAGGAGATTCTGAGAATGACAATCCCGCATTTAGAAAAGCAGATGTATCTATAGGAGTTAGGTCAGACGAACGATTAAATCCCAAACTTGATTGCCAATATTCAATTAATTTTAGTCAATTACCAAAATTCTTGATAAATCTTTTAAAAAATGACTTTAATTTTTCCGAAAGACTTCTGTAACAATACTTATTATTGTGAGTGACTTTTATCAGATGGTATCTACTTCATGAATAGTTATCAAACCGTTATCATCTATCATCCTCTTTAAATCGGGCAATAATGGTTCAAGCTTTACTTTTTCGTCAATGATTTCTATGATGAGGGGCATATTGATAGTGATACCTTCAATCTGAATAGTAGACCTTCTTCGTTTTCCAAATCCATCAACACCAGTCCATACAGTCGACCCTGCAATCTTATTTTGTATCAAAAAATCAATTAACAGCTTATGTAATCTTTTTCCGTTTAACTCATCATTCTTTTTTATCCTGATTGTCACACACAACATCTTCATTCTCATATTATCATCAAATCCGAATTACTCCTAATGTAACCGTTCTTCCCAGAATAACAGCGGCTAATGAAAGAGCTACATTTCCAATTACATTCAATCCAAATAGGGTAAACTGCTTATTGTCAAGAAGACTAACTGACTCTAAAGCAAAAGATGACATGGTTGTAAACGAACCACAAAATCCTATTGCAAAAAGCAAGGAATATTTCGTATCTAGATTCCAGAATATGGATAAAATTGAGAACACTCCCAGAAGAAAGCTTCCAATAATATTTATTATTAGAATATTAACAGGTAGCGTTCCTATAACAATAGTTGATGATACGAGTTTGTATCTAAGGAAAGCACCAGCCAGGGCTCCGACGCCTAACAAGACAAATTCTGATCCTTTGATTTTCAATTCACCTACCAAATTTTATTCTATTGATAGGCATTATCAGCATTCTAATAGAAGCGGTTCTGGTTATCCCAAGGCTAATGCCATAGCCTGAGATGTAAATTGGACGATTAATATTTAAAGTTGTTCTTGGAATCCTAATTTACAGTCGAATACCAAATAGCTCATAAATTTTAAATTATCTCGAAATGAGCCCCAATTCTTATGTCAAATTTGGCTCAGAAACGACAGGTAAATTACACTGACACAGGGAAGTTCAGGTTTTCAAAAGTTTCATATACCATGATAATTCATCCTGAGTAAAGGATTATGCTCAAGTGTGCAGAATGTCATTGTATTAAGGAATATTGTAACAATGTAAAGTCCAACGATTGCATTTATTGTTCCAAGGAAGTGTGCTGCTGTAGTGGGTTACATGTAAATGACATTGGTAACAAACATCATGTTCTATTGTTTTTTGCTCATCTAAGAACTTTTTTTGCCGCAGCCTTAGGAATTGAAATTTTGTGCATCTCAGCAGCTGTGATTGGTGAGAATAGTGCATTATACTTCTTTGGTTATAATTTACAAGGTATTGTTTTCGGATATGTTATGGGGTACGCAGCAGCAGGATTTGCGACTTTTATGGCTATATTAGGAAGGTATAATCTTAACGCAAAGATAGATAGTTGTTGTTCGGTGTTGGAGCAGCAATCGAATAAAGGATTTGGTGTCAATCTTATTATTACTTTCAAGAATTTTGGGTTAGGAATTTCTAAGTTGTTCTCTCTTCGCAGACAATCAAACATCGGACATATCTTAAAGACAACTCTCATCATTTTGTTTACAGCAGAGACCGTTTGTATATTAACAGCTGAAACAATTGACCTAGCATTCTACAACTATTCCTTCTTATTATCCATTCCACTAGCGTTACTCGCTGGTACATTGGCAGTTGCATCACAAGAAGCCTACAAGAAAATAAAAATGCAGTCAGTGCGTTCGTAAGAGCGTACTTGAATTCCAATAACGATGACAACAATCTGCGTCGCATAATGCTGGGGAAGTAGTTCCCAATTTGAATTTCCTAACTGTATACGTTCGGAGTGTGCTGTTGGTCATACATAAACTCTGCAGTTAGTATTGAAAAATGATTTAATAGGTGAGTATCCGCACGACTGAGTTTCCGTTTTACTTATGCTCACATCTATCTCGGTGCATAAAATATTATAACTGCTCCCAAAACTGCAACTATAGAACCTGTAATTTCAAATTTATCTGGTCTCTTTTTGTCTACCATCATCCCCCATAATATTGAAGAAATAATAAAAAATCCACCATACGCCGCATATACCCTTCCAAAATTTGAAGCCTGTAACGTAGGAATTATGCCGTAAGTAAAGAGTATGATTCCCCCAACAATACCAAAAATTATTTTCTTTTTCTGTCTTATCCATAACCATACTAAATATCCTCCACCAATTTCAGCTAGCGCTGCTAAGAGAAACAGTCCTATTGAAGTAATTGAAGTGGTAATTTCATTCATTTACGTTCACTTGATATCAACTCGCTTTTTCTGGGCGTATAGAAAATAATTACGACTCCGATAAGCGAAATACTAGCCCCAATAATATCGAATATATCAGGTCTCATCCCTTGAATAACCCAACCCCATAACAAAGCCATTACAATGAAGATGCCACCATAAGCCGAGTATATCCTATGAAAATGATGCGGTTGGAAAGTTGGAACTATGCCATAGGCGAAAAGAACAAAACCACCCAGGACACCTAGTATCCAACTCATGTCTTCTCTAAGCCAAAGCCAAACTAGGTAACCGCCACCAATCTCACATATTCCAGCTAAAAGGAAGAAAAATACTGAGATTAGTATTTTGTTCCAGCTAATTCTATCTCTATTTACCAACAGTCATTCCTTTGATGTATATTTTGCCAAATAGTATATACAATGAAATGGCAATTATTGTAACTTGGAATGCTGCTACGATAGCATCCAAAAAACCAATAGGCTCTGTTCCTAGACTAGAAATCCCCACAGTTCTGGAGGTAAAATAAATAGCTAATAATACCGATGAACCGACTATTGCTACAATGTAAGGTATTTTACTGTTCCTTTTATCTAGTATCATCCATAATCCTATTGCAGCATATCCGATTCCAGCACCAATTGAAAGTGGCAATTCTAAAATCCTCCGTTGGTTTTCAGATGTTTCCTGATGTAGTGTTTCTTCTGTTTCTTCGCCTTCGATGTGTTTTGATTCACTTGCGTTCTGCCCTGGTGCTTGTTCTTCTTGTAGACGTTGTTCAAGAGATTCACCTGTTTCATTATGCATTTCAAGTGCTTCTTGTGTCTCATTGTGTTCTGACTCGTTAGATTCTTCCTCTTGTCCTTCAACTACCTCCAATCCGTGAGCTTCATTACTTTCAATACTTTCGCCTAATATTGCAACTAAAAAGTATAGAGAAGATGTTGAAAACATCAAGAATGCTATAATGTAGACTAGAAGTGATTTCAACTAATTTGAATTGCTAGCCTTTATTCATAAACATTATGAAAAATTAAGCAAGGCGTAGTAGAATCCTGTTATAGGAGTAAAATTACTCCCAACGGCTCCAAACATACGAATTAAAATTTTGTTAATTTGTGATAAATAACGTTCAATACATCAATCTAAATATCGTATCAAATTTGATTCTCAACGGACCAACCCCATAGAACTAATAGTTTTCATCGGATTGGTGTGAAATTCCGCATGGTTCCCGCCGTGCTTGGACCTATGACAGCTTTATAATCTCATCTTTCTGCCTTTACTAGAGAGTAGGTCAGAGCACCTGCTGAAACCGCCAATGAAATAATAAACCCAACTAAAATTATTTCCATTTAGCTAGCTCCATTTAGGTTTCTATCTGTGAATTCACTGTAAACGTCTGGATATCCAGAAATTAGCTCCATGTTTACTTCTAGAACGTTCACATAAGGACGAGCGAATATCAATACATTACTAACCTTATTTTTTTCTATATTGAATTGAATAGCAGTCTTTAGTGTGCTTTCTGGTAATCCTGTTGCTTTACTAATATGGGAAACCTGTGCATAAGCGTCCTCTGGGGTTATGTGAGGGTCTACGGTAGAAGTGGAATTTGCTGCAGGCCGAACATGGAAGAGTCTATCGGACTTGAATTCTTGAGCAATAAGCTTTGAACCTACAATCTTACCATCCATTGTTAACATGCTGCCTGTTGATTGAAATGGAAGAGCAACATCACCAATAAGAACCAATAACAAAGGATATGCAATTCCTGTAGCAAGTATCATAAGAATTACAATACGAAGTGAAGGATTTAGACTTTGTCTTAAAATAATTTTTACATCCTTTGAAATTATCTTACTAAAAACTGATTTAGAAATGTCTCTCACCATTTTTTGAATCACCTAAAAAATAATGCCAAAACCATATCAATTGCTTTTATTCCTGCAAATGGTAGGGCTGCTCCTCCAATTCCATAAATTACCATATTTCTATTGAAGGTTTTTTGTGTCGATTCTGCCTTGAATTTGACTCCTCTCAATGACAACGGAATTAATGCTGGAATTATTATAGCGTTAAAGATTAGCGTTGAAAGTATTGCTGTTTCAGGACTATGCAATTGCATCACATTAAACAATTGCATCTTTGGATTTTCATTCATAAACATGGCAGGCAGTAGTGCAAAGTATTTTGCAACATCATTAGCGATACTAAATGTAGTAATAGCCCCACGGGTCATTAACAATTGTTTTCCAAGTTTCACAACCTTTAGAATATTTGATGGGTCAGAATCTAGGTCAATCATGTTAGCTGCTTCCTTTGCAGCTGCAGTTCCACTGTTCATAGCTAATCCTACATCGGCTTTGGCTAGACCTGGAGCATCGTTTGTTCCATCGCCTACCATTCCTATTATATGACCCTTGGATTGTTCCTCTTCAACTCTTAGAAGTTTGTCAGTGGGTTTTGCGTCTGCTATAACCTCGTCAACACTTGCTTCTTTTGCTATTACCTGAGCTGTAAGCTGAGTATCACCAGTAATCATGATAGTGTGTATTCCCGTAGAGCGAATTTCTCCGATATTTTTACTTATATTTTCTTTAAGGTTATCTTTTAATGCAACAAGGCCGATTACTTCTTGGTTTATCGAAACAACTAATGGGGTCTCCCCCCTTTTAGAAATCTCTTGTGACTTCCATTTTATCTCATCCTCATTTACCTTGTTATGTGCCCGCTTCAACATTGCCTCTACCGCTCCTTTTAAAATGGTAATCTCGCTTCCCTTATTTGACAGGTCAAGAAGTATTTTTTCAAAATTCCCATTGAACTCATGTAAAGCTACAGGTTCATCGAATGATTCTATTTCTTTCAGTTGCTCTCTCTGTTCCTCTGTAAGCTGTATATTTTTGAAAGGAACGAACTGTATACCGCTATATCGTGTCTCTGCACTAAATTCTATCGACTTTGATGTCAGGATTCTTTCTACCAAAGGGGGTATGAATTTTTTCTCTTCAGCCAAGTCCACTATTGATTTGCCTTCATGCGAATTATCATGAATTGAAGCAGCAAATGCAGCCTGTCCAACGTCCTCCTCTGTATATTTTTGTAGCGGAATAAAATCTACTGCACTGCGGCTACCTTCTGTAATAGTACCAGTTTTGTCCAGTATCAACACATCACAGTCTCCCGCAGATTCTATCCCTTTACCAGATTTTGATACAATGTTATCTCGTCCAAGACGTGTAATTCCCGCTACTCCGATTGCTGGAAGTAACGCCCCAATAGTTGTTGGAATCAGAGCTACAAGTAAGGCAATGAGCGTTGCGATGTCAACCTTGTAACCCAGAAAGTATGTCAGATAAAGAAGGGTACCTATTACTATGATAAATATCAATGACAGACCAGCAAGCAATATAGTCAGAGCAATTTCATTTTGAGTTCGTGGGCGTGTTGCATTCTTAATAAGACCTATCATCTGGTCTAGAAAACTTCTGCCAGCCTCTGCAGTTATTTCCACAACTAGCGTATCACTTGCTACTCTTGTTCCACCAATGACATGGTCGCCTTTTTCCTTATACACTGGATTTGATTCCCCTGTCATCATAGACTCATCTATGAATGCTTTACCGACGTTTACAAGTCCGTCTCTAGGAATGATTTCTCCTGAGCTAACTCTTACCTCATCTCCAGGCTTTAAGTCTGTAGACGCTACATCGGCAGTGGTTCCATTTCCATTCACTATCTTGTGAGCAATTACTTCTTTTTCTAAGCCGCGAAGGGAATCCACCTTTGCACGTGCCTGTGCTTCAGAAAGAGATTCAGAAAATGTAGCAAACCAAATAGTTAGAATTAGAATAATAGCTGATTCAAAATAAAATATTTGGTTTTGATTTACAAATTCAGTAGTGATGTTAGGAAAGAAGGCGATTACTAAAACCAAAAAGAATCCCATCTCCACTGTGAACATGACAGGACTAAACTTGGCCAAATAAGTTGGATTTAGTTTTGTTACTGAATCCAATAATACTCTAGTATTTAATCCTGCAAAAAACATATTTTGCAATTTATTTTCCTTACCATTCCTTTTACTCGTATTCAATATTCGGTCAATTCCTTTTTTCATATTTATCACATCGAAAATGGTCCTATCACCAAGAATGGAAAGAACGCAAGCGCTGTCAATAGGAACGTTACGACAACGACAACTGAAACAAAAGTTAGCCCCTTAGTTTTGATTGGTTCAACAGCTTCCTTTCTCTCTTTCAGTGTGAATGAGCCTGCAATAGCTAACATCAATCCAATTGGAACATATCTTCCTAGAAACACAATTATTCCAGTTGACCAGTTCCAAAATGGAGTATCAGCAGATGCTCCAAAATAATCAGAACCGTTATTAGCTGCAGCTGACGTAAACTCATAAAGCGTTTGTGTGTATCCAAGAGGGGTAACTTTGTCTCCAATAATTGCTTGAGCGTAACCTGTGCTAAACGCGATTGCTGTTGGGATGAGAATCAATGCGGGATGTAATAAAAATAAAAATACTCCCTTTTTGACATCTTTTGGACTAATTTTCATACTCATAAATTCAGGAGTTTTACCAACCATGAGACCTACCACAAATAACGTCAAAATTACGTAGACTAACATATAGACCATGCCCATACCTGCGCCTCCTGGTATTGCCTGTATAAACATCGCTACTAAAAGTGAGACTATGGCATTTGGGGCCATTCCTGCTAGTGATACATTAATGGCGCCTGTGTTTGAAGATATGGAAATCATGTTAAACAGTGTGCTACTGAAGCTGCCAAATCTAGTTTCTGTTAACGAAGATACTGGATGTGTGTACAATGCAAACACAAGCAGGCCTCCAAATCCAATGAACATGACAGCAAGTATCGAAATTCCTCTCCCTTTGCCCAACAGTTTAGCATAAGCAATAGGAAAAGATAATGGAATTACTAACATCAATATCATTTCATACGTGTTAGACAAACCAGTTGGATTTTCAAATGGGTGTGCAGAATTTGCCCCAAAGAATCCCCCTCCATTTTGGCCCAGCTCTTTAATCGATTCTAATGAAGCTACAGGACCGATAGGAATAGATTGATTATTACCTTCAATAGTTTTAATCGTGCCTGATGAACTAAGTGTCTGTGGAACTCCTGTTACCATCAGTAGTAATGAAGAAATGAACGCGACTGGTAGTAGTAGAGTAATGATGACCCTCACAAAATCCACATAAAAATTACCTAAACCAAAGTTCTTTCTAATAAAAGAGCGGATAAATGCAAATGCAGTCACAATCCCAAATGCAGGAGCAACAAACATAGCAAACGTTATGGCTACCATTTGAGAAACTACTGAAAGCTGATTCTCTCCTATGTAATGCTGTAGGTCAGTATTCGTGATAAAGGACATGGCAGTATGAAATGCCAAATCTATTGATAGTCCATCAAGATGTTGCGATGATGGTAGATAATTCTGGAACGATAAAACTAGAATAACAAAAATTATTGAGATAATGCTGGTTATAAAGAGTGCAAGGAAGTATTCCTTCCATGTCATCTGCTTGTCCACATCTATTCCTATTAGTTTGAAGAAACTTCTTTCAACCTTAGCTAGTGGTCTTTCAAGCGGTCGCATCTCGAAGGAAATCATCCTTGCGATGTACAGGCCAAAAGGGATCGAAAGACCTAGCGCGCCTAGTATTACAACGCCAAGTTGTATGGTTGTGTCCACAAGGGTCACTAATTTGAAGTATCACTAAAAGGTCCTAGAAATTAAACATATCGAAAACGGGATGTGTAAAAATCACAATCTTCAGCGCAATTTATGTAAAAATATATTGCGGCGTTTTTTTTCTCAAGTGAATTATTTTATAATGCTCGAAAAGATGAAAATACTGCAAAAAGTTTAGAATTTCTAATTCGGTCTGTGCTAAGAATATTCATAGGAGAATTCTTATTTTTTGAGCACGAGTAATTTGAGTCAGAAAGACAAATTGAATTCAAGGAACGTCAGTTACTGTTTTACTTCGATATACTAAAGCTTACAAAAATTGAGCAAAAGTCAGGCGTAAACAAACGTCACATAGTATGCCAATGATAATTTGTTTACTATCTATTTATCTTCTCTTGCTAATTCTGCATCTATCCTATGTGATTCTGCTTGCCGCTCTTCCCTTAAAGTTTCACCAATTTTAGAACAACTCCAATCACGGTATGTAGAATTGGCTAAGCCTGATTTAATCAGATCATTTACTACATTTTCACCTTGGGCGGCTCTATCTGCATATTGATAACAGTAAGCCAGAATGTCCGTTAATTGATTTATATCATAGATGTCCATTAGTCGGTTTTATTAAGAATGGCAAAGTTAATGATAACACAAATGCTGTCAGAAATGAGATTTTGAAACACAAGATGTCACATGATATTTCTTCATACAGTAGAAAAGTTTTTCCTGAGAACGCATTACAAAGATTCTAAGGATAATTGTATTTAGTAATTCGCACCTTTGCATGATAACCTTCTGGTTTTAATACTGCTTCAAAATCAATCAGCTATTCGATTGTTGTACCAATCTACTTAAATAAATTTAAAATAAATTAGCAGCATATGAAAAATAAATTTCAACTTATGATTTTGACAAGTTTATTTTCTATTCTTGTCGGGGGATTTAGCTCTACTGTTCAGGACACATGGGCACATGAAAGTAGACTATACAATATTGGTAACAAAGACTACTGGATTACTGTGGGCTCTATTGGTGAACCCGTCTATGTAGATGATAAATCTGGAGCTGAAGCATTCATTCGAACCGCTGACCCATCAAACCCTCTTGATAGAAATGCAAACGGAACTAAAATGATTGAAGGCCTGGAGAGGGACCTGAAATTTGAGGTATCTGCAGGAGATAAAAAGAAGATATTTGAAATAGAACCAGCCTTCGATGACCCCGGACACTATGAGGCATTTTTTTACCCTACTATAGAAACCACATACAACTACAGGCTATTTGGCACGATTAATAATGTCACAGTGAATTTTGATTTTCAATGTCAAACTACAGAAGGTGAGGGAAATCAGGACAACTCTACAAAACAGATTTCAGAAGATGTAGTCCAGAAGGCCCAGCGTGGGGGTTTTGGATGTATAACATCAAGAGCAGATGTATCCTTTCCTGAGCCATATGTCTCAAACAACGAACTTGTCGGCATGTTAAATCAAACGAAAGCAAATTCCACGAGTAACTGATTTAGTAACAAACCTCACCATTCTCTTTTTTATCAGTAAATTGCGAATTTTGAAGTAATGAAATATTAATTATGCTTTTTAAAATAAAATCACTATTTGTCGTTACTACACTAGTATTTTTAGTTATTATCATACCATTATTTTACTTGCCTGAAATTACTACAGTTAAGGGTCATGCCATACCTGACAGCTATACATTGGAACCAAACTCCTTACTTGAGAAATCCGAGTCGTTTCCCTCAAGTATATCTATCTTGTTTTCTGAAAGACCAGAGCCCAAGATTAGTTATATTCATGTTACAAATTCTGAGGGGGCGCGAATGGATAATAATGATTTCAAAATAACAGGTGAAAATGAAAGAAGAGGAACAGTAACGGTAGATAAGAGCTTAATTAAAAATGATATTTATTCAGTTTCTTGGAGCACACTTTCTCTAGATGACGGACACGTGGCAAAAGGAACCTATGTAGTCGGAGTGGGAGTCGGAAGCTCCTTGCCAGCAGATAGTGTCCATAAAACAGTTACTGATAACAATATCGTGTATTCTCCTGCGATGGCCATAGTGAAGATTCCTATTGTAGTAGGACAAGTCTATGTGTTGGGATTTGTTTTCTCTCAATTATTTATTTGGAAAGATATTTCCAAACAAGAATTGAGAAATATTATAGATTCATTATTGAGACGAAGGTTCACTAATTCTATTATAGCAATCTCTATAGCGATGGCAATAGCGGCTACACTAATCCCAGTATTTCAATCGACCACCATAAGTGAAACTCAATCTGATTACCTCAAAAACTTGGTAATATTGTATTTTGAAACAACTAACGGGATAGCATGGCTTATCAGGATAATCTCGTGTGTCATTATTGCATTTGCCGCTTATCATTATGGTAGGTCTGTAACAGAAAAATCAGACGGGTTTATTTATGCTGGAAGTCGCAATAAGGCAACAATATTGCTATATATTATACTGACAGCGACATGCATCTTTATTGGCACAAATAGTTTTACAAGTCATAGTTCTTCGATAGCGTCTTGGTCACAATTAGGGATTATTGCTGATTTTGCACATTCCATAGTAGTTTCGATTTGGATTGGAGGTTTGATGTATATTCTGTACGTATTGCTCCCAAATTTAATTACCATTAGTAATAATATCTCTGGTAAAGTACAGCAGATTATCGCTCAACCTAAATCCATTCTTATGTTAATACTGTCTAGATTTTCTGTCGTGTCCACAATATGTGTCGGCGTAGTTGGAATTACAGGACTATTTTTGGCGTGGTTGCACATACAAAATATGGATGAATTGTTACTTTCTGACTATGGTAGAACGCTTATTGTAAAACTGAGTCTTATCCCACCTGTCGTTATCTTAGGAGGATATCATCAATTCTGGGTTAGCAGGAAATTGAAGCTGTTAGATTTTGGACGGGTAAATAACGTGAATGACAGCAGCAACGCAAGTTCCATTCATAGATTCTCTTCCCTCAAAACATCAGTAAAAATTGAATGTATATTAGCTCTTGGTGTTTTGTGTGTTGCTTCCTTTTTGACTGTGACAAGTCCGCCTGCTGCTTCGCAGAATAATAAAATAGTTCAACTTAATCCAAATGGTAACATGTCTTCGGATCTGCAGGATGAATTAGTCAGGACGTTGGAAACTCAAGGAATTCATATAAGACTTGTTATATCTCCTTTCGTTACTGGTTTTAATAACTTTACGGTTAACATTCTTGCAAATACTGAAAGCATCGGTCAATTTTCAAATGCATCAATTGAATTTAGAAAAAGCGACCTAAGTTTAGGGCCCATATTTGCTAATCTGGTCAAGAATAATGAGACATCATATTCAGTAAACGGTGGTTACTTAAGCCAACCAGGACTGTGGGATCTAAAGGTAACAGTAAAACGACCCAATTCGTATGACCTAAATTATCGTACCAGTTTTACAGTAAATAAAAGTGGTGACAGAATGCATGAGCAACATCATGTCGATTCACTACGGGTAGTAGATGATGATAATCGTTACCATAGATCCAGTTTCACTCCGATGGTAATTGGACTTTCTGTTATAGTTGCAATTTTATCGACATATTTTTGCATCAACGCGTTAAAACGACTCAAGACAATTCAGCAAAAGCTTGGGTTAAATTCGCATCATCAATAACAACCATTTACCGAACCACTGTTAAGACTTGACCATCATTTAACTTGAGACCCACTCGACAAGATTGCAATGAATTTGAGATATATCTGGATGTGTGATTGTAGATTCATAGTCAAAAGAGAAAGAATAATTATGCTAGACAGTTCTACATTTGATTAGAAATGATTAAAGGCAATGTAGTTGCAATCAGTTGTCTTTTAGTATCTGCCGTAGTAATTGCAAGCTTCCTTGTTGGAAATACATCAAACGTAAACAACAAAGCTCATGCTTCTAATTCACAAACCAAATTCAATAAAGAAGACTTCGCGATAAATGAATTTGGAATAGGAGACGACGGAAACCCGTACTTAACTGTAGAAGGCATAGCAGGTAGAACAATTCCAGACAAAGAAGATACTGGATATGCTTACCTATTTTTTACAGATAACGGAACGTACGCTGTTTCGTCTGACTGGATGTATACTAAATGGCATACTCACGAGCTTACACTTGATGAAAGGAATTGCGTGGAATCAATGAATATGAACGGCGGACAAGGAGCCTATATTGGTGATGATATTAAAGTTACAAAGACAGGTGCAACAAAGGTAAATAAAGTGATGACCGTTGAATTCAAAATTGATAACAACTCTGTATGCGCTAGCAAAATATTTGACACCGCTTCATAGGCGCCAACCTTGATTAATGTTATATTTTAAGACATTAACGAAGATACGATAAATGAAATGTAAATCTTGAAGGAGAGCACTACCAAAATATTCTCTTTCAAGGTGCATACATCCTAAAAAAATATTATCCCTTGAGTTTACATTAAATAAGGTGCATGATTATTTGATTTTTATAATTGACACATCATGATAGAAGCTCAAGGAACGGAATTTTTGCATGTTTTGATTTCTCTTGCTGTTCTTCTATTTGCAGCTAAATTATTCGCTGAAGTTTTTCATAAATTTAGGCCTTACGCAATTGGCTCAATTCCTTTATTTGATGGCAAGCCTCTTGTTATTTTGAACGAAACAGTTCTTCAGGTAGGTCAGATAGCTGGAATTGTAATACTATTCATAGCTGGACTTGCTATTACCCCCAGAGAATTCCTGAGAGGAGGAGCAGCATCTTTTACAATAGGTGCTTGCGGAGTAATTATTCCATTCTTCTTAGGATACTATGTATTTATGATATTCGGATTAGAGGCACTAGAGTCTATTTTAATAGCTACGGCGCTCACCGCAACCAGCATTGCGATATCAGTTACTGTCCTAAATGAATTAGGTAGGATGCAGACAAAAGAAGCGAAATTAATATTAGGCGCAGCTATAGTCGATGATATTCTCGCCATTGCAGTTCTATCTGTAGTGGTTACCATGGTGCAGACTGGTAACTTGGCACCAAATATAATTGATATTATATTTTTAATTCTAAAAATACTGGGAATATTTGCCGCATTACTGATTGGAGCTATCCTAATAATACCAAGAATAGTAAATACAGAAAGGTTATGGAAGGCAAAAGGAAGCATCGAAGGTATTGTGACAGCGTCCTTTTTTGGCGCATCCGCTATAGCTGCCTTTGTGGGTCTATCGCCTATAGTGGGAGCTTTTTCTGTTGGTATGGCCGTAGCTAGTACAAAAATAATCAAGCAAGTTGAGGAATATGTTGATAAATTAGAGATAATTTTTGCTCCCTTGTTTTTCGCAATTATTGGAGCTCAAGTCAACCTAACGGGAATCAATTTAGAGGTACTATTATTATCGGCAGTTGTAATAGCTGTTGCAATTTTCAGTAAATTGATAGGCTGCGGGCTACCAGCGACAATATTTTTGAAAAATAAATCAAAAGCAATGAAAGTAGGTATCGGAATGGTTTCAAGGGGTGAGGTAGGGCTCATCGTTGCAGGAATTGGGGTAAGCTCTGGTGTCTTATCTTCAAATATTTATACAACAGTAATCATTATGGTAGCCGTAACGACATTAATCACTCCCGTCTGGTTAAAGAAGGCATATAGCAAAGAGCAACCCTTTGCTGGGAACAGTCGCTAATGCTTTGTTCCTTGATCTCATTAAAAAAACTAAATACCATATAATAGAACTCGCTTACCAGGAAGGTTCAAATCCCACCTAACCCGAAAGCCAGTTTGTAGAAAATTTGTGTCAGTAGGATTTAAAGAATTGCTCTGACCTTTGAGAAGAGGGTGTTAAAGCAAAAAATAAAAATGATAACTTTTGTTGACGGATTGACTTGAGACTGTTGATATCATGAATATATTAGAGGCTCAACGACGATGACAAATAAATGGAAAACATATGTCCGTTTTGTAACAAGAATGAAACAGAACTTTATCAGCTTGACACTGAAGGATGTTTTGATTGTTGGATGGATAAAACAAATCCTAGTATTTTTAATTGACGTTACATTATAGAATTCCGAAATATCGTTATCAGTCACACAACCCGAATTATTGATACTATAATGAGTAACTTAAGAAACCTAAATCACATGGAGCTTATCGGATATGGTCAAATGATTTTGAATTCAAATGATATCCTAATGCTTCTCATGATTCTTGATTGTTTAAGCGCTGCACTCTTTGCTGCGAATTCAGCCCTCTTTTCAGATGCACTATCACTTCCAATTATTATTACATCTCCATCGATTGGGTTTAAACCTAGCATGAGCAGCTTACGTATTTTGGGTTCATTCTTTAGTGCATCAAGTTTTGTTCCTGCTAAAAGAAATTTCCCATTTCTGAAGATAAGTGTAGTTGCGCCTGATGCATCCATTTTTATTGCAGCATCTCTCTGTTCTATTCCGCTCGTTACGGCAGAACTCATTTGTTTTAAAATTACAGCATAGTTAAATTTTGCTAAAGCCACTGAGCATTTCGGCAATTTCATCTCTGCTGGGATTGAGGCTTTAATATCAGAAAAGAATAGTTGTCCTTTTTCGGTCATCTTTGTTCCTGCATTGGAAGATTCAACTAAGTTTTGCATCTTTAGATGTCTAACGAGTGTCCTTATTGTTTCTTCGCCTCCTTCAATGTGTTCAGCTTCGTTAGTATTCATTCTAGTGCCTCTTGTTCTTCTAGCTGTTGTTCTGGTGATTCACCTGATTCATTATGAATTTCAGCCGCTTCTTGCTCCTCATTGTGGCCAGATTCTGTAGTTTCCTCCTCTTGTCCTTCAACTAGCGGCAATCCATGAGCTTCACTACTTTCGATATTCTCACCAAATATTATAACTAAAAAGTAAATAGAAGATGTCAAGAACATCAAGAACGCTACTAAGTAGATTAAAATTGATTTCAATTAACCAGAATTATTAGACTTTTCATAAACATTATGAGAAAAGCTAAATACCACGAAGTAGAACCCCCTAGTACATGCAGGACACTAATCCCGATTTCCTTCGAGTTATGGTCCTCTATACTCTACAACTGAATAAAATGCGCTCTTTCCAGAGTCATCAAAGTTTAAACTTGGAGTAGTAATACGCATAATTCTTGTTTTCGCTGCTTCTGCAATTTTCCAGATAAATCCTTGTGGTAGTTGTATCTTTGTATCCTGTTCTTCACCAGTAACAGGATTTATGAAACTTTCAACCTGTACATCCAGTATATCAGGCACTGAGAAACTACTTTTTTTTCCATCTATCTTGACGTTAATATCAACAAATTGAGGTTCAAGAAAGTATTTTATTGTACTTGCGAAAATAGCAAAAGCGCCTTCACCTTTAGCCTTACCCGAAAAAATATCAACTAATGCATGTTTTACATTATCATCTTCTAAAGCTTTTTTAGTAATATAGAGTTGCATTGTACCATTTCCTTCATGTATCGCCTTAGGCCATGAAATCGCACTGACTACATCAAAACTATCTAATTTTATATCCCCATAATTTCCTTTTCTTATATGATATAATGTTAAATGTCTGCAAAAACCATATGTAGGAAAACCGTTGAAATTACACGGACAACCATAATCACAATTGCAAGTCTCTACGTAATCAGCCTTCATATGCCACTTAGGAATAGAAGTTTGAGCTGATGTCATTATTAGTGTAAAGGATATTAGGATTTTAAGTATTTCCTAGATCCAGGATTGAAACAATAAAATTTACTTGAAAAAATAAATATCCTTACATATTAAGACTGTCTGTCATGTCGGGTTTTTTATCCATTTCAGATTTACTTTCATTAACGCCATGATTCATCACATTTTGTGACATTTCCATTTCAGCTGCAGAATTACTTTCCAT
>DATBMS010000021.1:0-4069 GCA_036554685.1 Nitrososphaeraceae archaeon | reverse complement strand
ATCCCTTCGAATCGATAATTTGGAATCTTCCATGCCTATTCTGAGCATATCTCCTTCTTTCCAGCCTAAATCTGAAATCATTTCCATCGGTATTGTCACTCTATAACTATTTCCTATCCTCAACTACCAGCAAAGGACATTAGAGCGATTCTTCTTCTTGACAAATGATTTGTCATTTTATTATTATAGCGTTTTAATCGATATCTATCATCTACACTAGGATGATTATTACGTAGAAGTTTAATCGATTTTGTCTCTTTTATGACAGTCTAATATGATATTTTTGCATCTTTTACAAGAAGTGCCAAATTTATGAGATAAACGCGTAAATATATTCGGGTAGAATCCGCACCCATAAGTCAAGATTATTTCCTACTTTATTTAAAATTCTCGTATCACCCGATTTGCAGCGCGTACTCCGATCACCCTATAACGCAGCAGAACTGTAAATTAAGTTCTGGTAAGTTAAAGGGAGTTTTATTATGGTAGTAATTTAGGGATCTATAGTATTTTTGTCGATTAATTCCTTCACATATGGGTAAAAGTACAATGCTCCAACAAGACCGATTACAACAAGAATCCAGATAATTGGCTCAGTGGGTATTGGAGGATCTAATGATGCTCTAATTACCAAGGAAAGGGCAATTACGATAGCAACGATGGATATCAAGTAAATGTTTTTTTTTGTGCCGACTAAATACTGACACATCATCCGATATTTTTCTGAAGATTTAATCTTTTACCAATAATCTTTTATTTGTTTTTTTAGGGGTTTGTGAATGGCTCAATAATCTTTTATTTCCTAACCAAATATAATAAAATTGAGAGGTTGAACCGATGCCCTCTGGTCGCGGTGTATCCAACTCCCTGATTACCGAGCAATCGGACGGTAATGATCCCTCTTCACTTTATTCTTGTGATGACTGTATGCGGTTATATGAACAGCACTGAGCTTTAAGTGTTTCTCTATCTACATCTGATAACTTAGTGTTTGGTTTCTGTCTAGCAACATAAGGAGTTTTGACGGTTTAATTAAATATTCTCGAAATCTAACACTCTTCACTTGTCGCTTGAAAGAAGTGCCACATTTCTAATTCTCGAAGCTCTCCTTGTTTATATCATTACAATATGTCTAGCTCCTATTAGGACATATATTGTTAATAAGTTCAGTTCGCAGAATGTAGCAGTAAATGAGGCTGCTGTAATAATTGGTATTGCTGCTATTATTATATTCACGATCATCACATATTATTTGATTCTACATTTCAGAAATTATCTGAAAAGTAAAAAAGCAAAAGAAACAGTTGAGGCAAACCTAGATTTATTACTGCATGATATTGAGGATTTCGTAAAAAAATGGAGAGTAACCAGATTCTTACGGCCTTCTTATAGAAGAGAAATTCAACGAAAATCAATGGGGGTTAGTAGGTTTATGGTAAGAAACCATGCAAATGCAATACGGAGTTCTATAAAAAGTGTGAAAGTTCTAGTTAATCCAAACGTAAGACTCTTTACATCACTTGATGAAATTGTAAAGACGATGATTGATTTGAGTTTGGATATAGAACAAGTGTTCGAATCTGTTGCCAGTGTCAAGCAAACTTCAGATTCAAAGTTCAGTGAAATGGTATCTATTGGTGATAATATTTGCATAAAATTTAGAAGTATAGTTCCCGAGTTAGAAGAACTGAAAGCCAAAATACCATGATAACGTGATTACCAATTGGAAACGAGTGTTGTGAATACTGTATCGCAATCTGATCTTTGACTTGCAATGCTTCTTCTTTGGCACTTGGCCTGTGAAATAGAATGAAATATGATAATCTTCACAGCTCATAATACAAGTTGAATTTATGCTTTTGAAATATTATGAAGGTCTAGTTATGATAAACTTATTGAGTGACTAGCAATTTCATTAACTTTAGACGCAAACTATCATCATTTTAGTCTTGCAATCGATGACACGGTTGGTCCTTTCGCAGACCGAAGCTAGAATAGATTGTTAATCTGTTAGATACGGATCTGTTAGATAACCCGTAATAGAAATTTTAAATATTTTAGACAAAGCAGTTTCATCATCTAGATTGGTCCAGATGATTTGGTTGATGCTTCTTTCACCGGATAAGCATCAATCAATTTCTAAAAACGTTTGAATAGCTGTGGGAAGCAACAAGATGTAAGGGTAGGTAATACTATTTGGATTGGAAATTATATAGATACTTGTATCAGAAATCTTAAATTAAAAATTTTCATATACCAATATGCCTAATAAGTTTGAATAGAACTTTTGGTTCTTGTTGAGGACATTTGTTCTAAGTGATATCAATCACCAGGAAGCAGTAAATTCAGGGATCAAGGAGCAAGGATTTAAGTAACTACACCAAAATCTCTGTGTTGGTAAGAATCCTATACCAGAATCCGCATGATAATTCGGACTCTGACAATTTTTACATTAGCATTCCCAAAGATTGGAGCGGCTCGTCTGATGATGAGGTTACCGTAATAGTGGATGATGTGTGCGTCGTCGTTCCACAGACAATAGCAGGCGCAACAGGTGAATTGATAGTACTTAGATTGCTTGAAGCTATGATTGATGGAGATATTATTGATGCTGGGGACGTACAAAAGGCCGTAGAACACATATTATGATTTTTACGATTAGGTGCCCTTCGTAGCCAAATAAATTGATTAGTTGACAGCTTGCTGGAGTGTTTCCTTTACTTGTAGAATTTTCCCATTATTGGGGTCTAATTCCAATATCTTTTCTATCCAAGCAATAGCCTGTTTCTGCTGTCCTGCGCCAAAGAGCGAATCTGCCTTTCCACCTATCGCATATGCATCATGTGGATCTATTGCAAGTACTCTGTCATACATTATGATAGCCTCCTGATATTGTCCTAAATCTCTTGATGCTCCACCTCTACTTGTCAATGCCATTAGGTTAGTGGGATCAATGCTCAACGCTCTATCGAGCCAAGTTATCGCTTCTTCACCCTTCCCTTGAGATAGGAGTTCTGTTCCTTTTTGAACCAAGGCAGGAACATTATTCTGATTTACAGAAAGAGCCTTATCATACCAATTAATTTTTAAATCTTGAGAGTCTCCTTCACTAGCGTAGACTGAAGATGTTTGCAGCGACAATACAAAACCTAATGCGGTTATGATGCCTAAGCCCAAAACTAAAATGCTGGAATTTCTATTCAAGATATTTGGTTTAGAGAGCGTTACTTTTCTCAATATCATTATTCACCTATCAAGATATTCCCGTAAACAGCGTTTAATTTGTGAAATATTCTAATACAATCTTGGCTGTCAAAGACATAATTTTCCCCTTGAATTTCCATAGGTATCATGTTGTTTATGGTGATTTCTTTTCTACACAAATCGCAAAATCTACCACTCTTCATGTCTAGAAATAGGCGTGAATGATATAAGAAAGGTAGCATTACAAAGTACTATATAGTGTTAAATTGTGTTGAATAGCAATTTCTCATCCCTGTGAACTCTTGAGGTTAAAATAACACATGAATAATATTTTTATTAAAATAATCTTATAGAAGATTGTACCTCCACCTTTTTTATACTTTGTAGTGCATGTTCACTTAACGCAACCAGAAGCAATTGATGGGGTGCTTGATTGTTTCTTGTTCATCATTCAATCATCCTAACTCATCCCATCAGTTGTTCTTTAATTAAGAACATAGATTCAGAGTAACTTATGCTTAGGACATGTAATATTTTCTTAAACATATTTTCTTAAACATATTTTCTTAAACATAATTTTGTTAAAAGTAAAATGGTTTTCGATTTTTGTGAAAGATCAACAAGATTAAAGCTAAATTTCAATTCCCTGATTAGGGATTATTTTGCTTATTTGAAAATAGATTTATCATCTTCTTTATTATTAATAATTTATCAAATTCCTGGGCCCGAAGTACCCATAACATCGTGGACACTGTATAGACGGGTAGAAAATCACCAAGGAATGGAATGAATTCGGCGAGATTCATTACTACTGAAACTTTACTTCTTGTTATCAGATACAGTATGCCAGTTACAATGACATCAA
>DATBMS010000012.1:0-47322 GCA_036554685.1 Nitrososphaeraceae archaeon | reverse complement strand
AACAACATTTCAATAGTCTGGAGCCAACTAGACAGACTAGAAACCTGACGAATAGTAACATTCCATACTGTAATACTCAGATTAATCGCAGACAGGAGTCTGTTTGAAGGTCATTTGGCAAAATACAATTTGATATTGAAGAGATAAAAAATGGATCGAAATATTAATGCAAGTTAAGCGAAATGAAAAAGATGTCAAGTCGGAAAAGTAAGAGCAAATAATCAAAATGGAGTATATTGACCCAGAACAGTGTGAATGTTTAGAGAAAGGATAGATATGGAAACTCAATCTTTTGATAAGGTAAATGTACAAAAAGTAAATCGTCAAATTGAGGTAGAAAATAAATTCAATTTTGACTTTGAGATAACTCAGGAGTTGATAGACTAGAACAAAGAGATAAACCCTAACTTAGTCTGAATTCTTTGAGTGAATGTATAACTGAACTATCCGATCCAAATTTTTGCACAAATTCATAAAATATAAAAAGTAATTCAGTATTGATTAGTCAAGGGTTGAATGAATGAAAGAATCAATTCATAATAAATTAATGTATCATAGACTTGAAATGCCATTTGGAAAAAGTTGGGAAGAGTGGACAGTATTGTGGTGGAAATGGCTTTTTTCGATCCCGCGTGAAAAAAACCCCGCCTACGATACCACTGGAAAGAACTTTGAAATAAATCAAAGCGATACTCATGTAATATTCTTAACAGGAACTTTCAAAGATTCCGATGGTCCTGCTTCAAGACATTGCATCTTACCACATGAAAAGGCTATTTTTCTTCCAGTAATAAATTATTCAGCAGAAATGGCCGATGAACATATTAATTCAGAGTCACAAATGCAAGACGAGGTACGTACAAATATTGATGACTTGACAAGAACTGAGGCATTCGTAGATGGAATTCGACTGGATCTTAAAGACTACAGAGTACATTCTCCAGTGTTTCAAGTTAATCTTCCAGAAAACAATGTAGCAGGGTTGAAAGCTGGGATTACGGAGGTCGTATCTGATGGTTATTGGCTCTTCCTAACACCTCTTCCCATCGGAAAACATGAAATAGGGATAGGGGGGACTTGCCAATCAGGTACAATAAATATCGACGCTAAATATGACCTTGAAATAAAATAAGATATCGGTAGTTGATTAAGAGCCTCTTAAAAATTATAATTTGTTATATTAGCTTTACCATCTAACCTACCTAGTGACATTTCCGTTACTGTGATCCGTACAATTATTCTCTGACGTGAAGTACAATAGACACTTTAAACTTGCTTCTTTAATTTATAATATGGAATCATGCCTAAAGCGTATAATGAATCCAGAAAATTATAAAGTCTTATGCCTTGGTAACTGAGTCACAATATTCTGGAATTGGCTACCTTGAACATTTACATGGAAGTTCTCTTTTTCCTGAGGCGAAACGTAGACACGACATAGGCACTCGTAATGCCAATTAGCGCTGGTCTTACTTTTGACTCGAATACGGGAATTTTTTTCCCCATTATTTGCTCCACTAGTTCAAGTGTAGAAACTGCTGGAAAGGATTTAGTAACCAGGAAGTTAGACTCTGCAGAGTCAAATGAACCCAAGGCTTTTAGAGGCAATATTGATAGGAAAAATGTTCCAAATCTTGAGAATCATATTAGAATAGCCAGGAAGTATGATGTTCGATCTGTAGAATCGATTCAGTTCAAGTGCTTACTTTCATGGTTCCGTAGTTTTTTCGTTAGTCCAAACTTTATTAATCATGTCAATCTATCATAGGATCAGTGCAAGAATTATGCAAGTTTATCAAGAGAGTAAGACAGCGGCTGGTTTAACGCTTTCTGAGTGGACGAAGAAATTCTGGGAATGGATCTTTCAACTAAGTGACGAAGCGAATCCCGTGACCTCTGTTGGTCCAGCTCGACCATGGCGTTATGCGGGTCGTCAACCGACTCAATTCCAAAAAGAATGTATGGAAAAGTACGGAGAATCTGTATGGTTCATCGCTACCGCGCCTTATGCCGAACCAAATTCTGTAATACAAATATATATTCCAGTTGGCAATTGGTGGTTACTAATAGCTCCGGCCATTACGTGTTCGTCCGGACAGCTTTACCCTTCTCTTAACACGATAGATAAGGTCCGTAAGCACGTGAAGGGAGATATTAGCAAAACATTCGAGCTCTGGACTATATTTGACGGCTTTTCTATCCCATGGTACTACGTAGACAACACGGATAGTTTTATAGATATTAAAGGTGTTCCTACAAAGGAATCAAAGAATATGTTACATCAAGATTTGGCAGACGACACTATACAGACACTTCAGTGCGGTTATTGGAATTTTATCGAACCGGTCGAGCCAGGAGATCATCTTCTGACAATTCATTCAAGGTCGCCGATATATCGAGTCGATATAACATATCAGCTTTCGATCAATGGTCCAGCGTATTCCACATCGACATAGATATTCCAAGAATGATATCACTGTGTTACTTTTTTTAATATCCTTACCTGAGCTGTTTTTGCCATTACGGAATTTACATAGTACGACACCGTTAGTCACATCGATCTCGGAAAGACATCCTTAATCAACTTACTCCTAGAGACTGTGTCTATAGTTGTTCTCGTCCGGATGTTTCTAGGCTTAATGATAAAACATGTCCAATTCATCTTCACAAATACGGCTTAATAGTTTAAAAAAATACACTAACAAAGAAGGCATTCCTACTACAAGAGTAAGATCTGTCAATGAGACTCTCGAACATGTAACTCCCTTGTGTAAGATGATTGGCATAACAAGAGTGTGTGATATTACATATCTTGATAAACTATATATTCCAAATTACAGCGCAGTGCTCCCAGGTACAGAAGACCTTTTTTGGGTATATAGCGGGAAGGGACCAACAAATTCCCATGCTAAAGCAAGCGCGTTGATGGAATCTATTGAAAGATATTGCGCGTTATCTAGTAAAGGAACTAGGACTCCAATTCGTGGAACTCATACAGAGCTGTCAAAGTCATACACCAAGGTGCTCCACCCAGATGAAGTTGTAGAACCAACACAGCCGAACTATAGTGCCAATGAATCAATTATTGATTTCCTGCCAGGATTTGATTTATTGAACCGAGAAGAAGTATTGGTTCCAGCTGAGCTTGTGTTCTCTAGATACTCCACAAGGTTTCCCTCCATAAATGCATTCCTTTATTCCCATACAAATGGGTTGGCGTCTGGCAATGTAATTGAAGAAGCTATTTGTCAGGCCTTGTGCGAGGTAATTGAGAGGGATGCCGTAAGTATTGCAGATTTATGCGCTTCTTCCATACCTTACAGTATCTTAGAAGGAATAACAGACTCAATTACGAAAATGGAAAATAGAAATTCTAAATTTACACCAATTAATGGAGATGAGTTTGTAGATGATCCAAGTATCTTTGCTGATGTTAATATTTCTGAAATTACACGAGATTTCAAACCACTGAAATTTCTAGTTGAAAGATTTACTAATGTTGGAATCAATCTACTGGTTAAGAATATAACGCAAAAAGATATCGGCATCCCGACCTTTGTTGCTAGTAGTATTGAGTGGATTACAAGTGATTATGGCTATTTTGCAATTGGCTATGGAACCCATCTCGATTCCAGGATTGCCCTTGTCCGTGCCATAACAGAACTTTCACAAACTCGAGCTCTAAATATTCAAGGAGCTCGAGATGATTTAAAGAAGATCCAGTATAGGCAAAATGATGAAATATATAAAAGAAAATGGCAATTTATGCCTGCGACCCGATCGACGCATAGAACGGATGAGAAAGTTGTCATGTTTTCTGAAATTAGTACCCATGTAAAGACTGATATCTTGGATGATATCAAATTTGTCTTGAGTCGCCTTAAGAAGGCTGGATTGAAAAGGGCGATTATTGTAGACTTAACACAATCCGATATAGGAATCCCCGTGGTAAGAGCAATAGTCCCTGGACTAGAGACACTGGAGGTTGGAAGATTATACACAAAGAGTGAATTGCTTATGGGTAGAAGAGCAAAATCTCATTTTAAAAACATACTAGGATCATAAAATAAGCATTGTTTCTATAACATCCGAATTAGGAAAACAAGCTCAACTCATGTAAATCATTGATGTCCGCCGACAGTTACGTCCCCAGGAGTCCTTGAAACAATAGATTTTCCTGCCGATTCTATTGATGCTTCGCCTTCCACCAAAGCAATTATAGTTGCAAATAATTTACGCATATTTACACTCTTTCATCGATATTTATAAGGTTTTTGTTAAAGATTAATATTTGTCGGCAAAAGCATCTTTTTCTTCATTCTTCAATCATTGATCTTGTAATAATTTCTATAACTTCTTGATCTGTTACTTGATGAAAATCGTGATAATATTGTTCCACAGATTTGAATTCAGAATTACCTGGACTAATTATAAGTTCAATATGATCGATCTCTTCGTTCTTCAATAGGGATACAGTACTTTTAGGCGCAACTGGAGTAGCTATGATAATCTTGCTACCGCTACCGGATGACTTTATAGATCTTTCTGCGGCTATTATGGTTGCTCCACTGGCTATACCATCATCTGCCACTATGATTGTTTTATTATGTAATTTGGTATGGTCTAATCCTGTAATTGTTTTCTTTTTAAAGATGTAGAGAGATGTTCTCCTTTCTATTTCCTTTAATTGCTTCAACTTTTCTCCTGCAATGTAATCAGATGGTATTCCCAGTTCTTTAATCAATAAGTGATTTAGGTAAGTAGTCCCATCTCCTGTCACGGCACCAATTGCTATCTCTTCATTATCCGGAGCACAAAGTTTTCGAGGAATTATTAAGCCAAATTGGCTGCCCAGTTTTTTAGCTATACAATAACCCGTTATTACTCCTCCGCGAGGAATTCCCAAAACCACACAATTTTTTCTATGTTCTTTTTTAATTGAATCCTTTAATGCCTCCCCCAAAATATTTCCAGCAGATTCCCTATCCTTGAATCTCAATTGAAATCTTCTCGTTATATTGTCAAAAATTCTCATTTAACCGCACTTTGAGTTATTTCATGAATTTTCAAATATTAAAAGTCGATCTCGATGACCAATGATAATAGGAGTAGCTGATTTTAAAAGGATTGAACAACCTAACAAATACATCTGAGCTATATTGATAAAGAAAATAGTAAATCTTCCATTTAAGGATCAGACTCAAATATCGGGGAGCCTTATAATTCCGGAAAAATCAACTGGGGTGATTATATTTGCTCATGGAAGCGGCAGTACCGTGACTAGCTACCGGAACCAAGTACTTGGACAAGCTCTTAATAATAACGGCTTCGCAACCCTACTATTTGATCTATTAACTGAAGGCGAAAAGCAAATTGATGGCAAAAGTGAAAATATTACTGGGAAGTTTCCAGGTATAACTTTGAATAAATTTAATATTAAGTTACTGACTCAGAGACTTATCTCAATAACTGAGTGGGTTCAGAAAAACAATGATACCCGGAATCTTCATATCGGGTATTTTGGTGGATCCACTGGAACTGCCGCTGCGCTTTATGCTGTCACTGCTTTTAGTAACATCAAGGTCCTAGTTTCTCGTAGCGGACGGTCAGACTTGGTAGACATAAAAACATTATCTGATATTGCTTGTCCATGCTATTTCATTGTCGGAGAATATGACAAAAAAGTGTTTGATTTTAATCAAAAGACTATACATAATCTTAAGAATGTAAAAGATAAAAAAATTGAGATTATACAGGGCGCGTCACATCTATTCGAGGAACAAGGGAAAATAGAAGAAGTTGCTGATTTGGCAGTTTCTTGGTTTAGAAGGTATCTGGGAAGTCATCGATTATCAGTGAGATAATTCTGTGCAACTCCCAGAGTTTACGATGATTTAATTTGAGCAGTGAGCAAGATACTTTTCAATTAGACATAGAGGAGTCGAAGTGAATTGCTTCCAAACACAAGTTGAAGATTGTTTATTTTTATTTTCATAACATAGTGGCTGTTCAATAGTATGGCTCACAAAGATCAGATAAGCGATTCTGATAGTCAAATTTTTTTAGATTTATTTCAACCATACCTAATTTTCAACTCGAATTAATTAATTCATATACGCTCACTTATCGAGAATTTAATTTCAAGACCCTGCTTTTGTTCGTACTCGTATTCATATTTTTCATCCGAGTTCAAAGGGATTAATGCCACATTCGAGTCGTGGCAGACAGGACATTTGTAACTTTCTATTTTAGCAAAGATAGTTGCAGTCCAATAACATGACTCGCAAAGAGCAAATGAACGATTATGGTAATCGTATTTCCTTTGTAAAACTACTGAATACATATGTGAATTAATGTCGGAGGAGAAGTTAATTGTTTGCTTATGTAATAAGGTAGATCACATAGAATCATTTACAGCTAATGTGTTTGCACGAATGGTCTATCCAACAGTTGTCTGACTCACGCGATTTCTGCAAATTACCCCAGAAATATTACATATAGTTTATGTTGATGAATATAGATGCGTATTCACTACTGTAAAAACATGGCAAATAATTATGAACTAATTTTATTCTAGGTGATCTATGCTAATAAGCAAAATACTCATAGGAATTAGTGCAGCTATACTTTTGGCAACATCTACGATAATGACAGGAGCGGTATATGCTCAGCAGGTAACAATCAACGGGGCTGGAGCAACTTTTCCTTTTCCATTAATTGATACATGGAGAGTGGAATACCAGAAAGTAAAGCCTGATGTCAATATTAATTATCAATCTATCGGAAGCGGTGGGGGCATTAAGCAATTTACAGCAAAAACAGTAGATTTTGGCGCGACTGATGCACCATTGTCACAGAACGAAAGTCAGAATGCTCCTGGAGCAGTACATATCCCAGAAACTATTGGTTCTGTTGTTGCAGCCTATAATATACCTAGCATTCCTGACAAGGGACTAAAACTTACAGGTGAAGTTCTAGCAGATATTTTCTTGGGCAAGATTACCAAATGGAATGATCCCAAGATACAGTCTCTAAATACTGACAAAACTTTGCCTGGTGATGACATAATAGTGGCACATAGATCAGATGGTTCAGGCACTACCTTTGTTTGGACCGACTACTTGTCAAGTGCAAGTCCCACATGGAAGGAGCAAATTGGTAAAGGAAAATCGGTTGAATGGCCAGTTGGAATTGGAGCACCTGGAAATGAGGGAGTAGCAAATGCAATTAAGGGAAGTCCAAACACAATAGGATATATTGAATTAAGTTATGCTCTGACTACGGGTACTCCATTTGCATTTATTCAAAATAAGGAAGGTAATTTTATCGAGCCTTCCCTCAATTCTACAGCTGCCGCAGTGCAAAGCGGTGTAGCATCGCTACCAAAGGGCGATGGGGTCTGGACTGATGTTAGTCTTGTAAATGGAGCAGGTGCCGACTCATATCCGATTGCAAGCCTCTCATACTTGCTCTTGTACAAGGAAATGAGCACGGATCCGAATCTAGACCAGGCAAAGGCAAAGGCGTTAGTTGATTTCATATCATGGGCAATAACTGATGGACAGAAAGTAGGAGAACCGCTAGGCTACGTACCACTGCCCGATGGAGTGGTAAAGATCAACCAAGATACGCTGAAAACCCTCACATTCAATGATCAACCAATAACATAACATTGGCATATTGAACGAGCAATGAACTATCCATCCAATTTTTTTCATTTTTTGTCTCTAGATTTTCAACTTATTAGAATGATAAATAACAATAATAATGGCTTGGTAATACCAAATGTCCTGGTTAAGGAAATGGCAGGTGGCATGGTATTTCTGGATTAGGGTCGAAGCATAGACAATACCTGTCAACATTTCTTGTGGTGAGAAATAAAAGGTATGACAAGCTATTTGCAGGGCTTGCTCTCGGAGCTGCAGCTTATACGTTACTAATGGTAGGACTTGTAGCGTTTTCAGTGGGCAAAGGATCTATAGATATTTTTACGGAAGAAGGTATTGGCTTTATTACTAAATCAAATTGGAATGCAGTGGAAGGACGCGAATCATTCGGTGCACTGCCATACATTATTGGTACCCTCTTGAGCTCTGCTATAGCCATGGCCATAGGAGTTCCAATAAGTTTGGGAATTGCTATCTTTATTTCAGAAATTGCACCACCTCGGATTGGTACCCCTCTAGCTTTTATTTCAGAACTACTTGCTGCAGTTCCAAGTATAATCTATGGTTTGTGGGCACTATTCGTATTTAGATTCTGGGTGAGAGACTTGATAGAAAAGCCCTTGTACGATGCGTTTGGTGGTTACCTCCCCTTTTTTGCAAAGACACCATTTGGTCTTGACATCTTTACGGCAGGAATTGTATTGGCAATTATGATAATTCCCATAATATCGTCAATATGCAGAGAGATTATGAAAGTCGTTCCTGAGTCGCAGAGAGAAGCAGCATATAGCCTTGGCGCTACCCGCTGGGAAACCGTTAGGACGGCTGTATTCCCCTATGTTAAATCAGGAATCGTAGGTGCTGCCATGCTTGGTTTGGGTAGAGCAGTAGGGGAAACCATTCTTGTGACAATGATTATTGGCAACGTAATAGGTCCAAGTGCAATACCTACTTCATTTTTCTCCCAGGGTCAAACTCTTGCTAGTTTAATAGCTAATGAATTTAATGAGGCAAACTCTGATCTACACCTATCAGCTCTAATTGCTCTTGGAGCAATACTCTTAATTTTAACAATGGCAATCAACATCGCAGCCCGTCTTATGGTAAAAAAGAAAATTAAGATTTCATCAGGTGCCAAATCACAATGACAGTGAGTTACAAAAATCACAGGGATATTCTGCAGGAAACTGTAAATAAGAAATATAGAAAGCGCATGATTGTAAATAGACTTGTTACTATATTTACTATCGTTTGTGTCATCACTGCCATAGTACCACTCGCTAGTATATTGATTGAAGTTGTAAAGAATGGGATAAGTGCCATTAGTTTTGAATTTCTAACGCAGCCACAAGGTTCTATTGGTTCAGGCAGTGGAGGGATAGCACCTGCAATACAAGGGACTATCATTGTTGTAGGCCTGGCCGCTGCGATTGCGACACCCGTAGGAGTTCTAACAGGAATTTATCTATCAGAATATGCCAAGGAAGGTCACTTTTCAAATGCGGTTAGATTCTTTAATGATGTTCTTACGGGCCTGCCATCAATAGTGATTGGCATCGTAGGATATGTTGTTATAGTTTTAGCGACGGGGTCTTTTTCGGTAATGGCAGGGGCACTATCCCTTTCAATAATTATGATGCCAATAGTAGTACGAGTTACGGAAGAAACACTGAAGATAGTTCCGTATTCGCTGCGAGAGGCAGGTCATTCTTTGGGACTTTCAAAGACCAAGATCACCTTATTCATCGTACTTCCAGCAGCAAAAGATGGAATTCTCACGGGTATTGTCATTGCCATATCAAGAATTGCAGGTGAAACTGCCCCTCTTATAATGACGATACTCGGCACAAGCCTCTTCTTTACCGGCATTACAGGTCCAGTAGATGCTCTTCCTTTGAGAATTTGGAGGCTAGCCAGCCAACCATATGAATCGGCCCATTCCTTTGGATGGGGTTCAGCGCTGATTCTGATTTTGATGATTTTGGCCTTGAGTATGGGACTACGACTGTTGCTTCAGAAAAGATCATATAAAGCAGTCAGATGATCTATACGTCTATATTTACTATATAGACAATGCATAATTATCAATATTCTCAATAATGATTCCCAATTGGCCATAGAGGATCCCATAGAAGCACAAGCTAAAGAGGCTGTTGTTCAAACCAGCGAACGATACAAAGTAAGGATTGAAAATGTTAATGTATGGTACGGAGCTAAACGAGCAATTAAGGACATTAACCTCAATGTGAAGGATAAAACCGTAACAGCTTTTATTGGGCCGTCAGGTTGTGGCAAGACTACGCTTCTCAGATGTTTGAATCGAATGCACGAATTGACTCCTGGCGCTCGTGCAGAAGGACGAGTTATAATTGATGGAATTGACATACATGATAAATCAATTGATCCTGTTATCATAAGGAGACGTGTTGGAATGGTTTTTCAGAAGCCAAATCCATTTCCTACAATGAGTATCTTTGATAATGTTGCAGCAGGCTTAAAGCTCAATGGCATGACCAACAAGACCATAATCAGAGAAATAGTTGAAGAAAGTTTGAGGAATGCAGTCTTGTGGGATGAAGTAAAAAATGAGCTGGATAATCCTGGAATGAGCCTTTCAGGTGGACAACAACAGAGACTTTGTATAGCAAGGGCACTTGCGATGCAACCAGAGGTGTTACTAATGGACGAACCAACATCATCACTAGACCCTATTGGTTCATCTAAAATAGAAGAGCTTGTTAGAACCCTAAAAGACCATGTCACAATAATTATTGTAACTCACAATATGCAACAGGCCGCAAGAGTATCGGACTTTACAGCCTTTATGTACCTAGGAGACTTGATAGAATATGGATCGACAAATCAAATATTCATGAAACCGGAAAAAGAACTTACAGAGCGCTACATTTCAGGAAAATTTGGTTAGCTAGATTCAGTTTGTCAAGTTGACTCGATTATTAGACATTGGTTTAGAACGGATTACTAACCTCTTAATGGATATGGGCTATATGTCCGAAGAGTTAGTTAATTCAGCATTAGAATCGTATGAAAAAGGAACAATGCTCCGAGCACAGATCTTTGAAGGTTCCGAAAGGCTGAGAATTTTGCAAATTGAAGTCACAGATTTTGCTACGGAATTAATAGCAAGGTATCAGCCAGTTGCCAGAGACCTCAGATTCATTCAATCATTTATGGATGCAGCTTATGGTTTTACAAGATTCGGCAGATATGCCTATGATATTGCTGAAGTAATGGAGACGATAGGTCCATTGGAAAAATGCGACAAGTCCCAAGTTTCCTTAATGGCGAAGACTGCAAAGGAAATGATACGTTTAAGCGTAAAATCGCTAGAGAAGCTTGACAAGAATGCCTCACAGAAATTGTATATGCTGGACGACAGCGTTGATTCGATGTTTCGTAACTACCTAAAGAAAGCCCTGACTCAGACTAAAGGTAGAAAAAGAATAGAACCAAGGTGCTATGCTTCAACTCTGCTGATACTCCGTTATTTAGAGAGAATCTCCGATCATGCATGTTACATAGGGGATGTTGTGAACTATGTTGTCACAGGGGATCCGAGCCCAAGGCGCTAAATAAACTATATAGAATATATACATCTATATGATAACTACAGATCACTAATCACAAAACCCATATTCTACTGATATCTAAATATCTATATTGCAAGCGATGGAAAATAATGAAGTAAGGAAGATCCAGTATACGGGTAGATCTACCTACGTGCTATCACTTCCAAAAAAGTGGGTCAATGAATTAAAGCTCAAGGCGGGAGATCCTGTTACTATAATGAGGGAAGCTAATAATTCGCTTTCAATAGTCCCCAATGTTGTAAGGGGCCATAGTACTTTTGAAGCTACATCTTTTGTTACCAGTGATAAGAGTGGTCCTACGTTGAAACGTACCGTAGTATCAATGTATCTAAGGGGCTTTAATGTGATGCATTTAAAATCAAAAACCGGAACAATTCATCCTTCACAGCGAGATGCAATCAGAGAAGTTGTTCGCAGGAATCTAATTGGAACTGAAATAATTGCTGATTCATCTGACATGGTAACAATACAGGTATTGTTGAGCCTTCCCGAACTATCTATTAACACAGCTGTAAGGAGAATGTTTTTGATAGGTTCATCAATGCACAAAGACTCAATTTCTACGTTGTCAGGAGATAGCCAGGAATTGTACAAAACGGTAATAAAATCAGATGACGAAGTTGATAGATTCAGCCTCTACGTTTTACGGAACCTTGTGATTGCTTCTCAGAATGAAAGCACCTTAAAGGCAATAGGTCTGAAAAGCCCAGCAGATTGTCTCAGCTATAGTGCAGCAGTAAGGAGTCTTGAAAGGATAGCCGACCATGCTTCTGAAATTGCCATTAAGAGTTCACTGATAGGAACAGTTCCTGAGGAATTAAGAAAGAGAATTGTAAAAATGAGTGATTTATCACTGCAACTTCTAAGCGATGCAATTGAAGCGTTCCTTAGAAAGGATTATTACTTGGCCGACAGTATAGTGGATAAATCTGAAAACATTAGATCAATTGAAGATGACATTATAGCACTAATCGACAAGGATAAGAATCCAGGGAATTACAACAATATCTATGTCAAACTGATTCTTGAGCACATAAGAAGAACTGCAGAATATTCATTTGACATTGCCGAAGCTGCAATGAACCAGATAGTTGGCGAAGTTATAGAAATTAGATAGAATTTTTCTAATCTACGAGTCGATGCAAGTCAGGTAAATTATAATGATAATTAAATAATTATGATTGATATATTAAATAACTTGCTAATATTTTTCAAGCAATTTCAGAATTATAAAAATAAGTTCCAATAATTAGTTGCTTTATTATCAATAATCTTTGTTTAGAAATAAAGCGCAAACCCTCAGTATATATTAGGTAAACAATGTCGAATGGGTAAGGAAGGTATGGCAGAAGTTCTAAGGGTTGAAACGCATTGTCATAACGTTTTTTCAAATCACAATAATTACCTTTCAAGATTGCCATTTGACTGTGGAGTCACCTTGGAAGAACAATTAGAAAATGCTGCTCTTCAGAAAATTGATGTAATGTTTGTTACAAACCATAATACTCTTGATGGTTACTCCCAAATTTTAGAATATAAACAGAATCATGAAAAATATCAAAATATAACAATCTATCCTGCTGAAGAGATAACGATTAACAATAAGGGTCATGTGTTGGCTTATGGTATAGATAATGAGATAAGGCCCGGTATGAGTCTGGATGAGACTCTAGATGAAATAAGAAAACAAAATGGTATATCTTGTGCTGCTCATCCCTTTGCTGTTTCAAATGGTGTAAGAGAAGAAGCAAGAAAGTGCGATATAATTGAATCATTTAACAGTAATAACATTGATATCTTTTCAAATCTAATTGCTGAAAGGTTTACCAAACAAAATAACCTAAAATCAATAGTTGGTAGTGATTCTCATGTCAAATCTACTATCGGAAGAAGTTTCAATACAGTAGAATCAGAAAATAACATTGATTCAATTTTAGAGGGTTTGGAAAAAGGTAGGTTCAAAATTGGAAAACTTAACTATGCAAGCAAAGAAGAAATGTATGAACATGCTCATTACATTATATCTTCATCTCGTCAAACTATATTAAATTCAATTAACGAAACAAATCCGAAATTCCATTCAGTAGTCAAATGGGCAATTGATTCTTTTATTTCAAATCCAAATTCCAGGTTATGGCATTTGATGAGTTCGCTTGGCATGTATCTATCAAAACGTATATCAAAAAAAGTGAATATTTATGGATACAACCCAATAATTCTTGAAAAAAGGTCATGGTCCAATCTCATATCTTTGAGTTTAATTCCTTAATCTAGATAGCAAGTTAACCGTTAGTTTCTACTCAATGGTTTCAAGTTGTTTGTTTTAAATAGTATTTGATCGATTTTTAATTGCCAAAATTGAATCAAGATAGCATCGCCTAATCCAAGAATTTACCAGCAAAGTAAATTAATAATACAAATAATTGACTATTGTCTTGAACTATATTCACAGGATTGGCTTTTCATGTTGCCTGTTTGCTATTAGTTTTCTCACTGTAATAGGTCAATCCGTATCAATTCACGCAAATACAACACCTAAGTTAGATCTGAACGTACAGAATTTGAATCTGAATGACAATTACTATACGCATGGAATTCAAATTTCTGTTTCCAATGACAAGAATCAAAATAAAAGTAGTGACATTGAGCTAGAGGGAATCGTAACAAAGGTGGTAGATGGTGATACTTTAGATATCAATGGAACTAGAATTAGGTTAGCTCTTGTTGATACGCCCGAAAGAGGACAACCGGGATTTGAGCAAGCAAAAGAATTTGTTGAATCCTTATGTCTTGGAAAGACAGGAGAGTTGGATGTAGATAGCGGTCAAAGGAGAGGGGACAGGTATGGAAGGGAAGTCGGTGTTGTTTATTGCAACGGTGTCAATACCAATGAAAAACTCATGACAAGTAAATTGGCCAGAATTCTAGTTGAGTTTTGTGATATTTCCGAATTTTCGTTAGAAAATTGGACCATAACTCAATGCCAAGACAACTTAAAGTCTTCAAATCGTTGATACTACTAATTTTTCGAGAATGATTTTTCTAATATTGAATATCTGATGTTCATTTGTCTTGCATGCTGAATATAAGATTGATAAACTTTCATTCGTTCGGAAGTAACAGATTAGAATTTGAATCATTTTGATTGGTCGGCTCAAGAGCCAAAGCTTTGTCCGTCCATACAATGGCTTCTTCATATTTACCTAGTTCACCTAATGCATCAGCTTTATTGTACAGTGCTTCTACAAAATTAGGATCAATGCTTAATGCTTTGTCAAACCAAGTAATTGCCTCTTCATATCTGCCAAGTTTATTGTATATCAATCCTTTACCTGTTAGGGCATCAACAGAACTGGTATCAATTTTTAGGACTTGGTCGAAAGTCTTAAGTGCTTCTTCATATTTTGAAGAGTTTAACATTGTGTTGCCCTTTTGAATTAGTTCAGAAATGGAGGAAGAACTAGTTCCTTGAGTGGTATTGGTTGCCTCGATATTTTGAGTTTGAGGGTTAATATTAGATAAGGCTAAAACCATCAATATCAAGAGTAACGGTGCTACTAGTGATACTAGAAAGGTATATTTTTTCAATACAGAGGTTTTCATCACGAAATCATAAGATCTATTCAATTTTGCGGTACATTCATGTTACATTATTATGGATAAATTATTTTCGCATCATAATCTGTCAGCGATTTTTAGAGTTACTATTGTGAGAATGCGTGCACTTTTATTCTATGTGTGGTAAGTCAATTGGTTTTTTTGCGGCAAATGGTGAATACACATCTATAAGACGGATGCTTCAGCACTCATAACCCTCTTCATTATATTTTCAGACGGCTCTTCCTTCACCTCATTAGCATCCAAACCATATTAAATAGACTTTAAAATAAATTTGTAATCTGGATTTCAAGGCAAGCCAGATAGAAAATATTAGTCTCAAGTGAGATTAATCTAATTAGAAATATTTTGAAACATTTACGGGTGTACTTTACGATGACATAAAATGAATTCTTTTAATACCATGGAGATTATTGCAATAATGAAATGAAATCAGCTCAGATAATTAAGATTAAAGAAAAACTTTCTATCGTTGATCTACCAGATCCAAAACCTAGAGATACTGAAGTATTGATTAGGATTGAAGCATCTGGCGTGTGTCACAGCGACATTCATCTTTGGGAAGGAGGATATGAAGGAGCTGCAGGAACCTTCTTAAAGGTGGAGGACAGAGGAGTGAAATTCCCAGTTACACCAGGACATGAGATATCCGGAAAGGTTGAATCAATTGGAGACTCTGTTAGTGGATTTAATGTCGGAGACAGAGTGGTAGTATATCCATGGATAGGCGAAGGTTCATGTCCTGCATGCAGAGTGGGTCAGGAAAATCTATGTGACACTCCGAGAACAATAGGAATTTACAGGGATGGTGGATATTCTGACTTGGTTCTCGTTCCTAATTTTAGATATCTTGTTAAAATAAATAACTTGGATGTAAATTCTTCAGCTTCGCTGGCATGTTCTGGTTTAACTGCATATAATGCGGTCAAGAAGGCTAAGGTAGGACCTGGAGAATCGATTGTTATAATTGGAGCTGGTGGACTGGGACTAATGTCTGTTCAACTTGCCAAAGCAGTAACCAACTCGAGAATTGTAGTGGTGGATGTAGATGATAAAAGATTGTCAGAAGCAAAAAAACTTGGTGCTCATGAAGTGATAAATTCTTCCAAAGCAGATCCAGTTGAAGATATCAAAAGGCTTACCAATTCCTTGGGAGCAGAAGCTGTGATAGACTTTGTAAACAATAATCGCACTGCCCCTATCTCGATTAATATGTTGAGAAAGAGGGGGAAGCTTGTAATGGTTGGACTCTTCGGTGGTGCCCTTGAATTGAGTCTGCCTGTCATACCACTAAGGGGTTTTACGATTACAGGCGCATATACAGGGAGTTTCAATGATCTAGTTGAACTCGTCAATTTGTCCAAGACCGGTGCACTTAGATCTGTAGTTAATAAAACATACAAACTGGATGAAGCAAATCAGGCTCTTGAAGATCTACGCTCAGGAAAAATAGTTGGAAGGGCAGTACTGAATCCTAATAACTAAAAATATGTAAATATTTACTACACCTCATCCATTTTACAAACTCTATTTACATATTTTATGTATAACTTTATAATGTTATTTTCCTACATAAATTTACTCGAAGAAGTAACACAATTTACAATAGATAACTATTGTAAATATTTTATAAAAACTATTATGTTTAACTGACGTATAACGTATTATAGGTACAAATCTTAGTCCTGCATATATAATATGTAAATAAACTAATTCCACGATGATTCATCATTATTATTTAATATATCATATTTACTTGACGACTGTTGACTTAGAAAATTCTTCCTTTTGTCGTAGTAATATCAAAAATAAGATACAAGTGGAGGAATGAAAGTTGTTAAGCCTATTTACAAGATCCATGTTGTTCTTCTTTATAGTATCTATCTTTATGATTTCACAAACTATTCATCCAACTTCTGGGCAGGGAACAACTTCAACATGTGTTGATACAAATATTACAGGTATTTCTGCCAGTGGAAGTAGCCAAAATTTTCCACCAAATAATGTAGTTGACAAGAATTTCAATACGTTATGGTCTACTTATGGTAAAGGGTCATGGATTCAACTTGATTTAGGATCAAGTAAAAATATTTGCAGTGTAAATATTGCGTGGTACAAAGGCGATACCAGAGAGAGTAATTTTGTCATATCTACATCTACTGATGGCAGTTCATACAAAAACGTCTTATCTACGAAAAGTAGCGGTACCACACTATCGTTTGACAAATATGTAATACCCAACATACAGGCGCGTTATGTACTGATTACTGTTAATGGTAACACACAGAACGATTACGCAAGTATAACAGAAGCTAAAATACAGACAAGTACATCGAGTCAGCCTCAGCAAACTCAATGTTCCACCACACCAATTACAGGAATTAAAAGTTCAGGAAGTCAAACAGGATTTCCACCTACAAACATTAAAGACAATAATCTCGAAACCAGATGGTCTAATTATGGTAAAGCTTCATGGATTCAACCTGACTTAGGCTCTAGCAAAGTAATATGCAGTGTGAATATCGCATGGCATAAGGGTAATGAACGACAGAATAATTTTGTCATCTCCACTTCAAAAGACGGCGTTACATATACCAAAGTTCTTGAGAAAAAGAGTAGCGGAACTACGTTAGACTCTGAAAAATATGACCTCCCGGACACAGATGCTCGATATATCAAAATTACTGTCAATGGTAATACGCAGAATGATTGGGCAAGTATAACTGAAGTTAAAGTAACAATAGGTAATACAAGCCCTCCGACAACACCGACTGGAGGTGGAGGTACAGGGGATGATTCAGGTGCTGTCGCTGATGGAGTTAAGGCGATCTATCCCACATTAACAGGCGGAGAAACATGGTTCTTCAACCCCACAAATCCCAATGATGGTCAGTTTGACAGAAACGGTGCCGAGATTACTAAAAATTCTGATGGTAGCTGGCATCTAAAACCCGGTACTACCAGAATGTTGGCCTTCACTAAGAGTTCAGGATTACCATCCGATGAGGTTAGATCAAGTCTACCAACTTATGACTATTCAAGATTGGCGCAAACAGGATACTTTTACAAACCTACGGACTGGAAAAATATAGAAATAACAATTTATGTGAAAGTACTTTCGGCTTCTGGTGGTGGAGATGAAATCTCTCTGGTCTCTAGAAGCGTTAGACATAGCACAAACGTGCAAGAAGGATGTGGTGGCTCATCGTATCACAATAATATTGATTTTACAAATGGGAAATTCAAATTCAAAAAAGAGATGTGGCACGTAAATTATGATATAAAGCCTTACTCAGGAATATCGGTTGGATCAACCATGAACAAGTGGATTGGATTTAAGGGCATCGTGTATAATTTGCCTGACGGTAGCGTCAAACTAGAATCGTATATTGACAAAGATAATAACAATAATTGGCAAAAAGCTACGGAATTTGTAGACAAAGGCAATTGGGGCGATGACATGTCTCATTGCAATGCTAGAACAGACGGTGCTGCAATAACATGGGGATCTCCCATGATAATATTCAAGTCAAATGGAGTAACCTATGATTTCAAGAAATTCTCTGTAAGACAAATTGTTCCTCCAGCCTAAAACGGTAAGCTTGTTCCTACAAGATAGCAGTAGTAGACTGGCTAGTATATCTTTTGATAGTAAACTGTGTCCTTATCGCTACCAGACAAATTTTTAACAATCAAAAAACTTGTTCTAAAGTTTGATGGCCAAAAGCATGCCTTTATCAGTAATTTACATACGAAATGAATATAATTATTCATGTGTTCTTTTCTCTATACTTATCATTAGTAAATATCTGGAGTTTCAGCAGTTTTTGCCAATCTCGATCAGTTTTGTCGATTTTCTAGCCTTGACTAAGCTCAAAAACCAAGACCTTCCGATCAATAAGTTCCACATATCATGTCGAAAAAAATTCACAATCTTGTAGGTCCATTTTTAAAATTTAATATCGCAAGCGCTCCTTGTCATATTTGGTGAACCCGGCCCTTTGTCGACGAAGACACTTAAACTAATAAACAAGATCCGATGAGGTTATTTGACTTTGAATGGATCTCCTCTTATCTTGGGAGGTCCGATTGTAAAATGCGCAGAAAGGGAACGTGTATTTATTTGGCTAGCTACTAAAACTAAGGTCAAAGTAAAATTAGAAATATTTAACAGGAAAGAGTATAGAGGTTACAATAATGGATCAATGGACAAATCGCGAAGCCATGCCGGTTTAGGAAATGAGGAATCAAAACAGGTCGGAAAAAATTTTTCTTTCAACTTGGCTATCGCTAACGACAGATTTATTTTCTAGACAAATGTATAGTATAGTGAATAGTGTTAATCAACGTATATACGTATATTTTAAATTAGAATTGGCGTGATATATGTCAATGAGTGGTATGAGAAATATAGATGCTAGAAACATAGGCCTGAGAAATATTGTGGTAGCAGACACCAGGATATGTTCAATTGACGGTGAACGTGGCGAGTTAATTTATCGAGGGTATGATATTTTAGATCTTGTAACTCATTCAACTTTTGAAGAAACCTCATATCTGTTACTTTTTGGAGATCTTCCAACAAAGGAAGAGCTAGCTGAGTTTACTTTAGATCTGAAAGAAAACCGAGAAATTCCGAGAGCATTGTATCAAAATTTGAAAAACAGACCCATAACAGCTTCTCCCATGGATGTACTTCAGTCTTGTATATCTCAATTGCCTGATTATGATTTGGATATACAAGATGATTCAAGGGAAATGAATATCAAGAGAGCGAAGATGCTAATTTCAAAGATTCCAACTATTGTTGCGGTTTGGGACAGAATCAGAAGTGGAAAAGAAATTATCAAACCTTCAAAGGAAATGACAAATGCTGAAAATTTCTTGTATATGTTATTTGGTACGAAACCAAAGCACGAAGAGGCAAAGATATTTGATATTTGTTTGATACTTCATGCAGAACATAGTTTTAATGCTTCGACCTTCGCAGCAAGAGAAATTGCATCTACGAAAGCCCATATTTATGCATCTATAAATGGAGCGATTGCAGCCCTGTCCGGTTCACTACATGGAGGAGCAAATACTCAGGTTATGAAAATGCTACTGGAAATCGGGAAAATCCAGAACGTTAACAAATGGGTAATCGGCAAACTGGAAGGTGCAGACAAGATTATGGGAATGGGGCATGCAGTCTATAAGACGACAGACCCTAGGGCACAAGTACTTTATCGATTATCAAAAACAGTGAACAAGGAACACCAGACTCCGTGGTTTGATATGACAGAACAAGTTGAAAAGACGACCAAAAAATATTTACTGGAAACTAGAAAACAATCAATATATCCTAATGTAGATCTGTACAGTGCCTCACTCTATTACAGTTTGGGAATTCCCATGGACTTGTTCACGCCCATTTTTGCAATTGCCAGAATTTCTGGCTGGACTTCTCATGTGATAGAAGAAAAATTTGCCGAGGCAGCTCCAAAGCCGGCAATTTATAGACCAAAGGCTGAATATGTGGGAAGATATTGTGGACCGTTGGGTTGTGAATATAATCCAATTGATCAGCGATTTACAAAAATTGCTCAAGGATAGCCGGTCGTCTGCAAATTACATTAATTTTTTCTCAGTTCTTCATGCACTTTAGAGCTTATATATAGACAATGCTTTAAATTGAGAAAATTTGTCAACCATAACTTATGGTGGGGTGGCAGAGAGGCTATGCGTTCGCCTGCAGAATTACTATGAAGTTAGCGAATCTATAAGGGTTCGAATCCCTTCCCCACCTCAAAAGTTAGCTATCTGCTGGGATGGGTGTTTTTTAATTCACAACAATATTGCAAACGGATTCGCTTATTCGGGCAACTAGCCCAATCATACAATATATTATAATAAATTTCAAATGCGAAGAAAGACAATCGATGTCAATCCTTGTATAATTTCGAATAGTGCTGGATCTGCGAATTCCGTGTAATAGAAAAGGGAATATGAAGACAGTTAGATAGCATCAGAATAAAAAATTTTTAAATATTATGAATTGGATAGATAAGTGTTATTGCCAAATCTAGATCAGGATACATATTCAGTCCACTTTGCTCGATTTGCTGCAAAGCTAGAAAAGCATCTCTTAAATCACGGAATAGCATGTAGCGAAGCAGATGTCATTATTGAAGACAGCTCCACGATCTTTTTTGACAAGTTGAATAATCCAAAGAAATCATTTATGAAATTATTCAAAAAGCAAGACCCAATGTCATTATTTATCGAATCTGCCAGCGAGGCACTTCAAAAACACATACCTGAAGCTCAGAAAACATTTGGATCTTTCAGAGCAATTGAAGACTGCCTAAGATAATTGAATTGATTCGTAAACGAATTGATTGGACAAAATATTGTTTCGAATATTAATTTGTTTTTTGTATTAGAATAAGACAGCATGAGGCAACGCTTATAGATCAAATGGGGCCGAAGGGATCTGTTCTGCTGCGATTTGAAGCACAACAATTGAACCCTCGATCCACGGGTATCTTTCTTTAACAAAGCCCTGTTTGTTAGATCTGGAGCCCGTTGCGATGCCTGGCTTCGCTACGACCCCACTTAAGCACCGCTTTTTAATGGTTCTAAAGTTGAGCGTATAAGTTTTGCGACCCTAGGTTCTAATCTTTAATTTAGTACAAAGTAATTATCTGCTCATCGCCAAGTATTGTGAAATGGAGTACAATAAACAGGATCACTAGAATAGGTAAAAAGATCGATGTTTATTCATTAGTATTTATTTCCATATTTTCCTTTAACTATTGATTTGCAATACCCTAATCTGTTTTTCATATATGTGGCTAAAAATGAAGAATGGATTAAGTTGCAAAATGAAGATTGGTATTATGTTTCTCTAATGTCCAGATTTTTTCATCACTGGATAAAAAGATCATTTGATGTGAATCTAAAGATAAAGGCTGACATACTTCCCGTAATTCCAGGAAAGTTATTTGACAGGATGTCAATCTCTTATTTATCACGAGACCATTCGGGAAGAGATAAAGGAACGTACCATTTTTATCTCACTTATTTCAAACCATTTTGGACAGATTGCAGAACTGAAGGATATTCTTCAGAAAATTTTGGAGTGGCTTATTGGGAAAGATCTAGAGATCCTATTTCTGATGCAGATCGAGCCAAATTTTACGCTGATAAAAATTGTGCCAAAGTCTCACATATTCTGAGTCATGAGATACTAAGAATGAAGGGCGAATTAAGAAAGGTTTACTTTGATGGAGTCCATGAATTATGGGATAAACACATGTACGCTTCATTGCCCCTTCAACATTATAACAATAAATTTGAACTAGTTTCAAAAAGTGAATCATATAGCTTTGTGACAATAGATCCAAAGAGAATTAAGGCTTGAACAGTTTTTCATGATTAGAAATGGCCATTAAATATATTGACAAAATAATAAAATGCGGAGCAGTATGCTCACTCATAGGAACATTTATTTTGATTTTACTAGTTTTAGTAATCATCTTTTTTCCAGTACAAAAAATTTGCAAAACTAATGAGTCAGGTTGCCAATATATCTCAACGGCGCCTAGCATATTAAAAACATTAGTATCTCCTCATACTTTGGTAATAGCACTCCTTACAATTGCCGCAGGGATTTTGATTTTTCGATTTGGTACTTGGTATAGGTTAAAGAAAGCAAGTTTGTAAATTTCATAACTATAGACGTTCAAACTGCTACTAACTAATGAATTACAAAATACAGTTTACCTATTGCTCGCAAACTACCTAGAGTTCTAGAATCTCATTCATAATACTTTTTTACCTGGGTTCATGATTTTTTTATCATCAAATATCAGTTTTATTTGTTTGAAAATATCGTACATTGTTGCGCCATACATTATGGGGACATATTTTGTTCTGAGTAATCCATCCCCGTGTTCTCCTGAGATGGAACCATGAATCTTGGAAATATGTCTGAAAACCTTCTCCGCTAAAGCATCCATCAAGTATCTCCAATCTTTTGAATTAAAATCTACAATAGGTCTAAGATGCAAATTGCCATTACCTGCATGACCATAAATTACATAATCAAGATCATATGTAACAAGTAGTTTTAAAAGAAATATCAGATAATCATGCAAAATACTCGGGTTAACTACTGTGTCTTCTATTATTCCAACTGGCTTTCTTGAACCTATCCCTTTCTTTATCGCGCTATTCAGTGAATTTTTTCTTTCTCTCCATGCTCTATCTACACTTTTTTGGTCATAGCCGCTTTCAAGAATTTTTGCTTTATGCCTCAGAGTATCCTCAAATTTGTGAACCTTTCGATAGAAAGAATCATCATTACCATAAAATTCTACAAACATTAGGCAGGAATTCCTACTATTGGAATCATCAGTTATCCATCCTTCTAATACAGTTCCTCTGTCCAATAATTCCATTGCCACAGGTCTGAATTGGAGGATCAATGGTACTGCTAACGCAGCCTGCAAGATATTCTCGAATTTGAGAATAACAAGGGATTTTTTTTCTGGAATGTCTATTACAGAAATCCTGCTGCTAGTAATTATTCCTAGGCTTCCTTCGGATGCGATAAATATCTTTTGTGGGTTTAGCCGATTATTTTCGAAAACTGCGTCCAATCGATACCCGCTTGAATTCTTGCTTACATTTGGATAATGCCCTTTTATGTCTACATTGAGAGATGAAATATATTTCAGCATTTCACCAATTTTTTCATCGTAGTTTTTCTGATCTGCAAATCCTATTGTTCCATTGCTATAAACCAGCTCAACTCTTTGTACATAGTTGATAATACTTCCGTAACCTAATCCATGTGGACCACTTGAATTGTTAGAAAGCATGCCACCAATAGTACAATAGTTACTACTTGCAGGATCTGGAGGAATAAACTTATCCCTTCTCGCTAGTTCCTTATCAAGTACTGCCTTTACAACTCCCGGTTGAACGATAACGTAGTCATCCCCAATTTCCAAGATTTTGTTCATTTTTTTGGTAAAATCTAAAATTATACCAGTAGATAGCGACTGTCCTAGCAATCCTGTGCCCGCGCCCCGGCATGTAATGGAGATTCCGCGAGAATATGCATAGTCACAAATCTTCTGAACTTCATACTCATCAGATGGGAAATTCACTGCTGCAGGTTTAATCGCATAATGACTTGCATCTACTGAATAAATTGTCCTTGTCCAATCATCGCTAAATATATCTGAGAGCCCGAGCTTTCTCAGTCCAGAAATATCTGCTTCAATCATCAGCAATTAAGTAATACTATTTCCTGATTTTAAGCAGTTTGGATTGATATATTATTTTATTCTATAAAAAATTCGTCAAAGTATGATCTAAAAATCGAATGATATTGCGACATTGTATAAAATAAGAATTAGAATAGAAATTGTTACATCGAAATTTCCTTCTCTGCCCTTGACTTTTTACCCTTAATTTTTCTGTAAAACCAAAGTTTTAATGCGAAATATGCACCATAGATGACCGTCTTGGCTTTCATAGAGGCAACTTATTCTAACTTGTATTTATTGCTTTTATTACATTTTCACATTTTATGTCAATCTCAACGTACTATAACCAACCTTATAGAGTCTAGTGTTTAGATACTAAACCTCATTATTTCGTTATCGTTATCGTGTTAGATTCTTGAGGGATGATAGTATGCTCTGCTTGTACAACAATTCTATTTGCGCCTTCTACTAAAATTGGATACGCATGAACATTCTTCTTTTTTAGGAGAGTTTCCAGAAAGGAGAGTGCTTCTCTTTCTTCGTATTCATTAACAATCCATCTTAACGCAAATGGGAGAGTTTTGAATTTATTCCATAAATATTCAAGAAAATCATCGGCTTTTTGGTCTTTTGTTCGTTTTCGCGAGGCAATTCCAAAAATATTCTTGACCTTGCCTTCGTATACAATACCCTGACCATCTTTTGTTGTCACAAATGGCTCAATTGCGTATACATTATCTACAGACAAATTAAAGGAATGTCCAATAGTCCAAATGTTCGGGATTGATTTTCCTGCATGGATGGTATATCGTTCAAGCGAATGACCACTCAGATTCTGAATTGGTTTGCAACCATATTTTGTGATCGTTTTTTCAATAACTCTACCTATGTCAGAAACTCGTGTATTTGACCTAGCAATACCTATCGCTTCGTCAAGCGCCCTTTGAGCTATATCTATTAAATCCTGATACTTTGAATCATAAGTTACAGTTACTGCTGTATCTGCGATATATCCATCAATATGGACCCCTACATCTATTTTCAAGACATCAGTATTTTTTACAGTTATTGGATCGTCAGGTACAGCAGTATAATGTGCTGCAATGTCATTCAAACTGACGTTAACCGGAAATGCTGGCTCCCCTCCCCTCTTTAATATTTCATTTTCAACATCATTGCAAATTTCGCTTAGTGTCCTGCCAGTGTGGTCTTGAGTCCTAGCATATTCTCTAACTTCGGAAGCTATTTTGCCGGCCTTCTTGTAGTTCTCGAAGCTATCCAACTCTTAAATTTCAAAGTCAAAGATATTTAGAGATATTGATGGCCACATGTTTTCTGATTAACGGATATGTTAGTAAATACACTACGGACCATTATTACTGTTAATCCAAGATAATATGATATCCAAAAATGCCCCAACGATGTAATATCTCAAGGTTAAAATTATACCTGGAATATGGCATTTGCTAAACCATGAATATGGGGCCGTCGTCTAGCTTGGTATGATGCCAGCCTTGGGCGCTGGAGGCCGCCGGTTCGAATCCGGCCGACCCCATTATAACTAGTTCCTTGTTGTGGTATCACTCATATTCTAGACTTTAATAAATCCTAGCTTTATCTAAAAATGTTAAGATTTCCTAATTAACCGTAGCTCGAGTACAGTAATCGGAGCTTGTCTTTGAGTCTAGTTGCCAATTTGTCGGAAATTCTTTTCTGGTATTCATCCACTTTGATCGGGTTTTTTTGAGTGAATAAAAATGGTCCGTATGCATAACTGTTATTTGGACTCGGTATTTCAGGCTCAGAGGAAGAAATTACAGAAGAAAGGTACGAGCTGATGGCATTTGTGTCTTCATTTTCACTAATGTTAGAGAGTATTTTTTCGATTTTCTTTGGATCCAATTTTCTATATCCAAAAGGCATATGGGTGCTATCATTAAACTTCACCGGATCTACGTCTACCTTTGCACCGACTATTAGCGGATTTGGCTTGTAAATAGAATCAATCTTTAACTGCCAAACTTCATTTAGATTGCTCATTATGGCATCGTAAAAGTTTCCATTCATTTGAGAGACTGAAACTACGAATTTCCAGTTCCTTGAATTTGCAGAATATCTTTCAAACAGATTCGTTGCAAGGTTGTTTCCTTCCAGTATATCCAAGACAAATGCAACTTAACAGACGGCAAATATGAGTTTTGTTTTTTGATGAAATATTAGAAATTAGGTCAACTCTTCTGAACACGAGCCCACTAATATAGAACAACGTGAAATCAGGATTTCATGATTTTGGTCTTAAATGGCACTAATTGACTTCGCAAAGGAATTCAATCTCTACAACACTGTCAAGAGGAAGGCTACTTACTCCGATGGCAACTCTCGTATGTTTTCCTCTTTCTCCAAATACCTCTAATATCAAATCTGACGCACCGTTGATAACTTTGGGATGATCCTTAAATGAAGGATCGCTATTCACATAACCGGAGAGTTTAACAAAATTGGAAATTCTTTCTAAGTTGCCCAAAAACTTATTCATTTGTTCTAGCGCATTTATTGTGCACTGTTTTGAAGCTTGTACAGAGTCAATTATGGAAACTTCACTTGGGACTTTCCCCTTGAATTTTTCTGGCAAAGTTCCCCCAGACAATGGAATTTGACCGGACACAAAAAGTAAATTCCCACTCTGTGATAAAGGAACGTAGGAGCCTATAGGTTGTGGAGGACTTGATAACCTGATTCCAATGGAGTTTAGTTTTTCTTCAATCATTTAGCTATAAACAAAAAACAAGTTTTTATTTATTTGCAGTAGGAAAGGTACAATACTGAATAGAAAAATCAGAAACAATCCAAATACTTTTAAGCACATTCAGCAACTAACTTGAACATGTCTTCCCACAACGAAAAGATTCATTCTGGAGGAGGCTACTTCCATATGAAAGGTGTAGCATTGAGTATACTCGTGATGGGAGTATCACTGGCAGCCATCATCATCGCGTATGTAATGTTTGGGCACATCGGACCATCATTTTCTTCCGAGAGAATTAACGTACAGCAGGCAGAGTTGAGAAAGGAATATGGATTACCTGTACAGGAAGTCATTAGGAATCAGAGTCTTTTGCTAACTCCCCCATCCTTAAGAGACTTGAATCAAACCGCAACAAGCGGCTAAGTTCTTGTAGCAAACTAGGCCAGCTATCCATATGATTTTGTAAAATTTTACACTTTATGAATGGACCAAATACCTACGTGGGATAAAACATTATTACTTATAGTAATCTAATATTCTGTCAATTGACAAATTGTGAAATATGTGGATCCAGATTTGGTAGTAGATCCTGTGTTATATGTTCAAGAATTGTTTGCTCATCGTGTATAAACAGGCAGGGAACAAGATGTTCAAGATGTAGTACAAGGAAGGTAGAAAAGGTTTCATTTTTCAAAAGGAATTTACCATATATAGCGCTAATAGTTGCAATGTGGTTCTTTGTTTCCGGACTCTATCCCTTTCCATACTTTATGGCAATTGGTACTCCAGTAGATATGGGTATTATGCAACCAGTACTGATCGCGACAACTGTAATGACTATCCCCTTTATTTTTATGCTGTTCGCATGGAAAAAACGGTCAGAGAGAATGAGATCTGAATAAATATTTCCAAGTAATGAAATGATTTTTATTGAAACGTATCAGTTGATCATGACATGGTTAGAACTGGTTTGAATGGGGAAGTAATATCTGGAATATCTCTAACAGTCTTTGGTATAATGTTAGTATTTTTTGGGACAGTTAATCAAGTGGCAGCTATTCTAATCCCTGCCGATATATTGATTATTTCTATTGGAATAGCCGTGATACTAGTTGGAGTATTTACAAATAGAAAAAACCCAATAATTCGATCCTGATAGTCCAACTTTTTTAACCTTGTTTCAGCTTTGTTTGTGAATTTGCATATCATTTCGTCTAAATTTGGGCAGAATCGATTTTAGACAAGAAAATTTTAATAAAAGTAGTAGAATACATTAGTAACTATGAAAAGAATAGAGGCGATAATTCCTCAGTCAAAAATGACGGATGCATTTTCTGCTTTGAAAGAATTGAACATTGGTGGTTTTACCTATTACGATTCGAAAGGAAGAGGTGTGAATCCTCCAGCTGCAGTACATTCGGGCAGAGGTACCTCCCTTTATACACCTGAATTTAATCCCAACTTAACTATCTTTACTGTAGTGGATGATTCTCTTGTTGAACAAGTAGTGAACAAGATACTTGCAAGTACAAGCACGGGTCTTGCGGGTGAAGGAAAAATTTTCATTTCAGCGATAGATGAAATCATCGACATTGGTACAAAGTCAAAGGATAAACCCTAATAATTTTTAAAAATTATTTTTAGAATCGGCCAATAAAACTCAATTCTCATTATTTCTTTCTTTTGCTAGAGATTCTAAGGCCTGACTAATATTCAAAGCTCCTTTATTTCTTGCAAAATCTTCTAGGAGGACGATCTCTTCTTTTGAAAAGCAAATGTACATATCCCTTTTTGAATTAGGCATATCATAAACGGATGTTTGGAATCTAATATACTTTTCTGCAACTGGTTCGCCAAGTCTTCGTCGTTTGGGTCATTTTCATGTCCCTGTAAAGATTCGTCGGCTGAAACAATTTATTAATTTGTTTGCTGACATATATTGCCTAACCGAAATGAGCGAACTAATATATCGCACCGGTACCCACTTTTTTAGACTGGATAACTAAACGTTGGCTTCTATAGTGATACCTGAAACAAAATAAATGTAATTTGTATCAAGTTTTACTTTAGTTCCCAGATTTTTGTCACTGCATTACCTTTTTGATTTACTTCATTAGCAAATACGCCAACGGTTGATGACAACTGGTCAAATACTCCTCCAGAGGTAGCATTGAAGAATACTATACCATGGTTCCGAAAATATCCATCTGATCCCATATTACCTAACCCCTGAATTCTATAAGTGGCTACTTCACCTTGTGAATCCATTATCATCCCTTGACCATGTATTCTCGAAAAACCATCAGATCCTGATTCAACCATGACAGTACCGAAATCTGAAATATTTGTTGTTCCTCTGTAATTACCTCCACCTGCCCAAGACACTTCCATTGCGGCTTTATCAGGCTCAGGTATTCTCATTCCAGATCCCGAACCGAATACAACAATGATAAGATCACCGACTGAAGCGGTAACATTTTCTGGCCGAAGAGTGGGATCTACGGCCATCATATCTCCTGGAGGAGGAGCAAATGAAAATTGGTTGGACATGTTACTGTACGCGATCATCATAGTTAGCAGAAATGCTGTCAATAAATTTAATTTTGAACTAATAAATTTCAGCGATCTCAATATCTTACCAGTACTTAAGCACTCATTTTATAAATGAATTACCCAGCATGATTCACTACTATCCGACCAAAAGGTAATTTACTCCAACTCTAATTCGGGTTTCATAGAGCAATTAGTTTTCAAATGTGGCAAGATGATTTTGACTTGACAAGGTCTATAATCATCAAAAAGTATAGATACTCACATGTTCAAGTTGTTCAAATCTGAAACCCATGATAATACCTCCTGTTTCTTCAATTTTGATATATTAACATTGGCTTGCTTCAAGATTTCAATTCCATCTTCAGGATAAGAGTCCAGGATGACTATCCTGCCGATTCCAACACTAATTGCCATTTTGCTGCATTCGAGGCATGGAGCAAAGGTTGAGTATAATGTAGAACCCTTGGTACTTCCAGTTCTAAATAGGGCACATTGCATTATTGCATTTGCTTCTGCATGGGTGCAAAAACATCTTTCCAGATTTTCCCCAGACTTTATCTTGTTATTTTGTTTGTCCAGGCATCTTGGACATCCTCCATCAAAGCAATTCTTGATTCCCGAAGGAGTCCCATTGTAACCTGTAGATATCTGTCTGTTGTCTTTAACAATTACACAACCAACTTGACGACTCAAACAATTTGATCGTAATTTTGCTATTTCAGCTTGAAGCATAAAATATGTATCCCAATTCGGTCTGTTTATCATCTTCTAAAGGGAACATCTGTGATTATTTAACATAATCGATTCTTGAAATTGGGATACAATTCTAATACATTTACAACTGGAGGAGTTATTTTTCATAACGTTCAACAGGTCCAGGCAATCCCATTTCTTTGAGTAATTCTTGGAATTCGTTCTTATCTCCATTTACAATAATACTAATTCTGCCTTGGCCGCTTTTTCTCAAATTATTATTAGTTTTCAAAAATTGTCTGATCTCTTTTACAGCGTTTAGAGCAGGATCAATTACCTTTATTGAAGGATACATCGAAATAATATTTGACCTAACGAATGACAAGTGGGTACTTGATAACACCAAGACATCTAAGTTTGTATCTTTTAATCCTTCAAGGGTCCTTGATATGGTATCGTGTGTATATTCATTATCCTTTAGAAAAATGCCCTTCTCTACGATCTCTATTATCGCTGAGGCATCAAATTTACTAACAAAGATATCTTGAGGCACATCTGATTTAATATGTTCATCAAGATGTTTACTCTTTATAGTTGCTTTCGTGCCCAGAATGCCGATATGTTTCTTTTTTGTGATTTTAGAAGCTTCTCTTAATGGGATATCCACACCGACGACGGGAATAGGCGTCATGGATCTTATCTTATTCAACATTTGAATAGAAGGTGTAATTGAGGCAACAACAATTATTTTTGGAGAAAAACTAGATAGGATGGCGATTGTCTCTTTCATTATTTGTTCAAGATCATCGACTGATTTCTCCCCGTAAGGAAAATTTTTCCTGTCAGCAAAATAGATAATATTTTCTTTTGAAATCTGGCTCCGTATACCTCTGATGACAGATAGTGATCCTAATCCAGAATCAAATACCGCTATTGACTTGCCATGTGTTATCAAGTTTCATTTTATTAATTGCAAACCCAATTTATATCATCATTAATAGTGTTATTCAAGCAACCTAAAACATCGGATTGATAAATTAATTCATGGTTGTAGCACGTGAATAAATGTTGTTTTTACTTAATTATACGAACGAACCAATCTGATATTGTGAACTTTCAGTCGTCCTGACAGCAATATCTACTCTTATTTACCATCTAGTGTATCAAGTTGAGATAATTGTTTACAAGATCTTCATCTACAATACCTTGGATCACTTTCGAAGCTCCATTTGACAATTTAATATCCATAGCTACGGCACTCAATGGTATTTCAAAGTTTGATATAGCATTTTCATTTTCAGTTTCAAATACTTTTTGTGCAATGCCATTGGCGATATTATAACAACTAATTCTGCCTATTCTTCTGAGTCCCGCCCCTCCTATCCTACCCCCTGCAGAGCCTCGTGACTCCTCAACAAAGAGTATGAATATAGTGTTTTCAGTTTTTTTGCTTAAGTCAATATCGTTTTTACATACTACGATTTTTCTCGAACTCTCAAGTAATACTGAATTTAATGATTCTGAGGTTTCTGCCATGGCAATTCAATCGATTACAAATACAGAAATATATCACTTTTGATGGAATCTGAATTTCAACCACATGTTAGAGGTCACTCGTTTTGATTTTTCTTATTAATTCCAAAATGGTGTCAACATCGTTGGCTTCTGGAAACTTTTCCAGGTATAAATTAAAAAACTTGAGCGCTTGCTCGTAACTCTTCTTATGAAGAAATACCATTCCTTTGTCTCGTAGGCTATGTTGATCATCCCTATTGATACCCAATATCATTTCGTTTACAAGCTCAGCACTGTCAAAGTCCTGACATTCAAAAAAGCTCGTTTTAAGATTGTTCAACATTCTAATAATAACGTCAGGATTTGAAGCCTTATCAACCAGTTTTCTGGTCAATGCAATATTCATTTTTGGATAAAAATGGTCCAATAGTTCTTTTAGAGAGTAATCATCCATTATTCTTCCTTCATTAAATGGATCTATTATTATTTCATTTTCTTCATCATCTAAAACATGTTTTACCATAAAGTGGGATGGAAAATTCACAGGATAAAGTTTAAACTTTAGCGAATTGGCCAATTGTATATATAATATTGATAGTGTTATGGGATTTCCTGTTTTTCTCTTTATTACCGTATTGAGCAAACTGTTTGAAGGATTGTAATAATCATCCCTATTCCCCTTAAAATTTTCAATCTTGTACAATTGATGATTTATTTTTTCTATAAATTGAGTAGGTCTGAATTCCGATGAACTTTTCATCGACTTTGCAATCTTTTTACCAATTTCATCAATTTTTGCCAACTCATCTTGAATTACCAAATTACTGTAAGCCACTATGCGTGAAATGTGTAAAGCATATTCTGCTAATTTTGATGGATCATTTAGTGCCATTTGACTCACAACATTTGTTTGCCAATCACTCAGCGCTGCCGGGATATTTTTAGCCATTAATCATCTGAATTATTTGTTCCTTGAATATATAATTTTGATGAACCCGAGAAAATAAAGTAGCGAATAAGTATATTTGTGAATTGGATTTTGTTTTCGGAATTCCTGAGGCAGATTAAATGTTATAATCATTAGTTTTGGGTACGGTACGGTTAGCTTTTTATTAATAAAAATATACTAGATGTGGAGGCAATCAGATATTGGATTTGACTATTGAAGATAAACACGAGCGACTCAAAGATATCATAAAGGAAAGAGGTATTGTCATAAAAGATGTAACTCTATCTAGCAACAGAAAAAGCAAATTCTACTATGATATCAAGTCGATTGTAAGTGATCCTGAAGGTGCTGCTCTTATTGGTGAGTTGATGCTTGCACATATATTAAAGATTGAACCGAAGACAATGTCAGTAGGGGGACTAGAATCTGGAGCAATTGCTATTTCTACTGCCATAGTCTGTTCTAGTTATCTGTTAACACCAACAAGCAGGGTTTCTGGTTTTTTTGTTAGAAAGAATCTCAAAACATATGGCCTTGAAAAAATGATCGAAGGGATAGTAAAGGACCCTGTGGCAGTTGTTGATGATGTAATCACAACCGGAAAGAGTGTTCTTGACGCAGTCTCTGCACTGCGAATTCAAGGATTTAGCAACTTCAATATTGTTAGTGTAATTGATAGGGAAACTAAAGAAAACTTGCTTTACCAAAACAACTTGAAATTTCACTCATTGTTTAAGCATTCTGAATTTGCAGAATATATTGAGTCAAGATTAGTTGAAAGTTGAAATAGTAAACTAATATAAAGTTATCTAGCTTTGTTAGGTAACGTTAAGGTATACTGATTTGATTACTATCGATTAGAAAAGAACGAAAAAGTTAAACTAAACCAATTTCATCTCATTGATCCCGGAGTAGTTTGTAACGTCATTTCTTGTAAAAATAGTAAATTATTATTGCAGCCCGATGAGATCATAGGTGATTCCATTTATTCATTCAAAGATTCTTTTATAACGTAATTATTATGCGATACTTCTGGTAAGTCAGATATTGCTGGGAAAATACGACACATTTCTTCATGTTTCTTTATGAAGATTAATCCTGCCTCTGCAGTTCTGTACAGTCCTGTAATCTCAGAATATTCCATCAATTTCCTGTCCACGGCGGTCATCAAATAACGTGTTAGTTGAGAATGAGATACACCTGCATTTATCATAATGGTAGTTTTGTATTCCCAATTTGAAACAGCTGCATTGAGGATCGCAGCCATTATTTCAATTTCTGAGCGATTCTTCATTTTAGAACATGAATCTACTTGCAGATTTAGATAAAAACTAACTAGATAAGTATCACTATTTTCTAGATTGATAAATATTGACAAACACATGAAGCGTTCTCTCTTGGTGGCAAGTATACCAACAATTCTTTATTGGATAAGTTTGATTTTTCTCAGGCATATTTAATTTTTTGTCCATCTTTATCTCTATATGAGATACCAAAATCAAGAATCTTTGAGAGCTCTCTCCCGTTAAATACCGTGCCGTCCTGACAAACAAGCGAACTATCAAGACAACAGCTGCCGCAAATGCCTATTCCGCATTTCATATATCGCTCCAGACTCGCCTGTACCGGTATTGAATTTTCAGTTGCAAGGCCCACAACTCCTTTCATCATCAATTCAGGCCCACATGTAAAGACACAATCAAAAATCCTTTCTCTTACTAAACTAGTCATCGCGCTGACTGTTGTACCTTTGATTCCATAACTACCATCATCAGTACAAACTAGAAAGGTAGAATCACTCTTTTCCGTGATTTTTCTTGCGATCTTCTCAAAGAATACTTCTCTTTTTGTTCTTGCACCCAATACAATAGTAGCTTTGATTTTCTTCTTACTAGCATAGGATGCCAATCTCAACAGTGGGACCAGTCCGGTTCCACCCCCAATTATCAGTATACTCTTATAACCTTTTTTTAGGATGAATTTGTTACCATAGGGACCACGCAAACCAATAAGATCACCTTTTTTCCTGTTAAACAAAGCAGTTGAACCGATTCCAGATTTTCTAATTGTAACTGCCGCATAACCATCTTTGGAATTTATCATTACACTCATCGGAATTTCTTCAATGCGCGGAATCCAGACCATCAAAAATTGACCTGGTTTGGCAGTGTAACTCAAATCATCTTTGAAAACTAAAGTCTTAATTGTAGGCGTCTCTAAAATGGTCTCCTCAATTCGAATTATTCTTCTTTTATCAATATTTGTGCGCAATTCCTATTATCTCACTAATATTCTTAAGTCCCTTTTTTTCAACATAATTTTTTAGTTCCTTGGTAATTTGGTTGAAGATTTTAGGACCAGCAGTTCCCAGTACACTGCCAATTTGAACGGCAGACGCACCCGCAATCATATATTCTATCACATCCTTCCACGACGATACGCCACCACAGCCAATTACAGGCACTTCAAGTTTTTTTGAGATTTCATATACGCATCTTATTCCGATTGGTTTTATTGCATTACCAGATAGTCCTCCAATGCGATTGCTCAAAATTGGCATCATTGTTTCAACATCGATGCTCATTGCCCTTAATGTGTTTATTGCAGTAATGATATTGGCACCTGCGTCTAGAGCCACCCCCGCAAGTTCAACAACATCAATAGAGCCAACTCCGACTTTAACAGAGATAGGTTTTCTGGTATAAGTTCTAACAGTCTTTACAATCTTGTTAACCGCTTCTGGATCATCGCCAACTTCCATACCCATTTTAGAGACATGAGGACAAGAAAGATTGATCTCGTATCCAAGAATATTCAGCGTGTCAAATACTTTAACCATTTTCGAAAATTCCTTTTCAGAGGAACCAACAAGGCTGATGATTATGGGGATGGTTTTATTTTGAGATAACTCCTTTGAAAAAGCATTTACCCCTGGGTTTGACAGACCTACGGCATTGAGATAACTTCCGCCACCTAACGGAATTACAGTTGGATTCGGGTACCCTTTCATTGGATTGACACTAATTGATTTGGTCACAATCCCCCCAATATTCTCATGATATAATCGTTCAAAGATGCTTTGAGATATTCCCAAAATTCCAGAAGCAAGCATTGTTGGATTACGAAGATGTATTTTACTTAACTCAACAGAAAGTTTAAAGTTTTTATCATTAGTGTTCAATGACAGCTAAATAATTTGAATAATGGTAATTTAATCTAAATTATGACGTCTGAATAGTGATATTAAATTTGTAGAAAAATCAGATTTACCATGACGTCCACTCTTTGGGTTACCGGGATCACCCGCTTTTACTATAACATTTGTTGCATTATGATAAATAAAATGTCGCACTAAAATCAATAGGTGCAATCACTGAAAATAAGTTCTATTAATTTCTTGGTGGTCTTTATTATTTTGAGCATCTGCATGTTATTCTTTCACTATGTTCAAACTACTGAATTAGCCAATGCTCAACTTGCCGGAAAAATGACTTCGACATGCACTTCAGGAGGAGACTGTATTACTGTAATATGTATTGATGATCATCCTTGTGAAACTATTAAAACAAATTCAAACAATGGCACCGAACTCGGGGATTTCTTGGAAAATATGACCAGAATTACTTTGACCCCTCACGATGTAGTTTAACGTCATAATCTATCCTAAATTCATGATATATTCATTAATAGGAATTTTTTCCTCTAGAATTTCGGTTGCCGCAATGATATTAGGAGTGTGATATTATAGAGCTATTATTAAACTAGTAGTCTTCATTTAATCTAACATAAACAAATGAAGCATTGCTTACTTAAAATTGGATTTCTGGTACCCGGCTACTTTTCAAATACACAAGACAAATATAAAAAAGGAGTCGTTTCAATATGGGTGAATAATTTTGGGACGTTTTTTTGATCCACATATACACATGTACTCTCGAACTACCGACGATTATCAACTAATGTCAAAAGCGGGTATAGAAGTAATTGTTCAGCCGTCTTTCTGGTTAGGTAGTCCAAGAACTTCAGTAGGTACTTTTGAAGATTATTGGGAACATATGATATCTTTTGAAACCCAAAGATCAAATGAATTCGGTATCGATCATTACGTTTGTTTATCTGTGAACCCCAAAGAATCGACTGAAAGACCTCTTGCACTAGATGCACTTCAGGCCATGTCCAAATATTTGGATAGAGAAAGAGTTATTGCTATAGGGGAAATAGGTTACAATTTAATCAATGACCTAGAAGATGAGTTATTTCAAATGCAATTGGATATTGCAGTAAACAAGAACATGCTCACAATGATACACCTCCCGCATGTTAATAAGAAAGACGGAATCGAACGCACAAAATCTGTTCTTAAAAATAAGAACATGTTGGACATGACAAATAAAATTTTAATCGATCATAATACGGAAGAAACAATAGATAAAACTTTAGAGCTTGGATGCTGGGCAGGATTAACCGTCTATCCCATAACAAAGCTTTCTCCAACTGGGGCAATCGATATAGTCGAAAAAAATGGGGTTGAAAAAATTATGGTTAATAGCTCTGCAGATTGGGGAGTTTCCGACCCCTTGAGCGTCCCGTTGGTCGCGGAAGAAATGAAGAGGAGAGGCTTCAGCATGAATGATATCGAGAAAGTAACATTCTACAATGCATATGAATTCTTCAAACAATCTTCTAATTTTCATTGGAGACCATAATTAACAGATATGGAATTTGCATTTAGTACAAATGCGTTCAAGAAATTTTCCTTAAAAGATTCAATAAATATCTTGTCTGAAATCGGTTATAAGGGAGTTGAAATACTCTGCGATATACCGCACGCATATCCCAAAAAACAAAGTGATTCTGACATCGATGAAATTAAGCAATTATTATCAAAATTAAAAATTGGTATTTCCAATCTGAATGCCTTTACCCTTTTTGCAATAGGAGATACTCATCATCCTTCATGGATTGAAAAGGACCCTGGCTATCGTAAATTGCGAATCGAACACACACTAGATTGTATAAAATTGGCACACAAACTAGGGGTTAGCAACATATCTACCGAACCAGGAGGACCAGTCATGAATTATGGGTTGACCGAAAGCGAGCTATTGAAAATATTTGTAGATGGAATCCATCAGATATTAGAGACGGCAGAGGAAGAAAATGTTACCGTTCTTGTAGAACCGGAGCCAGGTCTTATAATCGAAAATTCTGAACAATTTGTCAGGTTTATTAAAAATTTTGATTCAAGATCTATTGGACTGAATCTTGATATCGGACATTTTTTCTGTGTGGGAGAAGATCCATCACAGGTAATCTACAAATTATCTGAATATGTCCAGCATGTGCATTTAGAAGATATAAGTGCAGATAGAACCCATAATCATCTTATTTTAGGGGAAGGTGCAATAAACATTGATTCTGCTCTCAGATCCCTTAAGGATATTGGATATGATGGATTCGTTACAGTAGAACTGTATCCCTATCAGGAATGTCCCGCCTATGCTGCTAGAGAAGCAATGAAGTTTATTAAATCACTTGACTATCTTTAGTCAAGAAATGATTTTTCCAGTACCGCATATATCAATAATCTTTCAATTAATAATTCAGCCCATTTACAGTGATACATATGAAAAGTCCTAATTTCAAAGACTATTTGCTGCTAATCAGACTTCCAAATCTATTTACTCTCCCCTCAAACATATTAGTTGGTTTTGCAATTGCCTCAGCACTGACTCTCACATTTACATCATTTGTGCAAGTCCTCGTGTTAGTAACTATCTCCATATTCCTTTATTGTGTAGGGCTTGTGCTCAACGATCTCTTTGATTATAACATTGATAAGAAAGAAAGGCCAGGCAGGCCCATTGCATCGGACAAAATATCAAGAAAAGTAGCTATTGTCCTTGTTACAATATTTTCTGTCATTGCTCTGAGTTTGTCGCTATTAGTCAGTGTTCTGACTTTTGGTATATCCCTGATTTTGATTGCCCTTATTTTTTGGTATGATAAGTATTTAAAGAATACTCAGGCAGGTCCGTTTACTATTGCTGCAGCTAGAGTGATGAATGTGATGCTGGGAACAAGTGCAAGTCTTCACGCTATTGATAGTTTTCCTCAATTTATTATTCTGGTCTTTGTCCTCACTATAACATTCGTTTACGTCTCATTAATAGGATTCATAAGCAAATATGAGGTTCAAGGGTTTTCAGAAAATATTAAACTATATTTGATACCAGTGATAATCGCGGGGATTATTTCCTCAATCATGTTGTTTACCTTTATCGGATTTTTCAAATATGAATCTCTAATAATATTGGCGCTGTTTTTGTTTATTATGGTTAAAGCAGTCTACAGAATTCAAAAGAAAGATTCCATAGGAATACAACAATGTATTCAAAAAATGATTATGTCAATTATTGTCCTTGACTCTACCTATTTGAGTGGGATAAGGGGATTGGAAGTTGGACTTGCCGTATTGCTGCTAATAGCTCCATTACTCATACTATCAAGAAAAATGTACATGACTTGAGAAAAAAATAATTAGAATTAAATTCTTGGTAAATCCCAATACATTGATGGTCAAACACACAATCATTATCGATATTGTAGGTTTGGAGAGAAAGCACATTTCTAAAAACGTAACTCCAAATATCTTTAAAATTTCGCAAACTGGGGAAACAAGAGACTTAGAAACAGTATTTCCTGCAGTAACATGTACTGTCCAGACTAGTTTACTTTCAGGTTCATATCCTGAGGTACATGGAATCATTTCTAATGGATTGTATGATAGACAGCATTACAGCGTTACTTTTTGGGAACAATCAAGTAATTTGGTCCAAGCAGATAGAATTTGGGATACCATCAAAATGCACGGCGATGGCTCAAAAACGGCCGTCTTGTTCTGGCAAAATACAATGTATTCTAATGCAGACGTAGTTCTAACTCCACGTCCACTTCACATGGATGATAGAATGATAATGTGGTGCTATAGCAAACCGCCAGGCTTCTATGAAAAACTAATTGAAAAAATAGGAAAATTTGATTTGACCTGGTATTGGGGTCCCCTTGTCTCTAAAAAATCCAGTGAATGGATAGAGAAGGCAACCGAATTTGTGTTAGAAAATGAAAAGCCTGCTTTATTATTTACATATATTCCCCATTTGGATTATTCTTTCCAAAAAAATGGAACATCGTATAAAGATCTAAAAGATGACCTAAAGTTTGTTGATGATTTGGTTGGTAAATTGATAAAAAAAGCGTCTAACATTGGCATACTAGAGGACACACAATTTATCATATTCTCAGAATATGGATTCACAGATGTTAATTCTGACATTTCATTAAATTCCATCTTTAGAGAAAATGATCTGCTTGCTGTAAGAGAAATTGAACAAGTTGAATATCTGGACCTTGAATACAGCAAAGCCTTTGCAATGGTGGACCACCAGATAGCACACATTTATGTTAAAGAAAATTATATTAATCAAGTAAGAAATATTTTAGAAGGAACAAAAGGTGTTGACATGATACTCGATAGTAATCTGAAGCAACAAATGAGAATTAATCATCCAAGAAGCGGGGATATAATTGCAGTTTCTAATAAAGATAAATGGTTTAGTTATTACTGGTGGTTTGATCCAGTTAAAGCCCCAAGTTTCGCCAAAAAGGTGGATATTCATAGAAAACCCGGTTATGATCCTGTGGAACTATTCTTTGATCCCGATACAAAATCTATTCCACTGGATGGTAAATTAGTTAGAGGTTCCCATGGCAGATTACCGTCACAAGGAGAATCTGCTAATCCGGTCTATGTGTCGAATATAAAGAATTTTTCAGGAACTAAAGATGATGATAATTTGAGTATCGTTACTGTTGGGCAATATCTTAGAAATTTATTGTAATGAAGTAATGATGGAAATGCCCTGGAAGTACTCAATTACTTTAGCATCCTTCAAAAATTTGGAACCAATACAAGAAACTCTTGAAAAGTTGAAAAATCAAGGATTTGACATCGTGGAGGTTTATGGTGAACCCGACGTAATTGATGTGAAAGGTTTATCACATCAACTTGATTCCTTTTCAATTGGCGTATCTGGCATCACTGGCATGTGGGGGTTAAGTAGTACTGAGTCTAGATTCCGTAACTTGGTTACTACTAATAATAGTTTATTGAAAGCTGCCCAGAACTATGTAAAAAAATGTGTTACTCTTTGCCAGAAGCTGGGTGGTAAGACATTTAATCTCTGTTTGTTTAGTGAAGAGCCACTAATTTTAGATAGTAATCACAAGTATTTATTACTAGAAGAGAAAAGAAAATTAATTTCTCCTTTGATAGAGTCATTGCGTGAGCTAGCAAAGTATGCCAGTAATTACGATATTGACCTCCTCATTGAACCATTGAATCGCTATAGCACTCCTATTTGCACCAATTCTGAAGATGCGAAATATATCGTCAAACTCGTTGACCGTGAAAATGTAGGAATTATGTTAGATACTTTCCATATGAACATAGAAGAAGACTCAATTCATGATGCAATCGTAAATTCCAACACAATGTTAAAACATGTTCATATATCAGATAACAATAGGAAAATGCCTGGTTTCGCCCATATAGATTTTGAGAATGTGATAGGAGCTCTCAAGAGAATAAAATATTCAAAATTTCTTACCTTTGAGCCTTCAGTCGAGAATACACATTATGAAGATGATTTAAAACTAGGACTGCAGTATTTAAGAAATCTATCTAAGAACTGAGAAATTGAATTATATGAACGCAAATAATTTGGTAAATATATTTTCAGGAGGTAATTTTCACTAGGATTGCTAATACACAACAATGAAAGGTTCATCATAAATAATGAATTTGCAAAAGAAGTTGCAAGAGGATTGAATGATAAACAAAAGCATATTTCTCCTAAATTTTTTTATGATAAAATGGGATCCAAGTTATTTGAAGAAATATGCATGCAACCTGAATATTATCTTAATCGAATTGAATCGCAAATATTGAAAAATTCCACAGATGAAATTTTGAAGATAATTGGAGGACAGGAAATAAGTGTTATTGAATTGGGAAATGGAAATTCCTTGAAAACTAGAATTTTATTAGGACCATTTCTTGCAAAGTTGAAGCGTGTTTCCTATTTTCCCATAGATGTCTCGTTAAAAATGCTGAAAAAATCAATTAGAGATTTGTTTAGAGAGTATGTAAATTTACAAATTTATGGCGTTTGTTCAGACTATGTTTCAGGACTTGCCAAGATAAATGAATTTATGAAACTCAATGGGAAGATTCCAAAGAAGAAATTCTTAATTTTTTTGGGATCAAGTATTGGAAATTTCGATCCCAAAGATGCAATGGATTTTTTGCACTCAATAGCGAGATATGTTCAAAAGGAGGATTTACTATTAATTGGAATCGATTTGGAAAAGGATAAATCAATTTTGGATAGGGCATATAATGATAAGAACGGTGTAACTGCAAAATTCAATTTCAACGTCTTGGCCAGAATTAACAGAGAACTTGAGGGAGAGTTTAACATATCAAAATTTGAACACAAGTCATTCTACAATACCCGCAAACACAGAATCGAAATGCATTTAGAATCAAAATTCGACCAACACGTAAGAATACGAGCAATTGGAAAAATTTTCTACTTTAAGAAGGGCGAAACCATTCATACAGAAAATTCTTACAAATATTCATTACCCAGATTTAATAGTCTGGTAAAAAAGGCGGGTCTTCAAGTGATTCGGAATTTCACCGATCCAAACAAACAGTTCACTCTAATATTGTTAAAGAGGGTCTCTAACGCAACGAAATCCTGAAAATGGAATTCTTTCGTGTGGTTTGAAATAATTTCTATAAGTGTTTCGAATTTGTGATCTTGGAGTAGCATATGATCCTCCGCGCAGTACCTTCTGATTAATTGCCCACTTGTCCGTATATTCTGAAAACTTGGATCTAAACCCGGGATACAGGACATATTCAGAGGCTGTCCATTCCCACACTTCGCCCAGCATTTGATGACAGCCATAATGACTTTTTCCTTGTGGGTATGACCCAATTGGAGACGGCGCCCATTTCCATGATTCTAACAAATTTGAATTAAGGTCGGAAGGCAACCCATCTCCCCAAGGATACAAAGTCTTTTTCTTCAAATCTTCATTCCAGCTGGCTGCTTTTTCCCATTCTGCCTCAGTTGGTATCCTCTTTCCTATCCATTTTGAATATGCGTCAGCTTCGTAATAACTCACATTTGTAACTGGCTCATTTGGTGAAATTTTATTTAACCCCCTGAAGTCTTTTTTATACCAATCTCCATCAATTTTTTGCCAATATAGTGGCGCGTCCCATTGCTTTTCTTTCACGAGATCCCATCCATCAGATAACCAGAATTTATAATCCTGATATCCTCCTGATTCTATAAATTCAAGAAATTCTTTATTTGTCACAGGATATTTGTCAATTTCATATGAATTCAGATACGTTTTATGTTCTGGAATTTCATTGTCATAACAAAAGTCATTTCCAGAAAATCCAAGTTCATATAATCCTCCGGGTACCCTAACCATTCCCTGCTCGATATCATGAATTTCATCCAAATTGGTACTTTTCACTATTTTTGGTTCATAATTATCGAGTGGATCCTCAAATCTTTGAAAATAATGTTGAAGATCGTACACTAAAAGCTCTTGGTGTTGCATTTCATGCTGATTTGCTAGTTCAATGTCATATGATAAAGAACGTGTCAACGAGTTATTCTCTTCTATATCGTTCAAGAATTTTAGAAACATCTCTTCGATTAAGGCACGGTATTTCAGCGTGTCGGAAACCTTAGGTCTAGGAAATTTTCCTCTATCGGATTTAGGTAAGATCTTGCTATAACGTTGATAATATGAGTTGAGATAGTCTGTATTTATAGAATTATCATCAATATCCTGCGTGTATTTTTCAAGGATTTTTTGAAAAAACCAGGTTACATGGGCTATGTGCCAATTTGGAGTACTGCCAAATGGATCAGACTGCATAACAGCATCTTCCAATGGAATTGGTTGAAAGAGATCGGATGTAGTATTTCTTACATTCAGAAACTCCAATCGTAATTTCTTTACATCAGTTGTCATAACCTGAGTCAATATTACTGATAAAGGCATGTTACATAATTTAATTTTTATTCAATTTCTAGAAATCATGTCTAGTCATGGCCTAAAAAGGGACAATCCTTTACTTATTTTCTGCAATATTGTGATATAAGGGAGTAATAAGGTTTCGGATAACTGTAATAAGGCACTTGATACTAATTCATCGAATAAACAATGCCATCCTGTTTGCGTGTGAAGGAGAGAGAATTTATCAGAGACCTTAGTGAGGGGAATGTAGAGATAATGTATAAGAAATACTCCGCAAGCTACAGAAAAGTTTTGAAATACAGTCTGTTACAAAAAAGAAGATTTTTAGCAGATGATCTTCTTATGATTGATTCAGTTTTGGATAAGTTACAAACCATGTAGATGAATTTAACAGGGTTCTTCTATTATACTATCTATCGATAAAAGCATTGAGTCGATTAGTTTCCTATACGTTGTTCATTGTTTTGAAGATGATATTTCATAAATAATAAGTCGAATTTAATCTATCGAATTTGTTGTACTGATAGTAGTAACGGGTTTGAATAAATTTTTATCAAAATATTTATGGAATAACTACTTAATTACTAAAATATAGGATCATGATGCAAAATTAATCAAGATTCTAGAAAGGAATTCAAATTTATGATCGTATTATGCTCCTGATATCTATCAGATCCCGCAAAATTGAACTTGCAGTTTCCATACCTCCCGCTCCTTTTCCTATAATTGTTTGTTGACCGGAATGCTGACATGTAAATGTAATAGCATTAAGAATACCGTCCACACAGATTGGATCCTTCGTAGAAACTGGTTTTGGTTCAACGATTAATTTTTTACCATCACAACCTGCAATCAGCTTTATTGCATTTCCCTTTTTTCGTTCGTTGACAACTTGGGAGGCTTGTACATCCCTAATTCCCGTTCTTCTAACATCGTTTATTGTAGATTTCAAATTCATTACAAAATTTGATGCAATTACCAATTTTGCCACTGCGTCATATCCATCAATATCAAGTGTGGGATCTTTTTCAGCATATCCCTTTTCCGAAGCATCTCGGAGGGCCTGTGAGAAATTTAACCCTTCGTACATTTTACTCAGGATATAATTTGTTGTACCGTTTAGGATTCCCTCAAATGATATGATTCTGTCGCCTTTCAAGCATCTTTTAGCAAATTCTAAAATTGGAGTTCCCCCTCCGACCGTTCCACTAAACTTGAAAGCAATTCTATTGTATTCGGCCAGCTCTATCAATGAGGGAAATTCCAAGGCAAGAGGACCCTTGTTTACTGTAATTACGTTCTTACCAGATTTCATTGCTGTAATAATATGATTTTTGCCTGGTTCTCCATCAGTAATATTGGTTGGAGTTAGTTCAATAACAACCTCTGCATCCATGTTCTCAATTACATCAACTATTTCTGAGGTACATCCACGTGATTCATACTGGGCAACAGATTTCTTTTTCTTTTTGACATTTAGCAGTCTGTCCAGGTTTAGACCTTGATCGCAAGTTACAATTCCGCCATTATCTGCACACGCAACTACTTTGGGTTTTATGCCGTATATATTATAGAGATCCGTCGAATGTGATACCAATAATTTGACAAAGCTCTGGCCAACCACTCCAAAACCTAATAATATCAATCTCAATTACTTTAGTATCTAAAATATCCGGTTAAATAAGTTTGAATTATCCTAAAAAAGACTTTTTGATTTTGTAGGTATCACCATGTTCTCATGTTTTACAAATAATCATAATTTGTATTAATTCAGTGATGCGTCAAATGCACATTTTTTGACATTCGCAATTTAATACGTTTTTTTGCAGAAATTGCCCATGAATTACCAAAGGCTCAATACATTAACAGAAACAACTGCATGGAGATGAAAAGAATTGTCTAGAGGATTTGCAGTTTTCATATTCTGGTTAATAGGCTTTGGAATTGGGTTTGCTGGGTATCTTTTGCTCCCAGGAATTGCAGAATGGTTTGCTACGTCAATGCCAAAATTTGTGAATCAGGCCGTAATAGGCGCATTAATAGCAGGGATGATTGGGTCAGCAATAAGCACCTTCACTGTAGTTACATGGGCAAATAGGACAAGTTAGTATCCCAAAAATACTCTTGGTTATTGAAGACCTCCGATATACCTGTACAATATGAATCACCTTTCACACTTTTTCTAATTTGTGTGGCAAAACAATTTGAAAAGGATTAAAAATGTCTGAACGTTCTTGATCTGTATATGTATAACGGAGAGTTAGAAGTACAGGCTAAAAGAAAGGCCTTGGCTGTTTTGCACGATGAAATTACCCATATTTTAAACGCAGCAAGAGATTTGTCATCGTTAACTGATTCTCTAATTAAGGGCACCAATAAGGAAACTGAATTATCCGTAGTTAGGATGAAAAATGCAGGAGAAGAAGTAGAAAACCTCAGAAGAAAGATGACTAGGGAAATTTCAGATACAGGAAGTCTCATGGTGTATAGAGAGGATGTTCTTAGAACTGCCTATATTATTGATGATATAGCAGGATATATCACTGGTATAGCCTTTAGACTTTCGAATATCAAAATTACCACGCTAAAAAAAGGCAAATTTGATGAGGATATCAGTGAACTCATTAACATGGTGGTAGAAGCGATTTTTAAGCTAAATGAAATGGCCCGAGCTCTGAGCATTAATCCTTCAAGTACTATTGAGATTGCACAAGAGGTACAAAATATTGAAAGAAAGGTCGATAATTCCTACAGAAAAGTAGTGATTAAAGCTTTGAATGAAATTCCAAATACAAAAGATCTTCTTCTCGTGAAGGACGCAGTAGAAGGGATAGAGGGAATGGCAGATAAATGCCAGGCCGCGTCAGACTCTCTCACAATTCTTGCTCTGAGTATGTAATGGGTTCATTTTCAGGTACCATCGTAGAGAGCAGAATAATCATATGGGACATTGATGATTCACGATCAATATTTTCTCTTGGCTACTATGGGAAACCTCTAGGTATCTATAAACCAAAGGGAATCGATTTTGAAACCCCTCTTATTCTAGATCTCATTGAAGGATGTTATTTAGTAGAATCAAAATTACTCACGGTAAATAATGTCAAGGGAGAACGGATTATTTTAAAGGAAATGAAAGAGATTTGTAGAAAACAATATGTAGATTTTGACATAAAATATTTGGTATTCAAAAAATTAAGAGACGATGGGTATATTGTATCTGCAGGTATCAAGTTTGGTTGTGATTTCGCTGTATATGAGCACGGTCCAGGCATTGACCATGCGCCATTTCTGGTTCAGGTTGTAGATAATCAACAAGACATTACGGCTACTGGAATAGTATTAGCGGGAAGGTTGGCAACTACAGTAAAAAAGCAATTTATTTTGGCAATCACATCGATGAAACCTAGAAGAGTTTACTTCCTTGGTTTCGATTGGTGGAGAGCTTAAATCTTACCCTAAGATAACATGACGCCTGTGGTTTGATATGATATGAAAGAATTGACTGATAGCAAGACGTTAATTTAGATTTATCGCTTGAAAAATTTGCTGATAAAATTCAATGTGTCCGCGCATA
>DATBMS010000061.1:0-11513 GCA_036554685.1 Nitrososphaeraceae archaeon | reverse complement strand
TAAAAATGAGTGCAAAAAGATATTTCATGTATAATTATAACAGGTAATTGAAAGTTGGCCTATCCATCAGATTTTATCATAAATGCAGTTATTGTCTCTGCCATTTCATTCCTGATTATTTTTTTTATCACCCCGCCTTTTATTAAATACCTCAATAAGAGAGGGAGAACAGTAGTAGACTATCATAAACCTGGCAAACCAATGATTCCCAGGCCTGCCGGTCCTGTAATTTTAATAGGAATAGTAATAGCTGAAATAATACTATATTTGTTAATACTGGATGTAAAAATCATTTCTATATTATTAACAACTATTATCGCATTTTTCGTTGGATATATAGATGACTTGAAAACTATGCCAGGTTGGTTCAAACCTGTCGCCTTGATATTGGCAGCCATACCTATAGTAGTATTAGGAAGTCACGGAAATTATCTTGGATTAATATTTGATAGCGCATTCATACCACTGCTCTATATCCCACTTATTCTTTCTATAATACCTATAATTGGTAATACTATAAACTCAATTGATGTATTCAATGGCGTAGCTAGCGGCTTTATCATAATAACAATGATACCATTATTAGTAAGTGTCTTATTATTTGGTAACACTAATGTATTTTTAATGAGCCTTCCGTTATTCTTTGGTAGTATCGCAATATATCATTATCATAAATTTCCAAGCAAAATATTTCTAGGTGATTCAGGCACACTGTTATTAGGATCGATGTATGCGGCTTTATTAGTAGCAGGAAATTCAGAAATAATTGGTGTGATAGCACTCTTACCAGCAGTAATGAATTCGTTCTTATTTCTCTCTAGTGTAAAGAAAATTGTGGAACACAGACAGGTTAAGACCAGGCCAGTAATATTAAGTGATGACTTTAGATTAATCGCATCCAAAGAAAGTCGCGCACCGGCAACATTAGTAAGACTCATCTTAGCTAGAGGCCCATTATCTGAAAAGGAAATAATAAGTAGAATCCATATATTAGGAACGTTCTCATCGGTATTGGCGTTTGTTTCAATTGTTATTCAATATTCAATAATGAAAGGAATAATATCATTATGAGATTGTTCGGACTGTTCGCTCTTATTTTCATTATGTGGAGTATGATAATGATAGTTTCATTCTTTCTGATATTCATAATTGGTCCATTACACGTTAATGTGTTCAATAATTCTACTGATGGACTAATCTCCTCAATAATCAAGGCATCGCTAGCTATTGGATTGGTAGTCGTGTTGATTTTGTTATTGGGTATCCTTAAAACAAAATATTTACGAAAGACATTATTAAAGAGTTAAACCTAAAGTGTAAACGGTATTTTATTATTTTACAACTCAGATATGGGTCATAATGTTATAATGCAATTAAAATTTTGATATGGTAATATTTTCTACTTCGTTAAGGATCTATATCCGTGAGACTCTTAACAAATCCTTTAATTTAACTTCCATTCCATATCTATTTTCTTCATGTTTCATGTGATTGTAAATCTTGAGAACCTCGACAGCATTTTTGAAAAGATTAAATTTTCCATTAATTTTCATTTGAATAAACTTGAAAACAAGTGCATAGATCTGAAACTTTTTCAAAACTTCTCTTCTATATGCATTGAAATCATTAATGTGTTTGATAAATAATTGTGCACACCATGTTGATGGAATAATTCCCTCACCAAGCAAAGGATATACAGTGCCAATAGATTCGCCGACCCCTACAGTTTTCCTACCATCTGTAAAAGGTTCGGAATTTTTTGGCGGACTTATTCTGACTGGACGACCAACCTTTTTTATTACTTCACACTTGTGCTTTTTCAAAAATTCATCAACAAATGCATTGTTATTTTTTCGTTCGTAGTCTCCGGCTCCAATATGCGCATAACCATTTTCTAATGGAAAGTACCAAAAGTAGCCTTTCATCGAAGGAAAAGCTTTCAGATAAAAATCATCAAAAGGAGTTTTATCATGATATTTCACTTTATACTGAATACAGGGTATCCACATTTCGTTTTGTGGGCGTGGTAAATAATTTCGGTGAAAGCCTGTAGCATCGATAATAAGATCGAACTGTGATTCAAGATTCTCTTTTTTCGGAATAACACCAAATTGGATGTCAGTACCTCTTGTCATGTCCTTGATTAATTTTATTTTGTCATAAGTAACCATTCCTTTTAATCCCACATCAATACTACTATCCTCTTTACTACTTTGGCTCATATCCACCTTCATGCTTCTTCCCTCATGTAAAATATAATCATCAAACCTTAGACCACATTGCTTGATCAAATCTTCCATTACATTTTCACAAGTTGCCCATGCACAAACTGCATCATGTTCTTCAACAGGCATCCTTTCAAATCCCTTAACGTAATTATCATGATCATTACTCAAGCCGTTCATAAGATAAGCCCCTGCGACTCCCATTCCGACAACTGCTATCTTCATTTGGTAACGACAATTAACATACTGGTAAATAAAAATGTGATGTTTTTACCCAGTCTAATCGATTTAGGATATCTCTTGTATGACAAGTTATATTAGTTATTAAAATTAGAATGCATGTAAGAATACAAGTTGACCAAAAATATTCCGAAATATGTTAGACTCGGGATGCTCCTGCTTGTTATGGGTGCCATAATTGTAGGAATTGGAACATATTTGAGCAAAGGTTCAATGTCATTTTATGGATTAATAATGGCCATATGCGGGTTTGTCATTTATTTCTCAGCTTCAATTGCATCAAGAAGAAAAAATATCAAGAACTAAGCATATTGATATGATCACCCATTCGTCTTCCTTGGGTATGACATTTTTAAAGATATGACGACTTTTGATTAAACTTATAAATTGTACCCAGTTATCGTATGCTGAAGATAATTGGAAGGTAGTACTATGGGGAAAGAAGACAATTTTGATGACCTAAACGAGGTTTTTTCTGAAAAACCTGATATTAAAACCGAAACTACCTCCGATACGACTAGTATGGTGGAAGAAAACACTGATGAAACTGATGCTTCCGAACTTGAAAAAGTCAATGGTACATCATCTGACAATATTGTTGAACCTGAAGGTTCCCAAGCAAAAACTGAAAGCCGTGAATCAGATTCAAAATTTTTTGCGATTAGAACAACCGGTGGGCAGGAACATATTGTAGTGAACTTGGCACAAAATAGGATAAATTCAAAAAAGATTCCTGTGCGTTCTATATTATTACTTGATAGTTTTAAGGGATATATAATAATCGAGGCGCCTGATTCTAACATTGCTTATGACGCTCTAATTGGTGTCAGACATGTTAAGGGACAAATCCGTGGAGAATTACCTTATAAAGACATTGAAAGTTATTTGGTAAAAAGACCTGTAGTATCAGAGTTAAACATAGATGATACAGTCGAGGTTGTCGCTGGCCCATTCAAATCCATGAAAGCCAAGATAACAAGGGTTGATTATGAAAAGCAGGAGGCAACCGTGTTATTGCTAGATTCTCCTTATCAGATACCCGTTACAGTCGACGCAAATTATTTGAAAAAGAGCACATAGGTAGGCTACATAAACTATTAAATTAAAGAACATAATTCTAAGAATGGTCTGCTATGGAACAAAAAAAATCTATTTCTGCTCTTGTAAGTGGCGGCGAAGCTAGCGCTGGACCTCCACTTGGACCTGCATTAGGACCTATGGGAATAAACGTATTGCAGGTAGTTAATATGATTAATGAGAAAACCAAAGAATTTCAAGGGATGAAAGTTCCTGTAAAAGTAGAGATCGATCCAGATACAAAAAAATTTAATGTTGAAGTCGGCGTACCTCCGACTACTGCTTTAATAGCGAAGGAAGCAAATGTATCAAAAGGTTCTGGTACAGCAGGAAAAGATTACGTTGGAAATATTTCCATGGAAGGGATAGTGAAGATAGCTAAGATGAAAATTGATGTTTCGTATGCAATAACCATAAAATCAAGTGTAAAGGAAATTATTGGTTCTTGTGTAAGTAGCGGAATTAAGGTGGAGAACAAACCCGCCAAAGAAATCTATTCTGACTTGATGGAAGGCAAATTCGATCAATTGTTTACATAGATTTTTATTTTATCTTATTATTTACATGTCGGAAATTTAAAATATCCCAAAATTGGATTTTATATTAAATTTTAGGAGATATGATGTAATAAATGTCAGTTCAACAAGGTTCAGCAGGCGGTATGCCTGTTTTGATATTGAAAGAAGGAGCAAGTCAGACTAAAGGACGCGACGCACAAAAAAATAATATCGCAGCAGCAAAGTTGATTTCAGAAGTTGTAAGGAGCTCACTTGGTCCACGAGGGATGGATAAGATGTTAGTAGATGGACTAGGAGACGTAACGATTACCAACGATGGTGCAACAATATTGAAGGAAATAGACGTTCAGCATCCGGCGGCAAAGATGATGGTGGAAATAAGCAAAGCTACTGACAATGAGGTAGGAGACGGAACTTCATCAGTTGTAGTTTTGGCAGGAGCATTGATAGAAAAGGCTGAGGAATTAATCACAAAAGATGTTCATCCAACCATTATTGTCGATGGTTATAGGAAGAGTGCATTAAAGAGCATTGAAATCTTTAATCAAATTGCACAGAAAATAGACGGTGGTAACAAGGCTGAATTAATGAAGGTAGCTAAAACATCGATGCAGACCAAACTTGTGTCCAAGGAATCTGATGAGTTATCTGAAGTGGTAGTTAATGCAGCGTTACAGGTTTCTGAACCAAAAGAATCTGGTTACACTGTAGATATTGATGATGTAAAGGTTGAAAAGAAAGCTGGCGGCTCATTACGAGATACCAAACTAATTAAGGGAATTGTACTTGACAAGGAAGTTGTTCATGGCGGTATGCCAAAAAGGATTGAGAAGGCAAAAATTGCTCTAATCAATTCCGCTCTAGAAATAGAGAAAACAGAATTCGATGCCAAAATCAACATCAATTCACCAGATCAAATGAAGTTATTCCTAGAAGAAGAGAATAAGATGCTAAAAAGTATGGTAGACAAGATTATTTCGTCAGGTGCCAATGTAGCTATATGTCAGAAAGGTATTGATGACGTTGCGCAGCACTATTTGGCAAAATCCAATGTCCTGGCTGTTCGAAGGGTCAAAGAAAGCGATATGACCAAATTGGCCAGAGCAACAGCTGCCCGCATTGTTAATAATCTTGAAGATTTGGATTCCAAGGACCTTGGTTCTGCAGATCTAGTAGAAGAGAGAAAAGTTGAAACCGACAAATGGGTTTTCATTGAAGGATGCAAACATCCAAAGGCTGTTACCATTCTCATTAGAGGAGGTTCACAGAGAGTCGTTGATGAGGCTGATCGCTCATTACATGATGCTCTAATGGTAACCAAAGATGTCATGGAAAAACCATCAATTGTTGCAGGCGGCGGATCACCAGAATCTTTTGTTGCAGGAAAACTAAGGGAGTGGTCTTCAACATTATCTGGAAGAGAACAATTGGCGGCAGACAAGTTTGCAGAATCACTTGAAGTAATTCCACTTGCTTTAGCAGAAAATGCTGGAATGGATCCAATAGATACGCTTACAGAACTCCGATCCAAACAAGCAAAAGGATCAAAATGGAGTGGCATTGATGCAAGAAGCGCAAAGATTGTAGACATGTCCAAGCTAGATATTGTAGAACCACTCAGCGTTAAGGAGCAAATCATAAAATCAGCTACGGAAGTTGCATCCATGATTCTCAGAATTGATGATGTAATAGCTTCAAGCAAATCTGCTGGCGGTGCTCCTGGCGGAATGCCTCCTGGTATGGGAGAAATGTAAATCAAATTACATAATCTCTCATTCATTTTTTATTTTTTTTAATTCTATTTCAATAACTTCATTGACCCACTTGCCCGTATACTTTATTTCTTGCAATCTAGTAAGATATTCGTACCAGGTTATTTCACCATAACTACTTTTCCAAACCTGATAATGATCCTTTAGGGATTGTAATGCTTCATGATGATATTCACAAAATTTATCCTGAATTGCTTTTCTTAAGCACAAGATGCATCTAGTTTCCGTCATTGCAATCATTAGAATTTCTCTGATAATACCCACTTCAAAGTTGATACATCATATGTAAATGACAAAACTTGTCGGTACGTTTCCAAGCTTTTGATTTTCATGTTTACAGAGTCCACCATATGAGGTATTTTTTCAAGTGCGTATTCAAATTGAGCGCCAATATCTCCAGTTAATGAAAAAACCAGCTTTGAATTACTGTCTACAGATCCAGAAAATGACAAGCTTAGCTTGAAATCTTTCTTGCCTCTCCTTCGCTTCATTTCCTTAAAAATATACTTTATCCTCTGCCAATTGTCAAGACCAAATAATTGAAAAAAATTATCATCATAAGAAACGGGAAATTCGATACTTAGCAGACTTAAATATTCTGAACTATCCAACTTTTTTTCATCAACTCCAGAAAATCTAGCCAGACTGCTATAGATGGCCTCCAATTCATAGGGAGATATGCCGTAGTATTCCAAGATTGTCTGGTTGCTCAATTGAGCAATTATGATAATTATGAGGCATTAATCTTTTGATTTAAGACAATCAAGACAATTAAATGGAATCGTGATTTTCGGTAGATTTTTAAGTGTTCGTTAATAAATTTTCGTGGACGCTTTGGACACGATTAAGATTCTTGAAAGAGATAATAATCATATAGTTATTGAATTTAGTGATATTCCCAGACAATATGTTAATGCATTAAGAAGATTATCTATCAGCCAAGTTCCTACTTTTGCGATTGATGATGTGGTAATACTTGAAAACTCATCTGTAATGCATGATGAGGCTGTCGCTCATAGACTGGGACTCATTCCCTTACGGACTGATCTTGAAAGGTTTGTGATGCCTCATGTTTGTGATTGCAAGAGCACTCTTGGCTGCTCAAAGTGTAGAGTATTGTTGGTTTTAGATGCCGAATCTCAAGATAAGACCAGAGTAATCACCTCTGCAGATTTGATATCCGAGGATGAAGTTGTTAAACCGGTAAATAGCGAAATACCGATAGTATCCTTAGCTCCAGGTCAAAAATTAAAGTTTGAGGCATATGCAAGGCTAGGGACAGGGAAATCACATGCAAAGTGGCAGCCAACGTCAGTTGCTGTTGTGAAAGATAGCAAGAAGGAAGAAGACTCAATACTCGTAATAGAATCTAATGGCGCATTGACTCCAGATGAAATTGTAATAGAGGCAGCTAAAATACTCGGATCAAAAATCAAGGATTTTGATAGTGTTATTCAGTCACTATCATTGCCAAAGAATATTTAGGTATAGGTTTATTTGGGGTTTAAGGATAGCGAGAATATTTCATGTTTCCTGATACATTGAGCAATACAATTTGGACACTAAGAAATGCCTTAAAGAAGAATAAAGTTCCAATATGGAAAGCTGTTTTAAAAGAGCTTTCAAGGTCACGATCCAATAGAAGACAAGTTAACATTGGTCAATTAGCTCACGTTACTAAAGATAAAGAAGTTGTAATAGTACCCGGTAAGGTATTGGGTTCTGGAGAAATAAGTCACAAGCTTACGATTTGGTGTTTTGGTATTTCAGAGGCTGCCGCAAGAAAAGTACTTGACGCGGGCGGAAAAATATTGGCTCTTGATAACTTGATAAACAAATATCCGGATGGCAAGGGGGTAAGGATAATTGGTTAAGCAAGTCACTGAACAAAAACAAAAACCTAATCAGATTATGACAGTCGATGCGAAGGATTGCATCGCTGGGCGAATGTGCTCTCATGTTTCAAAACTTTTACTCAAAGGAAATCATGTCAGAGTTGTCAATGCAGAAAAAAGCATGATTTCAGGAAATAGATACAAAACTATTGAAATCTATAAAGAATATCTAGAGATTGCATCTAATACAAATCCCATACACGGTCCATTTCATCCAAGAAAACCTGACAAAATCATAACAAAGATGGTTAGAGGTATGTTACCAAAAAGGAAATCTAGTGGTCTAACAGCCTTAAAGAGGCTGAGAGTTTATATCTCAATACCACCAGAGCTTAAGAATACAAAACTTGAAACATTTGAAGATTCCAAAATTAGGAAACCATCGTCATACTTTATTACACTGGGCGAATTATCAAAACAGATAGGTTGGAACGGGTTGGACAATTATGAATAAAATAGATCTTTATCCAGGTCAGAGAAAATCAAGTAGGGCAGTGGCAACGATCTCAAAAGGAACTGGAAAGGTTAGAATCAACAACATACCAGCTGAGTTAATAAATTCCGAAGTAGCAAGGGAATTGGTACTTATCCCATTAAAACTGATTGGCGACTATAGAGATAAAGTGGATATTAGTGTGAAGGTTCACGGCGGCGGTTTTATGGGTCAAGCATTTGCAAGTACAGTCGCTATTTGTCGGGCGCTGACAGGCGCTGGTAAGGGCGGAAGAGATCCTAAAGACCATCCATTTGCAAGAAGCATTCGCACGGAAATTCGTAAAAGAATAACTGAATTTGATAGGCATTTGCTATCAGGCGATCCAAGGCAGACAGAATCAAAGAAGTTTGGTGGATCTGGAGCCAGGCGTAGAAAACAAAAATCCTACCGTTAGATTTTCTGTTTTGTCATTTCATTGGTAATTAGTCAAGAAAAGCTAAAGTAAATCTATCCGGATTGTTTTTTTTCAAGTGTTATCTTTTCACAATGTCCTTACGATCTGGAGAAATATAGAACTCGGTTAACTTTTTCTCATAACATATGCCACAGAGACTTCCTGAAATATTCCACTGCTCCATAGATTTGTACCTAAAAGTTAACGTGTTACCACACATGGCACATTTAGCGTCATTTTTATCCATCAGTATGAGTCTAATCTAGAGTAAAATAAAAGTTGTGAAATAGCAAAATAAAGTCATCCACAAATAAGAAACGTAAATACATATTCAGCATGACAACCAATATTTTAAATTAGGAACTTAAAGTCACCATAAATATCACAATGGACGCTAAAGAATCATATCATAAGGTATTTGATCTTATTGAAAAACATCACACGTGGTTCAAATCTTCTATTCCATTAATTGCAAGCGAAAATATTCCCAGTCCTGCGGTAAGAGAAGCCATAGTTTCAGACTTTGGAAATCGATACGCGGAAGGATGGCCTGGCGAAAGGGTTTACGCTGGATGTATCTATATCGATGAAGTAGAACTAATCTGCAATGAATTGGCAAAAAGGGTGTTCAAATCAGAATTTGCTGATTGTAGGGCTACTTCAGGTGTGGTCGCAAATCTTGCGATATATTCTGCTTTTTCTAATCCAGGAGACCATATGCTAGCAGCATCTATCCCCACTGGAGGACATATTTCTCATGGCAAAAAGGAACATTCCGGAACTGCCGGTCTTGTTCACGGTCTCAATATAGAACACTATCCATTCTCCAAAGAAGATATGACAATCGATGTTGACGCTACCAAGAAAAAGGTCGCTGAAATGATTGCAAATGGTAAGAAACCTTCTATCGCGATGTTCGGAGGAAGTTTGTTTCTTTTTCCTCATCCAGTAAGTGAGTTGGCAACTTTTATGCATGATAACAATATTTACGTCAATTATGACGGCGCACATGTGGCAGGATTGATAGCTGGAGGCGAATTCCAAGACCCAATGGCAGAAGGTTCAGATTCGATGACAATGAGCTCCCACAAGACACTATGGGGTCCACAAGGAGGAATTATTGTATCACTAGAAAAGTATGCAGATAATATCAAAAAGGCAATATTTCCTGGTAACACAAGTAGTCATCACCTCCACCACGTAGCAGGAAAAGCAATAGCCCTAGCAGAGTCATTAGAATTTGGAAAGGAATATGCAAAACAAGTCATAAGAAACGCAAAAACTCTTGCTGAATCACTTGCAAGTTTTGGTTTTACAGTTTTAGGAGAAAAACGTGGTTACACGGCATCGCACCAATTGGCTGTAGACGTTTCCAAATTTGGAGATGGTGGAACTATTGAAAAGGAATTAGAGAAAGCAAACATCATTCTTAATAGACAACTCCTTCCAGGTGATATCAAATCTGGTAAACATTACATGCACCCAAGTGGCGTTAGAATTGGAGTACCTGAGGTAACTAGATTGGGTATGAAAGAAAGCGAAATGAAAGAGATTGCAGCATTTATCAAGCAGATAGTGATAGACAAGTCAGATCCAAAACAAGTTGCTAGCTCAGTGTCTAGATTGCGCGAACAATTTCAAAAAGTACAATATGCTTTTGAAAACTCTACAGATGCATATGAATACATAAAAATAAGAACTTGATTGCAACAAATTTAGCCAAAGTAAGTTCTCAAGTGCTATTGGCTAGGTAATAACTTCTAAATGGAGGTTAATTTACTATCATTTTGTTCTTTAAGATTGTTCAAAATATTTTACTTCAAGTAAAACTTTATTGACTAAATTGCCTTGAAATCTACAAAATCATCTAATTGATTGTAAATTTGGATTAAATTTTGTACTCTATAACCTAGACTTTATTCTGAAAATCAAAAAAACATAGAAAATATTCAGTAAAATATAGATCTGGTTGCAGGAATTATATAAAAATGCCCACAATTTATAGTAATTATTCAAAAAATATTCTAATATATAAGATTATCGTAATGTATTAATTTATTTATGATGAATCTAACCCTTAGAACCAATGAACAAGAAACAACCAATGAAAAGCATGTTTTTGTTTGCTTCGTTGTTGACCTTTATGTTTGGAGCCCTAATTAGTGCCGCGGGTCCACAAGTATATGCCGATATCTGGGACGACGACGACACTATGGAAGAACTAGTAAAGGATATCGACAATGGAAAGGATAACGACGATACAATGGATTGGGACGAATTCAAAGATTCAAAAATCTTCACGCAAGAAGATCTTGAAACACAAATATGTATAGAAAACAGACAGGATCTTTCAAATAATCTAGCTGACTATGAAGTAGTTAGATGCTTCGAAGATTCAGATTATGCATACGATAATTAGCATTCTGAAAAAGTCCAATTTTTTTAATTCCCCTTTTCTTACCGCTGATTTACTAACTTATAGTATAGAAAGTCCAATGTTACATATATTAGACACAAGTCAATTAATGATCTCTCGTGTTTACAAATGTCCTAGTTCCTGTTGATGGATCGGATAATTCCTACAGGGCCCTAGATGCAGCATTATTGCTTTCGGAAAAATTGGGTTCAAATATTACTGTGGTTAACGTGATGGAACAAGTTCCAATAACTCACATTGAATCAGAAAAATTGTTAAGTGAATTGTTAGAAGCCTACAGAAAAGAAAATCAAGAGATACTATCAAAGTGTTCAAAAATTGCCACTGAAAAGGGATTAAGTATCAAGACGCTTCTTCTCCAGGGAAATCCGGCTTCGGTAATTTTGGATTATTGTAAAAAAGAGAATTTCGATCTAATAATCATGGGAAGTAGAGGTCTGGGCAAATTTAAACAACTGA
>DATBMS010000054.1:0-3015 GCA_036554685.1 Nitrososphaeraceae archaeon | reverse complement strand
TTAAGGTAGACTGGTTTTTGAGTATGTTTGACTTTATTGGAATAAACCTGTCCGAATCTTCACAATTTTTTAAAATATTTCCCATGAATCCGTACTAATCTGCACTAATGAACTTGAAAATGTAAATCTAATACAAAAGACTTTAACATAACTGAAAATTAATCTTACCAATATGAGGACCAGTAATGTCAATTCATTTATCTAAAATTCTTAATTCTAATGGGTTTGAATTACCTATGTGAAATCAACGTATTATGCTATTATCTTAATTTGATAATTTCTCTACTATCAGGAACAATAGATCCTATTTTAAATCGTGAGAAAATATTGCTTGCTACGTTTTCTGATTTTGATTTTTCACCATGATTTACAAGAACTCTTTTTGGTTTTACTCTTGCTGTGAAATTCATAATCTGGTTAAAATCACTATGACCGCTAAATCCATCAATCTTTTGACTCGCACATCTAATGGGAATAACTTTAACCTTGCCCTTTTCATCTAGCATGCTTATTTCCATCAAACCGCCATCTATGACACGTCTTCCCAAAGTACCATTTATCTGGTATGAAACAAAGATAATGTTATTTTTCTTATCTGGAGCGATTTTCTTGAAATATTCCACAGACGGGCCTCCCTCTAGCATTCCCGAGGTTGCCATTATAACACTTGGATTATCATCATTAAATACATCTTCCCTTCTTTCGTGTCCGTTAATTACCGTAAAATATTCCGATTGAAATGGATTCACACCATTAGAGACAGATTTTCTTACATCAAATCCAAGATAATGTGCATACGCCATATGTATTGCACTTGCTTCTGATATCATTCCTTCAATAAAGACTGGGGCTTCCATAAGGCGTCCTTCTCTCATTTCCTTATCTAGGACCAACATTATCTCTTGTGCCCTACCGACAGCAGGGACTGGAATGAGTACTTTTCCACCAGATGACAATGTCTTGTTAATTGTGTCTGTAAATGTCTTGTATACCACAGATTGATCTGGCATTATATCGATTGAGTTACCGTATGTGCTTTCAGTTATCAATGTCTCTACTCTGGGATAAACTGATACAGCGCTATCAAGTAATTGAGTCCTTGCATACTTGTAATCTCCAGAATAAAGAATATTATGAGTTCCAAATACATTGATGTGTACCGTTGCGCTTCCCATTATGTGGCCAGCGTTGTTAAATGTTATGGTAACGTCGGGGGAAATATCGGTAGGTTTTCCGTAAGGTAACGTTATACAATGCTTGATTACCTCACTTACATCTCTTGCTTCATATGGCAAAAATGTTCCGTTACTCTTTGAAATTTTTACAGAATCATACTGCAGTAGCGTCATTAAAGGAAGTGTGGGTTCAGTGCAATATACCGGTCCCTTATATCCAAACTTGAATAATGCGGGTAAAAATCCCTGATGGTCTATATGTGCGTGACTTATTATTACAGCATCTAGTTCATCCAGATCGAAATTAAACCAATCCAATCGTGGATAAGCTGAAATTCCTAACGGTTCACCAGGGTTTATGCCACAATCAAGCATTATCTTGCTTTCCGATGTTACTACAATAAAACAGGATCGCCCAACTTGCTTAACACCACCCAGACAAAAAAGTGCAATTTCCTCCTTATTCCTAATTTTTGATTTTAATTCGGTAATTTCAGATCTATTGTCACTTGATTTATTTACGAAATTTAAATTGGAATCATTACTTTCCAGAACTAATGGCGACCTGAAAACTCTTTTCCCAAGTGATTGTAAGAAAAGATTCCTTTCCTTTGCAGAACTTTTCTGGGTAGAATGGATCATGTTCATGCTACTGGACTGAATATGTGGAGACCGTAAAGTATGTGCTATCCATCCCGTTGCCTGTGCAATTTCGATTACCATATTTGCATCTATAGATTCGGGACGATTTACTTCAAGGACTACTTCCCCAGTCGCATCGTCACAAAATACAGCAGATATAGTAACTTCATTTGGTAACATCTTAATTACTGTGGATCTTGTTTCGTCTTCTGATAATCTAATCGAAGGATCGGTTCTTACTACAAATCTTTTTTTGACGTTTTTTGAAAGTGATGAGAGATAATATGTTAATTCAGTTAATGAGAACTTAGGATTTAATGTATAAAGAGCAACATAAGGTCCTTCAAATCTTATACTTGTGATTTGAGACTCCTTTGGAATGGATTTCATAACAATATCCTTGAAAAAATCTTCATCCACTTTTTTTGCATGTTGAATTTGATTTGGATTAAAGGTGTCGGCAGACTGTTTAATCTTTACACTGTTCTCTAGTGTAGAAATACTCTTGTCTACAGAATTATCACTTAAATTTCCTTTACTCACTTTGACATTCTTCTAGATACTCGGTCTGATTTCTATCCACCTTACTCTAATAGTGATAATCAATTATTATCACAAAGCGGTATAGTAAGGCATTAAAGTTCTTACCGGGACGTACCCACAGTAAAATTGAACTTCTCTCTTAATATATATTTTGGATACTAGCTTTTTTGCATTAATCTATAATACGTATGGCATAAGCAGCCATATAGCTACAATAAATATCGTTATTGTAGAAACCGCTGATGAGATTTGCCTGAGACGATTCTTATCAATTTTGGATCGACTCTCTATTAGGGTACCGTACAACTGACCACCATCCAAGATTGCTATAGGGAGAGCATTAAACAGACCGAGATTAAGGTTTATGAACCATAACCAAAAAAGTGTGTTGGCGAAAATCGGAAATGATGAACCAAAAATCGTTGATTCATACTTTGGTGCCATTAAATCTGAAAAAGGTACCCCTGGTTGAAGTGTTGGAGGGGTCAACAAAAAGAGTATGTTTTTTGGTTCATTTATATCAAAAATAAACAATTTCTCATAAGAGTCTAAAGCCAAAGTTGGGTCTACACTTGGCACAGCCTGAACCCCAAGAATAGGTTTACTAGGGTCCGTATCAGCAGGGATTGATAATATTTTTGTTATCTGATTACCT
>DATBMS010000007.1:0-4438 GCA_036554685.1 Nitrososphaeraceae archaeon | reverse complement strand
GGCGAAGGTTATACTGAAAAATCTCAGATTGATAGCTCGGTTTTAGAATATTATACTTTACTCGACCTTTTAAAAACCAACAATATTAGGGGTAGCATTTCTGTAAAACCAACGCAAATTGGTCTTTCTGTTGGATACGATGTCTGCTTAGAGAACTTTAAAAAGATTTCCGAAAAGGCAAAACGCAGTGGACATTTTATGTGGATGGATATTGAGAATTCGGATTTTGTAGAGGATACTTTGTCAATTTATCTTGAAATTCTGAGAAAAAATAGAAGTGCAGGAGTAGCAATTCAATCATATCTGAGAAGGAGTCATAGCGATTTACTGCATCTTATGGAAAATTCTGCCAATGTAAGAATTGTAAAGGGCGCCTATAGTGAGGATAAAAATCAAGCCTATCAATCAAATAATGAAACAACCCTAAATTTTTCAAGACTCATGAAGGTGATATTAAAAGAAGAATCTTACAAGGGAATTGTGGCCATTGCTACGCATGACTCAAATCTTATTGATGAAGCCTTATCATTGTCCACGAAAGGATCAAAAAGAGCAAAAAACTTGCAGTTTCAATTCTTGAAAGGAATTAGAGACGAATTAAAGAAGCAATTAGTTAAAAATGGATATGTGGTCCTGGAATACATACCCTATGGCGAAAAATGGTTACAATATTCTTTAAGAAGAATTAGAGAGAGAAAGAGAAATATATTTTTACTCGCCAGATCCCTTATAGAATCTTGATTGCTATTGATTTCTCAATTTATTTATTGTACAACTTTCATCATCTCCATAATCACCATGAACGCTATTATTTCACGCTTTTCAATTGGTGAATGTGAGCGTCAGTAATATGGTATTTAAAAATGAAGATACGTTTCAATTATTTATTAATAATAATCAGGAGTATCGATTTCATAGCTTATATGATAAGGCAATCAATCTAGTTTCTTCAGAATTTGGAAGAACTTATCCCGTTATTATTAATGGTAAGAAAACATATACTTCACAAACTATGATTCGGACGTCTCCAGCGGACAGAAGAATCACTTTGGGATATGTAATGAAAGGAAACACAAACCATGCTAAAAAAGCTATTCAAGCGGCAAGCAATGCATTTGATAAATGGAGTACGATGGATTATAGAAAAAGAGTAAAGTTGTTTAGGAAAATAGGGATTGGTATAAAGAGACGTAAATTTGAGTTAGCGGCCTGGCTTACTTTTGAAAATGGGAAGAATAGGTATGAAGCAATTGCAGACATTGATGAAGCAATCGATTTTATAACGTTCTATTCTCAAGAGATGCTGAAAAACAAAGGATTCGTCACCAGAAAAGGAGGTAGTCAAAACGAGCAGAATACAAGTATAATGAAGCCATATGGAGTTTGGGCTGTAATTGCTCCCTTCAATTTTCCTGCAGCAATTTTGGTAGGCATGTGTGTTGGTGCCCTTATAACTGGTAACACGGTTGTCATAAAACCAGCAAGCGACACTCCAATCATAGGTTATAAGATTGTTGAAATTATGCTTGAAGCAGGGATCCCCAATGGAGTATTAAATTTTGTTCCAGGATCTGGTGTAGAAATAGGCAAGACAATAATTGAAAGCAAAGATGTAGCTGGTATTGTATTTACTGGATCACGAGAGGTTGGCTATATGCTAATGAGTGAATCAACCAAGACAAAAGCTCGTCAAATAATTGCAGAGTTAGGAGGAAAAAATGCAACTATCGTAACTGATACTGCAAATTTAGACATGGCAGCTGAGGGAGTAGCTAATGCAGCGTTTTCGTTTTCAGGACAAAAATGTAGTGCATGTTCGCGTGTTTATGTCCAGAACAAGGTTAAATCTCAATTCTTATCGAAACTAGTAGAAAAAACAAAAAAACTAAGAGTAGAAAATCCCAAAGAGAGAGATAGTTTCGTAGGGCCCGTAATAAATATGAATGCATACAATAATTTCAAAAATTTTTCTAAACTTGCTTCAAAACATGGTAACATCTTAACAGGAGGCTCAGTATTAAGAAATAGAGAATTTAAACATGGCTATTACGTGGAACCTACAATTGTAGAGGGATTACCAACACGTCACCCTTTACTTAAAAAGGAACTATTTGTACCTATTTTGTGTATAACAGAATACAATAAGTTTGACAACGCAATTAGAATGACAAATCAATCGGAGTATGGACTTACATCTGGAATTTATAGTAACAAGAAAGAAGAGATTTTGAAATTTCTTCAGGAAATAGAAGCGGGGGTTGTTTACGTAAACAGGAAAAAAAGTTCTACAACAGGCGCGATGGTGGGACGCCAATCATTTGGAGGTTGGAAGGATTCTGGAACTACGGGAAAAGGTACAGGCGGAAAATATTACCTTACGCAGTTTATGAGAGAACAAAGTCAAACTATTGTCAAATAATTCGATCAATAATATCAGTTTGTATAAGCGAGAGTAGGGAAAAGGGAACACTGTCAATAATAATAGACTCTTATTATGATAGTTCCGTAAATTTATACAAGCATACGGTAATACTAAATTAACTAAGTTCCGCAATAGATATTCCTTTGTTCTCCAAATATATTTAGCCAAAAATATTGGAAACGTTTAAGAAAACAGGAACACAAACTCTTGCCTTGTTAGTGGCAGTTATAATAGGTTTTTCAATATTCATTGCAGCGCAACCCAAATTAATACAGATATATGCACAGAATGCAAACGAGACCAACAAAAGCATTACCACCGCACCACCTGGAAAAATACCTTCTATGTCAACTCCAGGAGAAAAGACATTCTACATATTTACTTCAGAGGTCGAAAATGTTGATGAGAACAAATTAAAAGTTCCAGGTGATTCATTCTCTGCCCATACACTTGTCGTGAATAAGGGTGACAAAGTAACTGTCCATTTCTATAATGTAGACGATGTCAAAACAGAGAGACATTCCTTTACTATAGGTGATCCGTATAGCGTAGATATTGATCTTGGTTCCGGACAGAATGGCAATGCAACCTTTACAGCAGACCATAGCGGACTATTCACGTATTATTGCAGGTATCATGTCCCAGTCATGACAGGACAATTGCTAGTTTTACGATGAGGATATTAAATATGAATTGAAGTAAGCAAATATTGCTGAAATCATAGAAAGTTCTTTAGATTACCAAACTAACTCTGTTGGACCCATAGAGGCATACCCAGAGTTATTCATTGATGCAATAAGATTTCAGTATCTAATTTAAACAAGAGCTAAGAACTGGTTGGTTGTAGAAAGATGCTCTTTGAAGAAAAGTCTGATGGGAGGCTCAAATCAGGGACTATGAACGGAGAAGCCGACCCAACCTCCCACCGGTGTACACTAAGAATATCTACTAGATAATATGTTAAATAATTTTCGGATTACTCTATTATCTTTTAACCGTTACTTTCAAAAGATTTTTTAATTTTCGAGTTTCTAGATCGATTACTAATCAATCAATGTTTCTAATAATATGCCCAACGCATCTAGATACATTTACTTTTAATGATAGCAACTACCTCCACCGACCTTTTGATAATACTTTTGATGATAGTCTTCGGCCTGATAAAATGTAGACGCTGGTACAATTTCGGTAACTATTTTGTTCTGAAACTTATTCGAATCATCCAACTCTTGTTTTAATTTTCTAGCAATTCTCTCCTGCTCTAAAGTATGATAAAAGATCGTAGAACGATATTGAGATCCTATGTCAGGACCTTGCCTATTCTTGGTAGTTGGGTTGTGTATTGACCAAAATAAATCTAAGAGCTCATTGTATGAAATTTCTTTCCGATCATATTCCAATTGTATAGCTTCAGCATGTCCTGTTCTATCAGTACAAACATCCTCATATGTTGGGTTTGGAAGATTTCCTCCGATATACCCAACTCTGGTTGATTTTACTCCTTTTGTTTTCATGAATGCATCTTCTACACCCCAGAAACAGCCAGCGGCAAATGTAGCTAATTGAAGATTATTATCATCCATACTATAGTCTAGCAATTGATGGTCCTAAAACTTTTTTCCAGATCTAAAGTCCGCCGCTTTTATTTCCAAAATACCCTAAGTAAATTGTCGTATCAATCTTGCTTTCGTGATCTGATTGGTTTGGATCTAAGATGAAGATGACAACAAGGACAAAATGCTCCATCATGAAAAAAATATACCGAACATCTTCTACAGTATTTAACTCCATCACTATATCTTGCTCCTAATATCCCTATTTCATCACAGATACGTTTGCAACCCATTGCACAATATTGCCTGATTCATTTTATAATGGTGAATATACCCTATAGGGAGTGGGTGTAATGAAGATATGAATTTCATATAGAATGATTTGTGATTTTTAAAGTGATGACAATAAAATATAGAAATTATTCATATGTATACATTATCCTTTACTAATTTTTGTAGTTTT
>DATBMS010000045.1:0-4815 GCA_036554685.1 Nitrososphaeraceae archaeon | reverse complement strand
TGACATTCTGCACACTTGAGCATACTCTTCACTCAGGATGAACCGTAAAAATATATCAAACTTTTGAAAAAGTTATTTCGAGGATATATGATTATTTCTATTGGTAAATAGAGACAGACTCAGTTGGAATAAAATATTAGTGTCAATAATTTTTCTGTTATTTGAAATAGATGGATGATGTTCTGCGCAAGAAATTACTACTTTCGAGAGTAACGATATATATATATAAGATGGCGAACCGTTTTTGAAGCGCAAATCACTTATTTTGTAAAGCTTCCAGATCTTTAGCATCGACATCTAATCTGGAATTATACAAACTTATTGCTTGCTCATATCTTCCTTGTGATAATAATTCATTTTCATTAAAAGTATTTAGAATATTTGGCGCAGTGTTATTTAGTAAGGTATCAGTATTATTCTGCACATTATCGTTAAGAAAATGATCTATGGATTGATTATTGATTGGAAGTGATTCATTGATTGAAAGTGATTTTAGAGATTCTATAAATTCTTGTATATATTTGTCATTTATATTTTCAGAATCAGAGGAGTATTGGATGCCTACTATAGCCTTTTGAGTTAGAACGAAATAGTTAAGATTATTCGCATAAATATTGCTAGTAGTATTCATACATGCTTCAGTCGAAAATTCTACAGGCATGTTATTCAGAACAGTTTGATTGAGTGTTCTCCTATCACAACTAAATGTCGGATCCGAAGCAACAAAATGTTCATACAGAGATGTTAATGAATCAATTGACGTTGTAAAATTCGGATCGGTAGAAGTTGTTAAGCGCATTAGTTCTTTATCATAAATGGTGATACTCATTAAAGACGTCTTGTTGTCCAAATATTCCATCAAGCTTTTAGAAAGAGAATCGAGTGATTCTTGTATTTTTGGTTCAATTAATTCTTGAAATTGTTGATCTGTCAATTTAGTCACATTATTGACACCGATTGTTTCTACCATGTTATCAACGAAAGATTCAATGAATGGGGAATATATACTCGTGATGTTAAATCCCTGTGGCGACACTACTGCCATAGGTAGAAAAAATTTCATCTCAAAGCCAGTCCAGTTCTTCGGAAACATCATTTCAACTCCGTAGTCTGTATTGCTGAATTTTCCTTCTGCTTGTGGAAATATCGAATTTAATATATATTTCATCATACCTTTCATTTTATCTTTGGCATCATTCAATTCCTTGCTATTCAAACTGGTAGAAGTTTCCTGTAGTGTAAAATTAGTAAGCGTATTTTCATACTTGCCCAGATTGTCAAGAGAATATTGTTTCCAACTCAGGGTGTTCGCATTATTCGGATCCAAGGAAAGAACCCTATTGAAATATGTGATTGCTTCTTCATGCTTACCCAAACTTTCGAGTGATATTCCCTTGTAGGTCAATGTGTCTGTGTCAGTGGGATTCAACGCAAGAACTTTATCAAAATATGTAATTGCTTCTTCATGCTTACCCAAACTTTCGAGTGATATTCCCTTATAGTATAGCGTATATGTATCATTCGCGTCCAAAGCAAGAACTTTATCAAAATATGTAATTGCTTCCTCATACTTGCCTAGATCGTATAATGATTCTCCGTTACTAATTAACTCATCAACCGAACTACTATTTGTGTATTGTGAAGCTCGTGCTTCGACTTTTGCTGTTTCAGAATTATCTTCACCTGGAAATGATCCACTTTGGGTTATGTTATACGATCTGATCATTTCTTTTGCTACTGGAAAAAAATGATCATATAATTTCTCGGTGCCATGGTAATTAATAATGTATTCGTAGCCTTGTTCATCTATTGCTCCAACTACTAGATCCTTTATTATCGGTTCACCTTCGGTTGGTAAACCCTGATATGTCACCAATACATCACAAGCGCTGATGTTTTTTATGGTATAATTTCCACACTGTGTCGGTTGAAGGACCTTGTAGTTCTGATTATTAATGTAGGTGAGTTCATTTTCTACGAGCGCCGTAATGTTAGAAAAAAGTGATTCTTCTGCATATACCATTAGCTGTGCATAAGATGACCCCTTACCTTGATATAAAAAATACATATTGATAGGTGCTGATGAATTCTCATAGTATTCACCTAGTGACCAATTTGAAGGATATTTGATTGTAAAAAAGCCGTTCTTTTCATTAAATATCCTCCAAACTACAGATTCAGAAGCCTGTATTTGGGATAATGGAAGAATCAGAATTAAAGTTAGCGTAATTATAAGAAAGATTAACTTTAGACTGTTACTATATGTCGAATACTTTTCACTCTGGTGGGCTGAATGGATTGAAAAAAACATTGACTTTAAGATCTCAGTCACCATTGCATTTTATAACTTCTTAATCGTCGGAGCTTCGCTTAATGGGGGGAGCGCTGGAAGTTCCTCTGTTGCTAGCTCAGGTTCACCGTCGGGTAACAAAATATTACCGCTATCAAATGATTTTATCATCTCTTCGGCTACTGGAAGAAAATCATCAAATAGATTCTTACTAGCTCCGTAAATGAATGTGTATTGCACACCATATTCATCTATGGCAACAATATCCATTTCCTTTACCGTCGGATTCCCTGGCAAATTAGTTTCCTTGTAAGTAGTAATTAAGCTACATGCCTGTGCCCCTTTGATTATATAATTTGTGCATTCCATCGGCTGAATTAATTTGAATTTTGAGTTTAGTGCTGCTGTAAATGTGTCTACCACGTCAGATGCATTGGTAAATATGGATTCATCAGCAATTATTGAAACGGAAGCAATATCAGAGCGATCCCCACCCGCGTAGATGAAATCCATTCCAACGAGAGAAGGATACTCTTCATTAGTTGATTTACTTGGCATCCAGTTAGATGGATATTTCATGGTAAACAGCCCGGTCTTTTCCTCGAATGTTTTCCATTTTACTTTATCTCCAGCATAGATCTGATTTGAGGATATAATCAAGATTATAGTCGTGAAGATCAAGAAGCTCAGCGATCCTACAAGTCGAATCTTCATAAAAATCTGTATGCGAATCTTGTAATTAAGATTTAGTAACAAATTATGTGTATAAATTATAATTGAAGCTGAAATTTATGAAATTACCAGACTAATAGGATGGACCTAAACTAATGCAGACGCTGACTACCTTTTCTCACTCCAATTTTTTCAACAGCTTTTTTATTCGCATGATAAGACAGATTGATATGGCTGGATCAAATCAATTTTGTGAAAGATTAACCATAATGAAATAATGTCTGTGAAAATAAGACATTATAGCACAAGTTTCTACTTAAATTGCGTCAACATCATGAAGTCACGGATATTACATGATATGATTCATTAAATATTAACTGGTTTTGGAGAGTTTTGCATCAAGCGTGAGAATTAACATTCTTCGCTATGCTTTACGCGCCCGGTGGGAACCATGTGGAATTTCACACTAGTTCACTCAAAGAGAGATTAAAGGAATAATATCTTTTGGTGTGTGTTCTAGGATTTCAATCTTGCTCACTTGCGTTTAGAACAATATCAAATGTTCCAAAATAAGCACCACTTTGTTTAGTAATACTGATCATCAACTGTTCTCCACTATTCTTTTGAATCATCCCATCAGCCGAGGTTCCTGAATAAACCATATCTTCTTCATTCGTAGTTTCGGGAAGTCCATGGTCGCTATAAGGAGATTTTGCGTGAACTTCTTCATTTATAGAATTATTGAAGTAAAGTTGTGAAGTCCATTCTAAAGGATACTGTTCGCCATTAGAAATACGAACTTTGTCATGGATATGAATTGCTCTTCCCTCATACCATCCCGGATAAACTGTATCGAACTGAACGGTCCCGTTTTTATCCGTCATTTGATATCCACGTAGAAAATTATTTTCCGATGTTCCCATATCTTTGACACCAGAATAAATTCCCTGAGAATTGGCATGCCAAATGTCTACTTTTGCTCCTTCTATAGGAACGCAGGCGCCGTCAGTTACACCATACACATGAATCATTAATCGCAATGGAATTCCTTGCTCCGCTGAACCATTTGAAGTGTCAGATGTAATATTGGATCTATCAGGCATGGCGTCAACAAAATACGGACCTTCAATTTGCTGGGGTGTTCCATTCAATGTGGTAGAATCCTGAAGTGAACATGTTGCATTAGTTGAGGCATTTTTTTTGGTTGCAGAAAGTTCTGGAGGGATGATAGGCGCTGTGGGTCCTGCAAACGATGAATGCAGTATGAAGAGTGATATAGAAAAAATCGTTACAGTGAATACGATAAAAGTCAGTTTTATGTTTTTTAGTTTATCACTAGAATGATTTTGAACTTTTTCCATACCTCAAATTAATTCACAATATTTAAAACTCTTTTCTCATTGTCTTTTACCAAGATGTCAATTAGTAACTAAAAATAAGCCATTTTTGTCGTTTGTATAAAAGAAACAGTCCATAACAGTTAGACAGAATTTGACAGTTTCTGCAATTGAAAGGCGGCGCTTTGGATAGGAATGTAGAGATTTCTGGACCACATATGGACAAGTTATTTCGCTCTTTGGAGCATGGTTTCCTGATTGTTTTCCGACGCATATCATGAAAGAAATCAAAGAAAGGAGAGACGAAAGAAGAAAAGACGAGAATCGATAATTAAGTCAATAACATCCATCGTTACTATTTATGGTAACGAGATATCGGGTTCGGTGGGATTCGGACCCACGACATTTTAACCCCAATTAGACTGGTTAAGAGCCAGACGCTCTACCTGGCTGAGCTACGAACCCATAAAAGTTGTGTGTTTAGGTTGTGGTATTTAAATTAAACTTGAGTACTAT
>DATBMS010000034.1:0-14396 GCA_036554685.1 Nitrososphaeraceae archaeon | reverse complement strand
AAGTGACCCTTTTTCAATAGCCTAAATAAAATTGTAAGCATACTCAGCGCGATAAAACCGGTCAGTAGATACTTTAAATTAATCCCGATAAGATTTCGATTCCAAGTTGGGTAAATTGGAAAAACATCCTCCGTCAGTCTTTACTTGCGAAGTTATTCTCTATAATAGAAATAATATACTTGGAATAATATACTTGGAATTATTAATTTCTAATTGGTAAGATGGCACTTCAAAAGCTTTTGATTATAACTGAAATATTCAACCTATACTTTGAAATTAATTATTACCTAATGAAGATCTATTCACTTGTGATAGTGATGAATTCTACTTCAATAGACTTGAAAATCTCCAAACATAAAGGACCATCTTTTTGAATCAATCAACACACTAGTATCAAATTGATATTCAATTTTACTGGAAGGCCTTACACAGAGTATATATGGATTAGGACGTAGACGCTGAGGACAAATAAAAAATCCCTCCTTCCTGAGTAACATATACTCCATACAATTTGGAAAGCAGAGTGAAGCCGCAATGGCAGCATCACTATCCCAAAAATACCTCAAAGCGTAATATATGAGATTTCTTCCGCTCTCTGAATGTCTAGCTAAAAAATCCAAAATAAAGCCAACTTTTATACCATAGGCAATCGCTATTCTGATAATAATATATCCATAAAGCCTACCATCTTCTCCTACAGATATTATTGTCCGATAATTTCTCTTCGAAGAATTTCCATATCTCCAGTTCAAAAATTCCGAATCGTGGAGTTGCTTAATCATCTCGCAATTATTCCCAGCTTTTAAGAATTCATCAAATCTAGAATCAAACATTGGCAATGAGTATTCTTCGATAGAGAATTTGGCATTGTCTTTCCCGCCTCTATACTTCCATATCATGTCAAATGGCTTCAAGACTATTTTAGGAATCTTATTATGTACAAAGCACTTTGATAATTTAAGAGGCCTTGTTAAAAGCTTCACATTCATCTGACGGTAACCGGCTTTTACAAACCCGTTCATAGAAGCTTTATTAGGCAAATCTAACACAAATGGAAGTCTCTGGTCATCGGTTATTCTTCGACGAATTAGCTCAGACATTAAACCCTTCCCCCGATACATTGGAGATACACATATCCACTCTCCGGCTATTGCGGTCGGAATATGTCGACCCATAAATTTATACTTACAGGGAATAGAACATATTTGCCCGACAGGTTTTTGTCCATCATATGCAATCAGTATGACTCCAGCTCCTGCAGGATTTTCTAGAAATAGCCAATCGTATTCTCTCTCATACATAGCGCCGAGCACCCTGCCAAAGCACTCTGTTACTAGATCACAGCTTCCTTTTTTTTCGTCCTTTGTGTGTGAAGAAAGTATGAATTCTAGCGCCATGGTTAATGATAGGATATGTTTTGTGTTCGGTATCAAAAAACCTTCCGATATTGAAATTAACCCAATCTATTATCAAAATTAGCTCTCATAAATGTCTGCTAAGCCCTAGTCATTTGTCTATTTAATTAGTTCGATCCCAGTTATCACTATTTTTGTTCTCTTATGTAAGTTAAGTCATTTATGCTTCTTCTAGTTTCTCTAGAAACGAACGTTCTCAATTATTTTACAATATATTGCTTTCTGATATTTCTACGCTTAACGCTGTCTGTGTACTAAACGTGGTATTCTGATATCTGATAGCATGAATTAATGATTTGTTGTGATCGATAATATGAGGGACTCAATGTCTTATGGAAATTGTAAAATAGAAATGAAGTCATTATCCAATATCTATTTTTGAGAATTGAAGAACCGAACACCATTTATCTCAATTTTATACTGCTTTCTTAAGGAAAATTTCATGGTTCCCGAATGTGTTATCTTCCCACACTACATATGTCGAGTTCCCAGATAATGCTACTGAAGGACATTCAGACAATGCTTCAGTATTACTTAAATTCGTTGCTGATCCAAACATAAGTGGGTTAATACTCAAACTACTCTTATGAAAAATTTCACCATTACCCATAACCCTTGCCTGCCACACAGCATCTAGTCTGCCCTCGGTTTTGGCAAATTCAACATTCGCTGACTCACTTAAACCCTTGTTTATCAAAATCGGTTCCTCAAAAGTATCACCGTTGTTGGAACTTGTTGTTAAAAATACTCGTTTCATGTGTTGGTCTGGGTTATATACTGATCCCGCCCAAGCAACATACACTTCGTTGAAATCTGCAACCACTTGTGCTTCCCCAAATTCATTGCTCCCATTTAGTTTACTTTCGTTCTTGAATGTCATTCCATCATCAGAAGTTTTGGTAAAGAAAATACCTTCACTTTTGTTACCTTTCTTGCCATCATTGTACGTTACATCCCATACTACGTAGACAGTATTATTAGATGTCGACACTTTTGGAGAGGATGTGAAAATAGCATTATCGCTTATTTCTCTTGTTTCGCCAAAAGTATTACCTGTGTCCTTGCTCGCCCTGAATAATATACTACTCTCTCCGTCCTCGGTTAGATGTCGCCATACCACATATACCTTGTCTCCAAAAGCTGCTATTGCCTTTGGAAGAATATAATCTCTGTTATAATTGCTGCTGCCTAAATTAATTGCTTCATCAAAAGTACTCCCACTATCTGTACTTTTCCTAAACCATATTTGCTTTTCTTCGGGAGTGTCTTCAATCCAAACCACATATATATTACTGTCGAATGCGGTTACTATTGGACGTCCTGATAGCTCAATACTGTTACTTAGCTTTGTAAAATTCTCGAAGTTTTTTCCACTATTGGTACTCCTTGTGAATAGTATATCATAATTTTTCTTGTCATAGGAAACGCTTTGGCCCATATAGTTGTCCTGCCAGACTACATAGACATTATCCGCTGATGCAGCTATTGAGGGATAAATTGAATCTCCCTTGTTATCACTAATATTAATATAGGAATCGCTTGGCACATTACTAGAAGCAGCCAGGCTCTGCTGCTGTAAGTACGGTAAAGTTGAAAAAACGATTGTAATCATCAAAATTATTGCAATGCTTAACGGCAATGAATTTGCCCTCGTAACACCCTGTACTCGAGGTCATATTAAGTTTATCTGAAGCTTTTAGAACTTCAATTGGAAACTTATTACTTTGCTCACGATTTGTCTATTGTGTTTAATGATTAAAAAAACATCATTTATCCAACTATTATCAAACAACACTTTCTTCCAACACTCTAATATTTGCAAGTTATTCATAGGCTAGTAAGCATACCATCTGTTCATTAACTGCCAGAATCAATGAAAACATAAAAATAATGTATTAACGTCTAACGCATAGTTCAATAACAGAATTAATTAAATACGACCAATACAGAGACTCATTTTATCGAAAGCCGCATGCCTGGTATAAGTCTTAAATGTGATTTCAATAAGGTGCAAGAAATGGATGATTCTGGCGATCAACTATTCCTGAAAGCCTCAAAATCAATTCTCCATAACAAGTACTATAAAGAAGAAATATTATTCAAAGAGCATCCCTATTTAATACTATCCACAAAATACCCTGAGTACCCAGTAAAAATATTAGATAATAATAATTTTTGGGTATGCATAGAGGGAAAGATTTACGGCAAACGTGAGTCCGTGTTAGATAATGAATTAAACGAGGTAACCAGCTACATTTTTAGTAACGTTCTTACAATAGGGAAAAACAAAAAATTTATCAAAGATTGGTTGCTTGAATCAGATGGAGACTTTGTATTATACGCCTTGAACAAAAAAAATAAAGATTTCTTTTTGATGAATGATGTGCTAGGTCGCCTTCCGTTATACTATTACGTTAAAGATAGAGCAGAGCTAATAGCATCAAGGGAAATACAATTCATTTCTTACTTAATTCATAATACTCATCAAAATGGAAACAAATTTGATATGATGGGAATTGCACAATTCTTGTTATTTTCCCATACAATGGGCAGACGAACACTGCTAAATAATGTTTCTAGATTAGAACCAGCCTCTGTGTTGATAGTGCGTGATCACAATTCAAAAATTGAAACCCATAATCTTCATGTCTTCAATTTTGAAAATAAATTATATGCCAATGAGAGTGTTAAACAGAACGTACAAGGTCTGGTTCCACTATTTCTTGAAGCATGTAAAAATAGAGCGGATCAAAATGCAACGAATCTAATCTCTCTAAGTGGTGGCCTTGATTCAAGGGCCATTGCCGCAAGTTTGCATAAGAACAATATCCACTTTTATGCTGTAACATCCCCTGAGCCCAACTGGGCTCCCGTCGTGGGTAACTCCTCAGAAACGGAGATAGCTGAAAAATTAGCAAGTGTATTGGGTATTGAACTTGAAAAATATGATATTATGGTACCAAAATCTGAAAACCTACTAGCGTTACTAAGAAACAAGAGCGGATTAGTCTATTTAGCACATGGTTTTTTGCCTCGGTTTCTAGAACAACTAAAGGACAAATATGGATCATCAATTAATTTTTTTACAGGTCATGGTGGAGACGTGTCATTTGCTGATTTATACTTCGATGTTCCAGATACCGAAATTGGGGCCTGGAGAATTTTAAATGTAAAAGGCCACCTTCCCCTTAGAATAGTTGCAGCTCTTACAAAGATGAGTGCAACTGAAATAATGAATGAATTAAAAAATATTTTGTCTTCATATCCTGAAGAAGATTTAAGCCTAAAGAGTGCACATTTTTACTTTTTTGAAGATAATGCAAACTTTAGTTTTGAAATTGAAGATGTAAATAGAATTTACTTTTGGACTGTGGCTCCATTTTACTCAATTCCATTTTTCAAGTACATCTTTAATTGCTCAGATAAAAACAAGGAAAAACTAGCTTTGTATAGAAAATTCTTGTTTTCTATATCTCCAACAGTAACGGCAATCAATACTTCAGATTGGGGGTGTTCCATCTTATCATTGAAATTTAAAATATTTCAATATATTTTATCTCTCTCATTCAAGCACCGAAGGTTAAGAAGATTCCTTAAAAAAAACTATGATAAGAGAGCCTATAATTATAATGATGGTTCGAACATAATTCAATGTATAAGGGAACAAGCAAGAAACTGCAACAAAATAGCAAATTTTTTGTCATCTGATGTGTTAGATAAAATATTGGATGACTGTAGCCATTATAAACATGAAGGAATTGACAATTTGCTGACGATCACATCCCTTCTTGAAGAAAGTCTGTGTAATAGAAGTTCTATAAACAAATACTATTAGAAAAGTTTGACCCACAATAATTAGCACTGGAGATCAGGTACATTTTTTATGTAAAGAATTGTTTAAAAAAACACAAGAATTTTGGCATACTGATGATTAAATTCACCTACTTTATTACTCGCTTTACCATCATCAGAACTCTTCTGAATTGTATGAAAAATTTCCATTCAATTCTGATACGTGTTCAAGTACAGAAAACTGTGTTGTGTAGATGCATACATAGAAAAAGTATTATTCTCAGTACCGTTATCCTCTCTTCCAAATGAGTCTGAAATTCGTAATTCTCTGCGCAAGAATTTCGGATTATAACCACCTAAATTCCATATCAGGATTTTTACAAGAGGCTATGTTAATTTAAATAATTTTATAGTAGTGCTCTTGTATCGTTCGGCTTTTTGTTTCCAAAGCAGGTTGGTGCGGCGGGGCTGCGAATAACGAATTACCCCGTACAATCATATCAAATCTCAGTTATTACCACAAACGATAATGTTTGATCTTACGTTAAAACACGCAAATAAAGATAATAAAAATCAAGGCTGATACCAATATGGGTTTATAAAATAGTTTAATTAAATATATTGTTTTACTGGATTTTAAAAATATTTATCAATAGATTCTGCCAGAAATTAAAATTAAAAAAAATGAAGGGAAAAGAAATCAGTATCGAGGCCTTTAGCCTTTGCCTATTCGCTCGAACTGCCGCCGCCGGAACTGTCGCCGCCGCCCCCGCCACTGCTGCAGCCTTTACCAATTTCTCTTTTCGACTTATTTGTGGACAAGTCCACAATCGTTAGATCTAATGCTTTAGTCATTCAACTGGTCTTTAAGTAACCATTTATTTAAAGTTAACTCTAGATTTTTCTATTAAGTAATTATAGAACATTTACCCGGCTCAACATCATATTTATTTGTTAACAATAATATCTGGGATTGGAGGCAAATGATACTCCTCCACTATTTAAACTAAGTGTTCATAAATTTATCATAAATCTGTTCTTATTTTACCATTCAACATTTCAGCTATGGAGATGCTTCCACTAGTGAATAGGACAATCTGTATTAGAATTTCTGAAAACAGAGTGTCAATTCATTATTCAATTATCTGGAACAAACGGTAGATTGAACTGTTAACCTAGGAAAGAACATATAGATATGCATCATCTCCTACTTCTATATCTGTGATGCCACCAAATCCCTTTGCAGAGATTACATCATTCAGCTCTTGGTATTATTGGCTACCTTATCAAAGAGGACCCTGAGGGACAAACGCCGAATATGGTTTTCTTATCCCGGATAATTTTCATTATTCAATTTAACCTTAATGTATCAGTTCTTAGATTGTTATAATAATATCAAATTTTGCTAGACGTAATCTTGAATATCATTACCATGTTTCCATTGTGTGAAAGTATATGTAGATAACCGTCAGGACTCACTTCTATATCAGTAATTTGACCAAATCCGACCCCTAGAATTACTTTGTCAAGCTCTTTGGGGGTGTTTGCTACTTTATCTTCAAGTGGTCCATTGAGGGACAGGGCTTTTCTATCTTTGCTTAAGTCGAAATGGTATAGATATCCATTATTGGTATCGCCTATAAATAAATCATTATCGTATTCTTTTGGATATTTATCAGAATGAAGAAACTTAATTTGTGTTGGAGCTACCGAATTATTCCAGGTGAATTCGGGCGCACTGTATTCTCCTTTTCCGTTGAAGTTGACCAACTCCTTCCTAAGCGATTTAAGTGATTCTTCTCCCGTAATAAGATCCCCTCCTCGTAGTAAGTGCTGCCTTTCCCGCATGACCTCATACTTTGGTTTCGATATACCTTGAACTTCTTGCCAACCGCTGTTAAATCCTGGTTTAACAAGATTAATTTCATCACCATAATCTGGGCCATTTTCGGAATCCCAGAGCTCGTGTGTAATGGGATCAAAATCAATTCCAAAACTGTTTCTTATCCCATACGCATAATAAAGATTTAAAGGAAATTCATTACCCAGTATTGGGTCAGAAGTAGGTCTACCGTCTTGACTAAGTGTTAATATTCCGGCCCTTCCGTCAGGTTCTGTTCCATTTTTATAATTTTGGGCTTTAGTTCGTGAAGTCTCATTAGATGAACCTGCAAGATCTCCTACAGTAACATAGAGATTGTTGTCGTGGCCTATTATTATTATACCACCATTGTGAGCTGATGCGGGCCAAGCTGGTAGATGAAGTAAAAGCTTAGGGTTAATTAGTTTATTCTCATTCAGTTCGTATCTATAAAGCTGATTACCTATTGTTTCTGTATCTGACTCGCAATAATACGTTGAGGGACAAATGTCACTACCGTCTCTTTTTGCCGATTCAGTGTAGTACAGAAAAACATATTTAACATCGCCTTTTTTATCGTTAGAGGGGATTGAACCAGTGGTAGCTATTCCTAACATGCCTCTTTCCCCTCTACTTGCAACATTTACATCTAGTAAGGGTTCTGCTAAGAGAACACCATTTACGATCCTATTGACAATACCTTCATTCTTATTTAACATCAAAATATCGTTTGCACGTAGAAATGCAATACTAGTTACAGGTGTTGGAGTCCCTCCTTTGTGCTTGATCTCTTTTTGGAATATTAACTCTATCTTTAGCGAGGAATCTGAAATAATTGGTAGTTTATCTCCTACCAATCCTGATGCTTTAAATAAACCAAAATAATTTTTATTTGATAGAGATATTGTTGAAGACAAAATTGATCCTGTAAGCAGAACAATTGCTAAAGATATTCCAATTGCAATAATATAATACATTGTCATGGTAGAGCGATTATCCAGTTTATTTATTTTCTCCTTTTTATTGACTTTTTTGGTGAAGTCCTCTGGTTTCTCTTAAAAAATTAAGCTCGACTGTTCTTGCTTGAGCCTGTCAATAACAAGCTAAGGAATTTTATTTGACCATTTAGTTTAGTACCAATTTTAGGAAAATCAAGAGCGACTTTAAACCTTATTGATGATTAATTTTTCCATGATACTACACTTTATAAATGTATTATTCAGTACCAGATCTAAAGAGTACACTTTATGAATATATTATTCAACCTGATCTAAAGAGAAAAATTACCGGCGTTTTTAAAGCCATCATAGTAAGAATAGTAAAGTCATACATATCGCACATTGGAAATATCCTATGCTCTAATAAAGTATGAGTGCTGGTCAGATAGGCAGAATAAGTTTACCTAAGATTTACCGTCGGTCCATATTTTATGGGAACTTAAATCGGAGTCCTAAAACTAGGGCCCACACAGGACAATTATAAATCTGTTCTTATTTTACCTTTTAACATTGCAGCTATGGAGTAAAGCATGATTGCGGTAGTCAATAAGACTATTCCAATAATTGCGGTACCTACGGTGATGAACAACCTATTTGTGAGGAGTATCGTTAGATATCGATAGGACGAGAAATAATCTAATGCATTGTAGGCAAAATATCCAGATACGCCCAGGAAGGCAATTCCAGGCAATCCATAAAATATTAATGGATGCCGTAAAGAAATGAATTGAATTATTCTAAATGCTAAAGTCAATTTAGTTCCTTTTCTCAACATAAGGACAATAGTAAATAAGATATTCCCTGTAGTAAGCAAGATAATCCCGATAATAGTTGCAGTTATTGACAACAGTATCATGTTGATTGAAATAAATCTAGTTTCAGAGAACAATTCTAACGCATTGTAAATAAAATATCCAGATACAGCAAGAAGAGCAATGCCGGGTAATCCATAAAATAGTAACGGGTGCCTAAATGAAATAAATTGAATAACACTGAATAGCACACGCATACCATGTGATAGAAAATTATGAGTTGAAGCATTTTCAACATCATAATTAATTTTTACTGGCACTTCTGTAACGGTTAGTTTGTTAGAACCAGCTCTCAATAATATCTCGGTTGATATTTGCATTCCATCCTCTGCTAGGTTCATAGTTTCTAAAGCATGTCTTTTGTACCCTCTAAAACCACTTTGTGCATCTGTAAGATTCTTATAAGAAGCTTGCTTTGTGAATTTAGTTATGGTCTTGATTCCAAAACTCCTATGCAACGGAATTCTTAAGTCATCTCTGCCATCTTTGAATCTAGAACCTATTACAATATCAAATCCATCTTTTAGTATAGGTTCAACAATGGTTGGAATTTGCTCAGGATCATGCTGACCATCTGCGTCTATCGTCACTATAATATCTGCCTTTCTTTCTAGCGCTTTCTGAAAAAGTGTACGGATTGACATACCATAACCACGATTCTTGGGATGATTGACGACTACGGCTCCAGCTTCTTTAGCAAGCATGGATGTATCATCAGAAGAACCATCATCGCAAACAATCACTTCATTCGAATGTTTTTGTGCTCCTTTAACTATATTTCCAATATTTTTTGCTTCGTTATAAGCGGGAACGCATACTATTATCTTCTGACTTGAGTTACTACTATTAACAATTTCCTTGGATGGTGCTTTATTCATTTAACCTTTATTTTTCTCACAGCCATGACCAATATATTTATATTGTAAATTGTAAGATTTAAACAATTTAGTTAGGCCTACATTCTTTGATACAAGAGTTCCGATAGTAATATACAGGATAAAGAGTAGAAATATTGTAAAATATGAAATTTCTGCTACTGCTGTTACTTTACATTTTTTTCTTACCAGTAGCTAATGCTGAACAGGTACTGGTAGGTGATATATCAGTTAAATATAACATACAAGGTAAAGGTGATCCAATTCTTTTGATAAATGGTTTTGGAGGTCGTTTAGATTCATGGCAGCCAGAATTAATACAAAAATTAGCGGAAAATCATACAGTTATTACTTTTAGTAACAGGGGAGTAGGTAACACTACAGCAGGTGATAAGCTATTTACAATAAAACAGTTTGCTCAGGATACCAAACTATTCTTGGATGCAATTAATATAACAAAAACAGACGTATTAGGTTCTTCGATGGGTGGGATGATAGCGCAAGAATTGGCCCTAACTTCTAATAAGATAGACAAATTGGTATTAGTGTCGTCTCACTGTGGACAGAGATTAGCGGCACTATCTGAAGAAGTCATAGATGCTCTAAACTCTAAACCATCTGAAATAAAACAAAAGTTAAGGGAGATAAATTATCCTAATGGATTTGACTTTAATACTTTGCCTACTTCACACGAAATAATATCCGATAAAACAATAATCGCGCAAAACAATGCTATATTGTATTGGGTGGGAACATGTCATGAATTACAGGATTTAAAACAAGAAACACTAATCCTTGTAGGTAAAGATGATGCTTTGACACCACCATCTAATTCAATACGAATGGCTAAAAACATTCCTAACTCAACGCTAATTCAGATAGAAGGTGGACATTCAATAACAGAAATGTATCCAGAAAAAGTCGCCAATATTATTCTGTTCTTTCTCAAGTAACTGATTTATTGGTGGGCTATCCCAGTACATGTTGTAAAATCGTAATTGTATTTTACTTATAGAAATGTATATTGATTAAAGTACATAAGAATGCCTCAAAATTGATCTTAAACATTTAAAGACAGATTTTGGTGATCTTTATTCGACAGGAAGACAATTGAAGTTCAACGGCATCACAGAATTTTCATTTCGTGGTGCAAAAGACATCAAATTCTGGAATCTAGTTGACATGATTTCATTTAGAGAACAGTTGAAAAAACAACCGCAAAATCAAACAACTAATGAGTATAGTAGATTTATATTCCTAGACATATATTAGAAAAGTTACTTATTTACGCTTTTTTGGTGTGATCTTACACTAGTTTTTGTGACAAGGAAAAGTTCCAAGTTTACAAAGGTAAATTAAAAGGCAAAATACCTAATGACAATATCGTTAGTGATATACGAGTGGTAGTTACGTGAGTATAGCATGTTAATCCAAGTAGATTATTCTCTCATATTGGATATCTTTTGATAGCAAGACAATGCATAATAACTCATCGTTACTCAACAAGATACTTAGGATCTTCATTTCAAGCCAATTCTGGTAGTTTATTGAGCCTGCACATGAGTGTCCATTGAATTGTAGCTCCACCGACGAACGATTGAAGCCTTCATAAATGCTAAAATTATTATTTGTGTTATCTCTTGTTATTGAGTTGATGTTCATTTCAACTTTTATATTCATTTTTTTCATGGTTCTCGGGATTCATTTTGCTTATCCACTATTGTTGAAGAGGTTATCACAGAAAGACAAAAAATTGTTAACCGATAATATAGTTACAAAATTTTATTCCGATTCGGAGTTGCCCATGACATCTATCCTAATTCCAGCCTATAACGAAGAACACGAAATAGAGCGAAGACTTGACAATATTTTTGAAAGTGATTATCCTAAAAATAAACTCGAAGTAATTGTTATCGATTCCGGATCCATTGACAAAACCCGATCAATCATTAAATCTCATTTTGGAAATACTGTAATTTTGATAACAGAACAAGAAAGAAAAGGCAAAGCTCATGCCATCAATTTGGGTTTACAAAGATGTAAAGGTGAGATAATTATTCTTACTGATGGAAGTACGCTGTATGATAGAGGAACTATAAGGCAACTTGTTGATTCATTCAAGGACATTAGTGTTGGGGCAGTTTCTGCGATTTATGACGTACCAAATAGAGAAGAAAGTCACATTTCAAAATCTGAATATAAATTCTGGTTGCATAAGGATAAAATCAGGCTATTGGAAAGTACAACCCATTCTACCTCCTGGTTATCAGGGGAAGCCTGCGCATTTAGAAGTGGAATAATAGATACAGTAGATGAGGACACGCTAGCTGATGACTCAAATATAGCTCTTCAAGTCATATCTAAAGGATTTAGAGTTATTGTGAATCAGCACGCACACTTTGTAGAACGATCTCCTACTCAATTCCTTGATTACTTTAGGATTAAATCGAGAAGGACACTGGGAGGATTAATTGAAACATTAAGATTTAGAACGTTATTATTTAATCGTAATTATGGATACTTTGGAACAATAATTTTACCCTACAGGTTTTTTGTTTATGTTATATCTCCTATTTTGTCCTGTTGCCTACTGGCATTAGCCATTCTGGCTACAATTGAGGTAATCTCATATCTGGGGATATATACAACCTTGTTAATAGGGGCTGTATTGATATTAATAGGCCTTAGTCTCAGGGATTCAATAATTACTTATTCATATACACATTTGTTTACAATTATAGCAATCATCCGTTTGATAATCGGAAATACTGATGTCCGGTGGACCAGATCCGCGACTAGATAATCACACCATGACTATGACTTGAGTAAGTTGATTTGCTCTTAGGAATTTCTTACATCAATTAAGCTAACTTGCATTTTGGATAAGGTTTGTGCCTCAATAAGTAAAGTAAATTGACAGATTTCCCAATTGTACCTTACTTGTTATAATCATTTATATATTGAATAAAAAATATTCCTGCTGATTATTTATTTTGCTACATATCTCGCTTTTCTTTTCCACATCCCTAATGATACTTGTCATTATATTTGGAATCCTGCAATTCGATAATAGTGCAGAAGCTACTGTATCAGTCGATAGTAAAGCTCATAGAGATTCTATAGGATATAATAGCGGGGTATTTAATATCAGTAACAATACTGGACATTCAGAAGAGCCTCAAATCATGAAAAGCGGAAATAACATTTATCTATTGTGGATTGATGATAGTTCAGGAAGTCGTGATGTATACTTCAAAAAAAGTTCGGATAATGGATGTACATTTAATAGGACTATAAACTTGGGAATTGGAGAAGGCGGCTCTTTGGATCCAAAGATGGCTATTTCAGGAGATAATATATACGTAACATGGGAACAGACCCCAGGAAATAACGGTGCCGTATTTTTTGCAAAAAGCAATGATAACGGGGCTAGTTTTGAGACTGCGAGAAATCTTGGGAACAACACTGGATTTAATGGACTGCCACAAATAGCAGCATCAGGGAATAATGTGTATGTAGTATGGCATGACGCAACTAAAGGCATCCTTTTTGCAAGAAGCAGTGATTATGGGAGTAGTTTTGAAACAGTAAAAAATCTAGGCAACAATACTGGATTTAATGGGTTTCCACAAATAGTTGCATCTGGCAATAATGTGTATGTAGAATGGACTAATAATTTTCAGGAAAAATATGGACAGATATATTTCACAAGAAGTACTGATAACGGCGCTAGTTTTAACAATCCGATTATCCTGCACGAATTAAGAGATGACGGTGTAGGCATCAAGGTATTCAGCCCACGAATTGCAGTAGACCTTAGCAACAATAATGTATATCTTGTATGGCACAGCGGAAGAGAGGTGCACCATGCCGACGTTAAAGCCTTGATTAGCGATGTATACTTCACAAGAAGTACTGATAACGGCGCTAGTTTTGATGAAACTGTGAATTTAAGTAATTACTCGGGATGGTCAGTCGATCCACAAATTGCTGTTTCACAGGATAATAACGTGTATGTGGTGTGGACTAACAATTTTCAGGAAAAATATGGACAGATATACTTCACAAGAAGTACAGATAACGGCGCTAGTTTTGATGAAACTGTGAATTTAAGTAATTACTCGGGATGGTCAGTCGATCCACAAATTGCTGTTTCACAGGATAATAACGTGTATGTGGTGTGGACTAACAACGCTACAGGAAATGAAGAGATTGTCTTTAATAAGCAAATCAATGATGCTAACAATTGTATTAATTTAAATCTTGAAAATAAACCAGAAAATTTGGATGCACAGAAAAAAATTAATGCCACGCAGAAAGCTGTAAATATTGCAATTGTACAAGCAACATTTACCGAAGCCGCTTATGATAAATCATTCTATATGTTTTATGAGATGTATAAAGCAGAGGAAAATAAGACGAACATGTCTCCAAATACAACTAAGTATACTGACCTATTATTGAGCAAGCTTGACCAAAATCCTAAAACATGGTCAGCACTTATTCAAATAGCAGATCACTTGAAGTGGTTAACTCCAAAATCGAGTGTTGATATTTTGACTGACAAAGACGTTCATACTGGCACTTTGCTGTTTAGCAATAATGGGACAAACTTGTATGATATAATCATGCTTGAACACCAA